>DASREC010000455.1:0-4659 GCA_035652295.1 Polyangia bacterium
GCGGCTGATTGGCGGCATCTGCGGGTACAGCGGCCGCATCGTCTGGGACCGCTCGCAACCCGACGGCCAGCCGCGCCGCATGCTCGACACGACGCGCGCCCGCGAGCGCTTCGGCTTCGAGGCGCGCACGGACCTCGAAGACGGCCTGCGCCGGACGCTCGACTGGTACCTCGCGACGCGTATCGCCTCGGCGCTCGGCCCCTCGCCCGCGCCGGCGAAGCCGCGACGCGCGCGCCGCGCGGCCGCGCCCGGCGCTGAGCCCGCGCCCGCCGTCGCCGTCGCGCGCCGCGCTGCCTAGGGAATTCGCGCGCGCAGGCGCAGGGTTTGCCCGATACCTCGCCGAGCGCCGCGCACGGACAATTCCGAGCGCAGGCACAGCACACCGGAGGCGTCGCATGGAAGCGGCCCCAGGCATCGCGTCGGCATCAGGCTCGCTCGCGAGCGGCCCGCTGTCGTTCTCGGTCGTCATCCCCACCTACAACGAAGCCGCCGACATCGCCGATACCGTGCGCTGCGTGCTCGCCCAGACGCTGCCGGCGCGCGAGGTCATCGTCGTCGACGGCGGCTCCACCGATGGCACGCTCGCCCGCCTCCGCCCGTGGCGTGGCGACCGCCGCCTGCGGGTCGTCTCGGAGGGCCTGCGGCGTGGCGTCGCCGCGGCGCGCAACACCGGCGCCCGCGCCGCCCGCGGCGATATCGTCGTCTTCCTGAACGCCGATGTCCTGCTGCCGCGAGACTTCCTCGCGCGCCTTGCCGGCGTGTACGCGGCCGGCGCCGACGCCGTTTCGGTCGACGGGCGGGTCGAGAACCTCGACTGCGCGACGGGCCGCTACCTGCAGGCGCTGCACGAGCGCGACTACCCGCCCGCGCGCGTCGGCTGGAGCGAAGGCTTCTCCTGCCGCCGCGAGGCGGCGCTGGCGGCGCTTTTCCCGGAGGAGATCCTGGGCGCCGGCGGCGAGGACGTCGAGTTCCTGCGCCGCCTCGTCGCCGCCGGCTACCGCTGGCGCGTCGACTACGGCATCGTCGTCCGCCACCGCGTGCCGGCGGCGGTGCCGGGCTTCATCGCGCAGTTCCGCGGCCGCGGCCGCGCCGTGCCCCACATCGAGCACGGCATCCGCGGCTTGCCGCTCGCGCTGGTGGTCGCGCGCCGCGCCGCCGCGCTCGCCGTGTCGGCCGTCCGCGCGCTGCTCATCGTGCCGAACGCCATCGAAGCGTTCGCCCTCGCGCGCCGGTCGCCGCGCGGCCTGCGCGACGTGTCGGCGTTCTGGGCGCTGCGCCACATCCAGTTCGCCGCCCACCGCCTCGGCGAGTGGGAGACGCTCATTCGCATCTGCGGCGCTGGCGCCCGTCCTCGTCCTCGCAGACGTACGGACAGATCCCCCCACGCGTCGGCAAGCGCGAACGCGCGCGCGTCGGCAGCTCCGTCCTCGTCGCACGAGACCGCGCGCCTGCACTCCGCAGCTGCGCGCGTCCGGCGTTACGTGCGCGTCAAGCGACAGGCGGCGCAGCCACCCGACGCGCCCGATGCGGCTATCGCAGAGCGCCCACGGTCGAAGGCTGCCTGATGCGCCTCACCATCACGACGCCGGCGAAGTTCCCGGCCGCGTTCGCCGCCGCGCGCGAGCATGCGCGGCGCCGCGAGCTGGCCCGCATCGCCTCGCCCGTGCCGGCGACGCGCACGCGGCGCTTCGGCGTGCCGCGCCGGCGCACCGTCGCGCTGGCGCCGCTCGGCGCCTGGGACTGGCTCGCCCAGCGCGCGCTCCCCCGTCCGCTACAGGCGCCGCACCAGCACGCCTTCAGCGTCGCATTCGACGTCGCCGCCTCGCGCGCGCTCGGCCACTGCGACGCCGTCAACGCCTGGTGCAGCACCGCGCTGCACACGATCCGGGCGGCGCACCGGCGTGGCCTGCCCGCCGTGCTCGAGGTCGCGTCCGTGCACATCGAGACGCAGGCGCACATCCTGGGCGCGCAGTTCGCGCGCTACGGCGCCGCCGCCGACCGCGGGGTGATCTCGCCGCGCGTGGTCGCGCGCACCCTCCGCGAATACGCCGAGGCCGACGCGGTCATTGCCATCTCCCAGCTCACGAAGCGCACGCTCGTCGAGCGCGGCGTGCCGGCGGAGAAGGTCGCCGTCATCCCCTACGGCGTCGACGCGAGCGCGTACGCCCGCGCGCCGATCGCGCGCGCTCGCGACAGCCGCACACCGCGCATTCTCTTCGTCGGCGGCGTCTCGCTGCGCAAGGGCATCCCGTACCTGCTCGACGCCTTCCGCATGCTCGACCGCCCCGCCGAGCTGCGCCTGGTCGGCCGCCGCAACGACGCGCTGGTCGGGCGACTCGGCGGCCTCCCGCCGCATGTCACCAGCGCCGGACCGAAGACCGGCGCGACGCTCGCGGCCGAGTATGCCGCGGCCGACATCTTTGTGCTGCCGTCGGTCGAGGACGGCTGGGGTCTGGTGACGAACGAGGCGATGGCGGCCGGACTGCCGGTCGTCGTCTCGGACGCTGCCGGTAGCAGCGAGCTCGTGCGCGAGGGCGAGACTGGCTTCGTCGTGCCGGCGTGCGACGCCGCCGCGCTCGCGCGGGCGCTCGACACGCTGCTCGCCGACGCCGCGCTGCGCCACCGCATGGGCGAGCGCGCCCGCGAGCTGGCGTCCGCCCGCACGTGGTCCGACTACGTTGATGACCGCAACCGGCTCGTCTTCGGCCCGCTGCTGCGCGGCGCGCCGATCGGAGAGGCGTCGTATGCTCGCGCGGCTTAAGGCGGCGGCGAAGCGCCACCCGCGTGTCGTCGCCGCCGTGCGTGCCGCGTATCCCGCGCTTGCCTGGCTCTCGAACCGCCCGGCCGTGTACACGCGCGTCGCGCCGTATCTGCGCGAGATGGAGTTCGACGAGGTGCGCCTCACCGGCCGCGGCAACGAACCGGAGGCGCACCTCTGCCGCACGCGGCGCTACGTCGATGTCGCGCGCGCCGACGTACTCGTGCTCGGCGCCGGCCGTGGTGAGGAGCTCGCGCTCTGGCGCGCGCAGCAGCCGCGCTCTCTGACGGCGGTCGATGCGCTCGACCACGCGCGCCACTGGCACGCCGTCCCGGGCGTGCGGTTCGCCCGCATGGACGCGCGGGCGCTCGCCTTCGCCGATGCCTCGTTCGACCTCGTCGCGTCGACGGCGCTCTTCGAGCACATCGACCGCGTCGACGACGCCGCGCGCGAGATGGCGCGCGTGCTGCGGCCCGGCGGCCTCGCCTTCGCCAACTTCGGCCCGCTGTGGTGGACCTACGGCGGCGCCCACTACGACGGCGCCTTCGAGCACCTGTCGATGGACGACGCCGGGCTCGAACGCTACCTGCTCGCGCGCGGCATCCCGGCGGAGCTCGAGGACGGCCTCGTCTGGCTGCGCCACGGCATGTTCAGCCGCCTGCGTTACGACGATTACCTGCGCATCTTCCGGCGGCACTTCAACCTTGCGCACACCGTGCTCGCCGTCTCTCAGCCCGCGCTCCGCTACCGTCGCCAGCACCCCGCGGCCTGGCGCGCGCTGACAGGGCGCTTCGCAGAGCGCGACCTGCTCACGTTCTCGATGACCGTCTGGATGCGGCCGAAGGCCGCGCCCATCGCACTGCGCACGCCGCGCGATGTGACGCCCGCGCTGCGCCAACCTCCGCAGCACGCATCCCCACGGCGCGGGCTTTCAGCCCGCGCGGACGCGGACGTCGAGGTGGCCGCATGAACGCGCTCGCCCGCCGCTGGCGCGACGATGCCCGCGTCGTCCTGCCACGCCTCGCCGGCACCTTCGGCACGAGCGGCGCCAGCGCCGCCCTCGGCGTCGTCAGCGGCACCGTCGCGGCCCGCGTCCTCGCACCCTCCGGCCGCGGCGACCTGGCCCTGCTGCTGCTCTGGCCCCAGCTCGTCGTCACGCTCGGCAACCTGAGCGTCGAGGCAGCCGCCACGTACCTCAGCGCCGACCCCCGCCGCCGTCCCAACGTCCCGGCGACGACGCTCGCGCTCTCGGCCGTGCAGTCGGTCGCGCTCGTCGCCGTGTACCTCGCGCTCGTCCCGTTCGTGCTCGACGAGCACCTCCGGCGCGACGCGCTTGCGATGGCCCCGCTCATCCCGCTGTACCTGGCCGGCGCCTGCGCCATCGACGTCCTCGCCGGCCGGCTGCGCTTCGCCGCCTTCAACGCCGTGCGCATCACCCTGCCGGTGCTCTACTGCGCCGCCATCGTCGCGTTCGCCCTCGCCGGCGTGCTCACGCCGATCGCCGGCGCCCTCGCGTACCTCGCCGCGCACGCCTGCGCCGATGCGCTCGCGCTCGCGCTCGTCTGGCGCGACGGCGGCCTCGGGCGCGTCGACCGCGCGCTCGCGAAGGAGGCGCTGCACTACGGCGCGCGCGCCCACGTCGGACGCCTGGCGCCGCAGGCGCTCGGCCTCGATACCGCGCTCATCTCGCTGGCGCTGTCGTCGCACGACGTCGGGCTGTACTCGGCGGCGACGGCGTTCCTCGCCGCGCCAAACCTCGTCGCGTCGTCGGTCGGCATGGTCGTCTTCCCGCACGTTAGCGCCGCGCGCCGCACCGGCGCGCCGGCGCAGCTCGGCGCGACCTTCGCGCTGCATACCGCCGCCGTCGCCGTCTGCGCGCTCGCGCTCATCATCGCCGCGCG
>DASREC010000456.1:0-2057 GCA_035652295.1 Polyangia bacterium
CGCCTGCTTCACGCCTTGGTGCGCTTGCTTCACGTCTTGATGCGGGCGCATCACGGGCTCGTGGGCGGCCAGCCAGGCGGCGACGCGCGGCCAGAGCTGGCGGTGGGCGGCGCCGCCGGTGGAGAGCCCGATGTGGCCGCCGCTCATGCGCACCACCTCGTGCTCCGCCGAGCCGCACAGCGCGCCGAGGGCCAGCGACGACTCGGGCGGCGTGATGTAGTCGCCGTCGGCGACGATGTTGAGGATCGGGCAGCGCACGCGGCGCAGGTCGACCGGCAGGCCGCGCGTGAGCGCGTTGTCGCGGTAGAGCGCGATCCACTCGGCGAACGCACGGCCGGGGAACGCCACCGAGTCCTCGAGCCACGTCTCCATCGCCAGGAAGAAGCGCACGAAGTCGTCGTCGCCGATCTTGCCGTCGAGGTGCACCAGCTTGGTGGCGAGCCCGACGGGATCGAGCATCTTGAACGCCGGGCCGGTCAGGTGCGGCGGCACGTTGCCGTAGACGCGCGCCACCTCGGCGGCGTCGAAGCCGGGCGCGCGCGACCACGCCGACAGCAGCCCGCCGTCGTGCAGCTCGACCGGCGCCGCCAGCGCGACCAGGCTGGCGGCGGCGAGTCGGCCGGCGGCGATCGCCATCAGCGCGAAGGTGCCGCCCATGCAGTAGCCGAGCACGTGCAGCGCCTCGGCGCCGGTGCGCGCCTGCACCTCGGCGGCGGCGCGCGGCAGCCGCTCGAGCACGTAGCCGGCGAGGCTGCGCTCGGCGTCGCCCGGCTCCGGCGTGCCCCAGTCGAGCAGCCACACGTCGCGGCCGGCGGCGAGCAGCCGGCGCACCACGCTGCGCTCCTCGATCAGATCGAGGATGTAGGGGCGGTTGATCAGCGAGCAGACCATCAGCAGCGGCGCGGCGCCCGGTTTTGATGCAGGTGCATCATGGAGCGGACGATAATGATGCAGGCGCGCCACGCCGTCGCGCCACACCACGTCGTGCGCGGTCGAGCCCACGCGCGGCCAGTCGACCGGCGGCTTGCGCAGCGCGCGGCGGCGCGCGTTCACGACGTAGATCAGCCCCTCCTTGTACGCCGCCTGGCCGGCGCGGAAGGCGGCCTCCAGCGGATCGAAAGGCGGGCGCTCGCGCTTGGGCATGAAGGCTCCCGAGGCCGCAGCCTCGCACGAAATCGGCGCAAAGCGCACGTTGCTATGCAGGTGCATCATCTGCTAGCGTCCTCCGCCGTGGTCCGACCCAACCCGCCAAAACGTCGCGCTGCGAACAAGGAAACCAAGAAGCCGCGCCGCGGGCGCCCGCCGCACCGCCGCGCGCCCGACGCCGAGGAGCAGTTCAGCCACGCCGCCGGCGCGCGCGTCATCAAGCGGTACGGCAACCGGCGGCTGTATGACGCCCAGCTGCGCCGCGCGGTGACCGCGACCGAGATCGCCGAGCTGATCCGCAAGGGCGAAGACCTGGCGGTCGTCGACGCCGACACCGGCGCGGACATCACCCGGCGGTTCCTGGTGCAGCTGATCCTCGAGGAGCACAACGCGGAGCAGCTCGAGCTCCTGCCGGTGTCGCTGCTCAAGCTGATCATCCGCGCGCGCACCGGGCAGTACGGCGCGTGGATCGGGCAGTACCTCGAGACCGGCGCGGCGTGGCTGCGGCGGCAGGCGGACGGCGTGACCCAGGCGGGCTCGGCGTCGCAGGCGGCCGTCGAGCAGATGTGGGGATCGTGGGGCAAGGAGGTCGGCTGGCCGCCGGCCACCGGCGGCGCGGCGTCGGGCGGCGGCGCGTCGAGCAGCGGCGCGTCGGGCAAGCGGGCCAAGGCCGACGACGGCGACGGGCCCGAGCTGCGCTCCGAGATGGAGGAGCTGCAGCGCCGGCTCGAGGAGTTGGCCTCGCGCATGAAGCGCCGCTGACGCGCGCGCATCGTCGATGGACGCGCGCGCATCATCGATTGACGCGCGTGCACCATCGATTGACGCGCGTGCACCGTCGACTGACGCGCGTGCATCATCGATTGACGCGCGCGCATCATCGATTGACGCGTGCGCACCAGCGATTGATG
>DASREC010000457.1:0-20036 GCA_035652295.1 Polyangia bacterium
GCGCGCGCCGCCGCCGCGCACAGCACCGACGCCACCAACACCGCGCACGCCACGCTCCGACCCATCCCGCCATTTTACACCCGCGAACGATCGGCAAGACAGCGGCGAATGTTCCGTAGTATCCAGCCTCCATGTATCCCGACAACTCGTCCTCGAATGAATCGAAACCGGGCCGCCTCATTCTGTGGTCGGCCGTGCTGGTGGTGCTGGTGGTGTTGCTGCTCGGCGTGCACGCGCTGAGGCCGTTTGGCCGGCCGTCGCAGACGGTGCACCGCGCGCTGGAGGCGCTGTCGACCGGCGACGCTGCGCGGCTGCGCGGCGACGAGCGGCTCGGCTTTCAGCGGCGCGCCGAGCGCGAAATCAAGCGGCGCGGCGAAGCCGAGTACGCGCGCATCATGGGCATCTTCGACAAGGAGGCGCAGCTCGGCGATCGCGAGTACCGGCGCATCCGGCGCATCGTCGGCGGGCTCGGCGAAAAAGAGTTCCGCAAGCTGTCGCGCGACGACCAGCGCACGCTGCGCGAGGCGAGCCGCCGCCGCTTCGTCGCCGAGAAGGGCTGGGCGCAGCTCGTCGAGGACGAGCGCAAGCAGCTCGGCTCGCCCGACGTGCTCGGCGATCGCGCCAAGCTGCGCGCGCGCGCGATCGCCGTCGGCATCCCCGAGCTCACCGAAGAGCAGCAGACCGCCGCCGAGGGACAGGACCTCACGTCGGCCGAGGCGGCGAAGGATCGCAAGCTCGGCAAGCTCGCCGCCGCCGCCGAGAAGGCCGGCATGGCCGAGCTTCAGCCGGCGCTGCAGTCGGCGGAGCAGGCGGCCGCGATGGAGCTGGCGCGCCTGTCGCGCCGCGAGCGCGATCGCGTCGAGAACGGCTCCTACTTCAGCTGGATCTTCGAGGCCGGCCTGCGCGTCACCGACGACAAGACGCGCGCGAAAGCGAACCTGGCGCAGCTCCTCGACGACGACGCGCCCGAGGCGTGGGCGCTGCGCCGCACGTTCGGCTTCAAGGATCTCGATCCCGAGTCGCGCAAGCAGCTCGAGAACCTCGACTACGACAAGCTGGTGGCCGCGCGCCGCGACTACATCGATCAGCAGGGCATGCGCCTGTGGGGCGAGCAGCTGCGCGAGACGTTCAACGACGGCTGCTGCAAGACCGGCACGGTGCGCTACCTCGGCGAATCGGGTCGCTCGCTGCGCCGCAACAGCGCGGCGACGGTGGCGCTCGAGTTCGGCCCGCCGCCGCCGCCGAAACCGAAAGCCAAAGGCGACAAAGACAAAGACAAGGATCGGCTCGAGGACGACGGCGACGGCAAGCACCCGGCGCAGAAGTATCTCGGGCAAACGGTGCTGCTCGAGTATCGCTGGGGGAGCTGGGCGATCACCGGCTTCGACGCGGCCAACGAAGAGGAGCCGTCGGGCAAGCGGCGCTCGCCCGAGGCGGCGCTGGGCGCGCTGCTCGGCCTCGGCTCGACGGCGTCGGGCTTCCTCTTGTTCGGCGCGATCGGCCTGGTGCTGCTGCTCGCGGTGCTGTTGCGCCGCAAGCCGGCGATCACCACCGACGAGCTGGCGGTGGCCGGCGTCGTGCTCGCGCTCGCTTCGCTCCAAGTGGCGTTTCAGGGGCAGGCGACGCTCGACGACTTCTGGTTCACGCCGCTGTACCTCGCGCTGCCGATCTGGGTCGGCGCGCGCCGCGGCGCGGAGTCGGGCTTCGTCGCCGGCTTCCTCGCCGGCCTCGCGCTGGTCGTGGTCTCCGCGGTCGCCGGCGTTCCGTCGTGGGCGTCGGCCGGCGCCGACCAGCTCCCGCTCGGCGAGCACCTGCTCGCGACGCTCCTGCTCGCCGGCACCGGCGCGCTCGCCGGCCGCGTGCGCTGGCTGCCGCTCGCGCTGCCGCTCGCGTGGCTGCTCTTCTTCGCCACCATCGATCGCAGCCAGCTCGCGTCGCTCACGCTCTACGGCCACGTGATCTTCGCCTGCGCGGTCACCACCCTCGGCTTCCTGATCGCCGCGCTCGACCTGCTCGCCCCCATCGCCCGCGTCTGGCGCGGCGACCTCGACGCCTAGCCTCCGCTCGCCTTCCACGGAACCCGCGGCCGCGAGAACTCGTCCGATTCTCGGGGGACGATCTTGCGCCCGCCGCCCGAGCGCGGCGATTGATCGCAAACCGGGTTTCAACGATGATGTTCAACCTATTGAAGGGGGAAGCACATGCGTAATGCGCGCTGGTTGTTGTCGCTCTGTCTCTCGTTCGTGGCCTGTGCGTCGGCGCCGCAGCCGATGCCGACCGGAGCGGTGGCCGCGGACAATGGACAGCCGAAGATGCAGGCCGCGATGGCGGCGCTGCAGCAGGCCAAAGCCGAGACCGAGGCCGCGTCGCCCAACAAAGGCGGCCACCGCGAGCAGGCGATTGGTCTCATTCAACAGGCGATCGACGCCGTGAACGCCGGCATGCAATTCGCCGCCGCGCACCCGACCGAGCTCGGCGCGCCCGAGGGAGCGGCCGCGCCCGAGCCCGTCGACGAGGTGGTGCCCGGCGCCGAGCGCCAGCCGCACATGGGCAACGCCATCGTCGCGCTGCGCGAGGCGCGCCGCCAGCTCCGCGAAGCCAAACACGACAAGGGCGGTTATCGCGCGCAAGGCCTGGCGCTGATTCAACAGGCGATCGTGCAATTGCGCGAAGGGATCAACTTCGCCAATACGCACTGACGAATTCGAGGAGCCGACATGGTCGACGCCGGACTGACGAGACACGGTGGTCTGTCCTATCTGGAGATCCCCGCCGCCGACGCCGGCCGCTCGGCCGCGTTCTACGAGCACGTGCTCGGCTGGACGCTCCAGCGCCGCGACGCCAACGACATCCGCTTCGCCGACGCCACAGGACACCTCATTGGACGTTGGGTGCTCGGCCGCGCGAGCGCCGCGGAGCCGGGTCTGGTTCCTTATTTCTACGTCGATCAAATCCACAGTGCTGTCGAACGCGCCACAGTCCACAACGGCGAAGTGGTCAAAGCGCCCTATAGAGAAGGTGACCTGTGGGTCGCCACGCTGCGCGATCCGGCCGGCAACACGATCGGCTTGTGGCAGGCGTTCCGCTAGACTCGTCGGTGATATGCTGCGCGCGCGGCGATGCGCGAAACGCTGGCGACGTGGAAACGGACGAGCGACGCCTTCTGGTCGCGCGCGCTGCGGGCGATTGACGGCGCGCCGCTGTGGACCGCGCTGGCGATCGCGGCGGCGCACGCGGGCGTTCGGCTGTGGGGGCTCGCGCGGCCGGGCTTGTGGGGCGACGAGGCGATCAACGTCTGGTGGACGCGAGAGCCGCTCCGAGCGGCGATCGCAGACTCGCTGAGCACGCTCGATCCGCCGCTCTTCAACCTGCTGCTCCACGGTTGGACGCGGCTGTTCGGCGTCGGAGAGGCGGCGGTGCGCGCGCTGCCGGCGGCGCTGGCGGTGGCGACTGCGGTCGAGCTGTTCGTGCTGGCGCGCGCGTGGTTCGGCGCGCGCGCGGCGCTGTTCGCCTCGCTGGCGCTGCTGGTCTCGGGCTCGCTGCAAGCCTACGCGCACGAGACGCGCCCGACGACGCTCGCGTGCGCGCTGGTGGTGGCGTCGCTGCTCGCGCTCGAGGCGGTCGCGCGGCGGCCGGGCGCGCGCGCGGTGCTGGCGCTCGCGCTCGTCGACGCGGCGCTCGTCTACACCCACTACCTCACCGCGCTCTTCCTCGTGGCGCAGCTCGGCGTCGTGCTGGTGATGCCGCGCGCGCCCGGGACCCTCAAGCGCTTTGCGTTCGGTCAACTGCTCGCGGCCGCGCTGGTCGCGCCGCTCGCCTTCGAGGTGCTGCGGCGGCACCTCGGTCCGCCCGGGTGGCAGCGCGTGCCGACGAGCCACTGGATCCTCGCCGCGCTCGACGAGCTCGCGGGCGGCCTCGCTCCGCTCTACGTCGCGCTGGCGCTGGCGGCGCTGAGCACCGTCGTCGTGCGGCGCGCGGCCGAGGCGCGTCGCCGTCGGGCGGCGCTCTGGCTCTGGCTGGCGGCGCCGTTCGCGCTCATGTTGGCGGTCTCGTGGTTCGCGCCGATGTTCCACCCGCGCTACGTGCTCTACTCCGCGCCGGCGCTGGCGCTGCTCGCGGGCGAGGCGATCGCCGCGCTGCCGCTCGGCGAGTCGGCGCAGCTCGCGCTCGTGGCCGTGACGCTCGCCGCCGGCGCGCGCGGCTTCGAGCCGAGCCCGCCGAAGGAGCACGACTGGCAGCTCGTGGCGTCGCGATTGAAGCGCGACTGCGCGAGCGATTGCGCGATCGTGGTCCACCCGCGCTGGCACCTGGCGGTCCTCGCCTACTACTTCGATCGCGCCGCGTTCCTCGATCGCGATCACACCGAGGCGCGGCTGAACGCCGAGCGCGTCTGGGTCGTCCGCTCCGCCGAGCTGCCGAGCGCCGACGAGCTCGGCCGGCCGAAGACGATCCTCCTCGTGCAGTTCGAGCTCGAGCGCCTGCGCGGCGCCGCGGATGGGCGCGCCGCGCTCGCGCCCGACTACGCGATGACCGGCGACGAGCTGCTCGGCGGCGCGCGCCTCTCGACGTTCAACCGCCGCTGAAGTGGCGCGCGTACGGCGTGCCGGCGAAGTGGCGCGCCAGCTCGTCGAAGTTGGCGAGCTGTTCGTGGAGCGGGCGCGTGGCCTGCTTGACCAGCAGCTGCTCGACGGGATGCGCGCTCACGCCGAGAAACTCGAACACCGCGGCGATGGTCTCGGGATAACGCTCGACGAGCTGCGTGTACTCGAGATCGAGGCGCGGGCGGCCGGCGAGCAGCGACAGCGCGCGCCGTTGATCGCGCTCGAGCCGATCGAGGTAGCGCTGCACGCGGCCGGGCGAGAGTCGGATCGGCTCGCGCTCCCGAGGCGCGCGCCCCTCGGCGCGGTGGAGCATCCACTCGCTCGACGCGATCGCGAGCGCGAGCGACACCAGGCTCTCCAGCCGCCGCGCGCGCTCGAGGTGCACGACGCGCAGCTCGCGATCCTCGGCGAGCGCCTGCCACGCCGAGCGCGCCGCGCCCTCCTGCGCCGCTTCGTAGAACAGCTTGAAGCCGATCGCGTCCCGGTCCGGCCTGGGCGCGAGGATCTTGCGCACGAACGCCGCGCCGTCCTCGCCGTCGAGGTACCAGCTCCCGTCGGCGGCGCGGTGATCCCGCCGGCGCGTGGCCTCGTCGTGGTGGAGCAGCTCGCTCTGCGCGAGCACGCGCGGGTGCTGGTTGAGCGCCGTGAGCAGGAGCTGCGATCCGGATCGCGCGTGCGCGAGCAGGACGAACCGGCTCATCGATCCATCATGGCAGTTGGTCCGAGGGACAGGAAGCGCGAACCGCCGACGCGGGGAGCTGCCGCAGCTCGGGCCGATCGCCGACGTCGCGGCGCGTGTAGAGCTGGAGGTAGCGTCCGCCCTCCATCGGCACCGCGCGATACTCGTAGTCGCGCCGGAACTCGGGGAGCGCGAACAGCTCGGTGAAGCTCTTGTCCCAGGGACACGCCGGCTCGGGGCGCGGGGTCAGCCGCCAGATCGGCAGCACGAACGTCGGTCTCAGCGCGAAGAGGTAGCGGCCGTCTCCTTTTTCGTGGCCAAACGGGCGCCGCCACGGATCGTCGACGGGCTGGCGCGCGATGTGGCGATCGTTGAGCCCGAGCGCGTCGTACGTGACGAGGCCGGCGTAGTACGGAATCGCGCCGCACGGTCCGGTCGTCATGGTGTCGCCGGGACGCGCCAGCGCGTGCAGCAGGCGGCCCATCTGCACGTAGTCCACCGTCACCGGTCCGTCGGGCGGATCGATCAAGGCCGGCGCTTTCCACGGACCGTCGGCGTACTCCTGCCGCCGCTGCACGTTGATCAAGAACAGGAGCGCGAGCCCGGCGGCGGCGAGCCCTCGGCCGGCGCGCCCGAGCGGCGCGAGCGCGAGCAGCGCGCCGAGCGCGAGCGCCGCGCCGCGCGCGATCCAGGCGGTGTCCGCGGCGTGGGCCCAGCTCAGCCGCGGCGCGAGCGCGGAGGCGACGATCAGCGCGCCGCCCAGGATCGCGATCGCCGGCCGCGGCGCCGTCCACGACCAATCGGCCGCGTGCGCCAGCTCCGCGGCCGCCGCCGCGAGCAGCACCAGCGAGAAGACGATCACTGGAACGTTGTAGTACTCGTTCCAGTTGAAGCGCTCGAGCCCGATGAACAAGGTGACGTAGGCGATCGAGACCAGCACCAGCATCAGCACGAGGTCGCGGCCGCGGCGCCGCGGCGCGAGGGCGTGGAGCGCGATCGCCGCGAGCAGCAGCGCGCCCGACGGGCTCTCGAGCACGCTGAGCAGCCCGAGCAGCCCGCGCTCGAACCGGGCGAACGACAGCGCGGGGATCTTTGCGTAGTAGGTGTTGGGCAGCCAGTCGCCGTAGTACCAGCGCCGCCACGCGAGATGCGGAACGAAGACGCTCGCCGCCGCCGCGACGCGGATCAGAAACGCGCGCTCGCGCAGCCGCTCGCCGTCGCGCAGCGCCCAGGCGCAGAACACGGCGAACAGCAGCAAGCCCTCCGGACGGGCGAGCGCGGCCAGGCCGAAGAGCAGCCCCGAGAGCGTCGCGCCGCCGCTCGTCGCCCAGCGCAAGGCACCGCCGATCGCGAGCGTCGCCAGGCAGGCGAACAACATCGGCTCCATCCCGCCGCGCGCGATATAGGCGAGCAGCCCGCTCGACGCGATCAAGCAGGCGCCGAGCGGCCCCGCGCGGCGCGCACCGACGAGCGCGGCGAGCCCGTACGCGCTCGCCACCAGCCCGAGGTAGAGCCCGACGTCGAGGAGCTGCACCAGCCACGGGAGATCTTCGATGCCGAGCCGGCGCGCGCCCACGAGCAACATCAGCCACAGGAAGCTGGTGTAACCCTCGACGCGCTCGCCGCCGGCGTTCCACGACAAGCCGTGACCGCCGACGAAGTTGTCCGTGTAGCGAAAGAACGTGAACGCGTCGTCGCGAACGAAGTTGCTGCTGGCGAACAAGACGGCGTTGCCGAGCCCGGCGATCAGCGCCGCCGCGAGCCACCGCTTGCCGCTCCTGCTCACGGCGGCGGCGCGAGCGCCGACAGCGCGGCGTAGTCGGCGTCGCCGAGCGTGACGCGCGCGGCGGCCAGGTTCTCCTCGAGGTGCGCCGACGACGACGTGCCGGGGATCGGCAGCATCACCGGCGAGCGGCGCAGGAGCCACGCGAGCGCGAGCTGCGCCGCGGTCGCGCCGGTGCGCGCCGCCATCGCGTCGAGCGCGCCGCCCTCTTTGACCAGCGTGCCCGACGCCAGCGGGTACCACGGAATGAACGCGATGCCGCGCGCCTCGCACCACTCGAGCACGTCCTCGCCCGCGCGATCGAGCAGGTGATAGAGGTTGTGCACCGCCGCCACCTCGGTGACGCGCGCCGCCCGCTCCAGCTCGGCGACGCTCACCTCCGACAAGCCGAGGTGGCGGATGCGCCCCGCCGCCTTCAGCTCCGCCAGCGCGCCGACTTGATCCTCGAGCGGCACGCGCGGATCGACGCGGTGGAGCTGATAGAGATCGATGCGCTCGACGCCAAGGCGGCGCAGGCTGGCCTCGACGGCGCGCTTGAGCCGCTCGGGCCGCCCGTCGAGCCGCCACACGTCGGGCGCCTCGGGCGCGCGCACCAATCCGCCCTTGGTCGCCACCACCACGCCGCGATACGGATGCAGCGCCTCGCGGATCAACTCCTCGCTCACGCCCGGCCCGTACACGTCGGCGGTGTCGAAGAAGTCGGCGCCCAGCTCGACGGCGCGGCGCAGCAGGCGGATCGCGCCGTCGCGATCGGCGGGCGGTCCCCAGCAGCCGGGCCCGGTGATGCGCGCGGCGCCGAAGCCGATGCGGCGCACCTCGAGGTCGCCGCCGATGCGCAGCGTCGCGTTCAACGGCCGGCGTCGCGCGAGGACAGGAGCCGTGGACGCATGGATCGGTATGCTAGCATGCGGCCGTGAAGCTCACGCCTTCGCAGCTCGACGCGTACGATCGACAGGGCTGGCTGCTCCTGCCCGCGGCGCTCCCCGGCGCCGCCATCGATCACTTGAACGCCGCGCTCCCGCGCCTGTTCGACGGCGCCGGCCCGTGGCGCGTGCTCGAGGTCGACGGCACGACGGTGCGCTCGGTGTACGGCTGTCACTTCGTCGACGATCTTTTCCGGAACCTGACGTGCCACCCGGCGCTGCTCGCGCCGGCGATGCAGCTCCTCGACGCGGACGTCTACGTCTACCAGCTCAAGGTGAACGCCAAGCGCGCGCGCACCGGCGATCGCTGGGACTGGCACCAGGACCTCGTCTATTGGCTCGAGGAGGACGGGCTGCCGGGCGATCGCATCCTCAACGTGGCGCTGTTTCTCGACGACGCGACCGAGGAGAACGGCGCGATGCAGGTGATCCCCGGCTCGCACAAGCTGGGCGTGATCGAGAGCGCGCCCAGCGCCGAGGAGCCGGCCGCGCCGTATCGCGACAGCCCGAAGTGGATCGTCGATCTGATCGCGGACATCAAATATCGCGTGGGCGAGCCGACGCTGTCGCGGCTGATCGCCGAGCACGGCGTCGAGCCGCTGGCGGCGCCGCGCGGCTCGGTGCTGCTGTTTCATCCCAACCTCGTGCACGCGTCGCCGCCCAATCTCTCGGCGCGCGATCGCAAGCTGCTCATCGCGACCTACAACGACACGCGCAACCTGCCGCGCCCGGCGGGCGAGCCGCGTCCCGAGTTTCTGGTGAGCCGCGATCACCGCGCGCTGCGCGCCGTCGACGATCCGCGGCTCGGCGAAGCTCAGCGCGCCGGCTGATCGCCGTCGGGCGGCGGCGGCGGCGCGATGCCGAGCCGCGCCTCGATCTTTTTTCGCAAGCGCCCGACCGCGCGCTCGGCGGCGAACCGTCCCATCCAGAACAGGCTGCGCCGCCCCGGGCTGGTCCACAGCCAGCGCGCGCGATCGCTGGCGCCGAAATAGTACAGCACGTGCGACGCCACCTCGTCCGTCGACGCCCAATGCCACCAGTGCCGCGGAATGAACAGCGCCATGCCCGGCTCGAGCGTCACCTCCACGCCGCGCGCGCGCCCGACGTCCGGATAGCGCGCGAGATCGACCGGATTGAAGCTCTCGATGCGCGTGAACTCGAACCACTTCGACAGCCAGTGGCGCGGATAGAGATGCCGCGTCTCCGACGGCGGATAGAGACCGAAGCGCTTGCGTCCCACCACCTGGCAGGCGAGCGAATTTTGAAACGGGTGAAAGTGGAGGTTGGAGAAGGTGCGATCGCCGAGCAGCCAGATGGTGCGCGAGATGCCGCTCAAGATCGGCGGCGCGGGCACGTCGTCGAGGAGCTGCGGCAGGTGCGCGGGCAGCGGCACCACCAGGAACATCGCGGGCGCGCCGGGCTTGTGCGCCATCTCGTCGAGGAACTGGCTCACGCGCAGGTTGCGCGAGACGTAGCTCGCGTGCCGGCCGGTGTCGCCGCCGGGATAGACCTCGACGGGAACCACCGCGTCGCCGGCGCGCGCGCGCAGGTAGTCGGCGTCGCGCCAGCGCTCGAGCGCGGGCCACGCGTCGGTGACGCCGGTGAGCACCACCGGCTCGCCGCGATCGGCGATGGCGGCGAACTCGCGCGGCGTGGGCGCGTGCACGATGCGCGGCGATCGGGCGGTCTGCACCGCGCGCGATTATCGACAACCAGCACAGCGCCCGCAACATGAGATAAAGAGAGTCGATGGCGATGCCGATGGAGACGCTCGACGCGATCCTGGCCGCGCTCGACGGCGGGCGCGAGCTCGGGCGCGACGACTTCGCGCGCTGGGGAGTCGCGCGCATTGCGGAGCTGCCCGACGACGAGCGGCGCGTGGTGGCGCGGCTCTTGGCGGAGGAGGCGCGGTTCGCGGGCGAGCGGCGCGTGGCGTCGCTCGCGTGGACGCTCGGCAGCGAGCGCGGCTTGGATTTCTTGATCGGCCAGGCGCGGGAGGCGATCGCGCGCGCGGCGTCGGTGGCGCGCGCGGCGCGTGAAGGACGCGCGCTGACGATCGACGAGCGGCTGGCGTTCGGCGCGCTGGGCACGGCGCACGCGGAGGTGCTGCTCGCGGCGCTGCGCGCGAACGTGGTGAGCGAGCGCGAGCTGAGCGCGATGACCGGCCATGGCGTCGAGGGGCTCAACGAGCGGCTGCGCCAATTCCCCGCGTCGCTGCCGCTCGAGTTCGAGACCATCGACGCCGCGCTGGTCGATCGCGCCGGCGCGCGCGAGCGGCTCGCCGTCGAGTCGCCGGTGGTGGTGCGCCACGGCGCGGTGTCGTTCACGCTGATGATCTCGAGCGGCGTCGAGCTGTGGCGCGCGGCCACGCTCGAGACAAAGGAGCCGGAGACGCTGGCGTGGCTCGAGGACACGCTCGCCGACGGCGATTGCCTCTACGACGTGGGCGCCAACATCGGGCTCTACACGCTGTTCGCGCTGGCGCTGCGCCCGCGCGCGACGGTGGTGAGCTTCGAGCCCGACGCGATCAACTTCCACCGGCTGTGCCGCAACCTCCTGGCCAACGCGTTCCAGGATCGCTGCGCGCCGTTCCCGATCGCGCTCTCCGATCGCGCCGCGTTCGGCCAGTTTCACTCGTCGCGCTTCGTCGCCGGCGGCTCGGAGCACTGGGCGTCGCCGCACATGGAGAGCGATCGCCCGTCGGAGCTCACCACCGGCTGCGCGCTCTACGATCTCGACTCGTTCGTCGCCGGCGCGAGCTTCGTGCGTCCGCCGACGCACCTCAAGATCGACGTCGACGGGATCGAGTCGCGCGTGGTGCGCGGCGCCGCGCGGACGCTGGCCGGCGCGACGCTGCGCCACCTGTGCGTCGAAGGCCGTCCCGCCGGCGTCGAGCAGGTGCGTCCGCTGCTCGAGCAGAGCGGCTTCCGCCACGTACGCTCGACGCGCCAAGCCGTCGACGTCGGCGACCACCACGTCGGCCGCCACCTGTTCGCCAAAGGCTGAGCGCTAACTCCCCGTCCGCGACTCGACCACCGAAAGCAGCCAGCTCCGCGGCGCCACCAGCGGCCCCTCCGCCGACGCAAACGGATCCCGCCAATCCGCCGCATACCGCCCCGGCGCGTGATGCTGTCTATTGTGAACCACATAGTGCAGCGCCCGCTTAGTCTGAGTTGGTGTCTTTAAAACCACCGCATGATAACGATCCGCGAACACTTTGCCGTGCCGTCGCATCAATCGATTGAGCGCAATCGCCATTCTAACGTTCAATCCCTGCATTCCACGCGAAAGCTCTTTGTTGCTCTCCGCCTCGACGAGAAAATGAACGTGATTGCCCTGCACTGAGAAGTGCACTACGCGAAACCCGACACGCCCATTGGCCGCATTGAACGCATTCCTCAGTGCACTAAAGCAAGTCTTACTCCTCAGTCCACAAACGTCTTCACGCATCCTCACAGTCACGTGCACTGGAAACCGTCGTTTGAGCACCGGCCGTTTCTTATGCGAAACGCGAGACCGCACCCCTTGTGATTTGCGGCCCGCCCCTCGACGTTTTCCGCCCCACGTGCGAAACGCCAAACCGAGTTGTCTGTCTTGATTAGGCACTGTTCAAACGTAATATCTCAATGACTCTTTGCAATGTTCTCTGATTCTTTTCTTAATCTTTTTTAATCGACTACGGACTACTCAGGCAGCGGGGGTTTGCCTATGGGCAGGCGCTCAGTGACTTATGGTGAGATATGTCTAACGCGGCTGTCCACAGGCAAAGGCGGAGCCGTCCCCGCTGCCGTTTGAAATACAAACCCTCAACTCACCACACTCTGATTCAGAGGTGGTGGCACGAGCTCTTCATTTCAAACGTCGACGGGGACGGCTCCGCCTTTGCCTGTGGACAGCTGCGCCGATCTCGGCAAGGCACATCCCGAGCACCTGTCCACAGGCAAACCCCCGTCGACTGACACGGCCGTCTTTGATTGAGATTTGATTCAGACAAGAGGCGGATTGAAGAGGGATTGAATCAGGTTCGATATGGGCGGCGTTTATCGAGGCGCAGGAGCTCGGCGCCGTCGGCGTATCGGCGATCGATCACGCGCGTGGCCGCCGACCACTCCGCCGTCGACTTGACCTTGCCGAGCTGCTCGGCGACGAACGGATCGGCGCGGCGCTCGCACGAGCGGCGCCACAGCACGTCGAGCGGCTCGTCGAGCACGTTGCCGACGATGCCCTCGTACACCTCCATCGCGCGCACCGCGCCGTCGGGCTCGACGATCATGCGGTCGAGCGTCCACGCGGTGCCTTCGCGCACCGTCTCGGGGTGCATCTGCAAATCGAAGTTGTTGCGCGTGAACACCGCCAGGCGCTCGCCGGCGAGCTGATTGAGCCGCGCCTCGAGCTCGCCCGAGTCGAGCGCCTTCATCTGCGCCTCGTCGAGCAGCTCGTCCGCGTAGTCGGCGCGGCTGGCGAGCCCCTGCGGCACGACGCCGTTGTAGATCACGAACTCCATCTCGGAGAAGCGCGACGCCACGTCGGTGACCAGCCGCGGCAGCGCCTCGAAGTTGGAGCGCAGCACCACGCAGTCGATGCCGAAGCGCAGCCGCGGCTGCCCCGCTTCGCGCCGCGCGCGCGCCAATCGATCGAGCAGCGACAGCGCGTCGAGCGCCGCGGCGAACGATCCCTCCTTGCCGCGCAGCCGATCGTGCAGCGCCGCGTCCGGCCCGTCGATGCTCACGTGCACCGAGTGGCAGAAGGTGCCGATCGCGCGCGCGCCGGCGGCGTCGAGCCCGAAGCCGCTGGTCGTCAGCACCACGTCCACGCCGCCGCGCTGCAGCCGCTCCGCCACCTGAAACAGCCCCTTGAACACCAGCGGCTCGCCGCCGCTCAGGTGCACCACGCGCGGCGCGATCGTCAGCAGCCGATCGGCGATCCGCAACATGCCTTCGAGCGGCAGCGTGCGTGACGGACGCAGCCCGGATTCGGAGTAGCAGAACGGGCAGCGAAGCGGACACGCGTACGTCACTTCCCAGAGAATCACCGAGGGCAACGGACGCGGGGTCGTCGAGGGATCGGCGCCGGGCATTGTGCTATTGTGGCACGAAATCGGATGTCGATAGACAGCTCAACTCTCCCCGAGCAGGTGGGAGCGCAGGCGTCGCGCGCGCCGCACGCAACCGCAGTGGAAGGACCGGGCCGCACGCTCGATTACGCGGCGCTGGAGGCTCGGTCGAATCGGCTGGCGCACCTATTAATGGAGCGCGGCGCGGGGCGCGAGTCGGTGATCGGCGTGGCGCTCGAGCCGTCGCCGGAGCTGATCGTCGCGATGCTGGCGATCTGGAAGGCGGGCGGCGCGTACCTGCCGCTCGACGCGCGGCATCCGCGCGCGCGGCTGGCGCTGATGCTCGACGAGTGCGAGGCGGCGCTGGTGGTGACCGAGGAGCGGCTCGCGGGCGCGCTGCCGCTCGAGGGGCGGCGTGCGATCCTGCTCGACCGCGACGCGGCGGCGATCGCGGGCGCGAGCGACGCGCCGACCGGCGTGCGCCTCGACGGCGATCAGCTCGCCTATGTGCTCTATACGTCGGGCTCGACCGGGCGGCCGAAGGGCGTCGCCGTCGAGCATCGCGGGCTCGCCAACCTGCGCGCGGCCAACGTCGCGGCCGGCAGCGACGGCGCGCGCCGCGTGTTGCAGTTCGCGCCGCCGACCTTCGACGCGTCGCTGTCGGAGCTGGTGCTGGCGCTCGCGTTCGGCGGCGCGCTCTGCATTCCGCCGGCGGAGGCGCGGCTCGGCGGCGCGCTCGGCGATTACCTCGGGCGCGCGCGCGTCGACTGCGTGGTGCTGCCGCCGTCGGTGCTCGCGGCCATGCCCGACGCCGAGCTGCCGGATCTGAAGATCGTCATCTCCGCCGGCGACGTCTGCCCGCAGGCGATCGTCGATCGCTGGGCGCCGGGGCGCGCCTTCTTCAACCACTACGGCCCGACGGAAGCGACCATCTGGTCGACGGTGGCGCGCTGCGAGCCGGGACGGCGGCCGACCATCGGGCGCGCGATCGCTGGCGTCGAGACGCTGGTGCTCGACGGCGCGATGGCGAAGGTCGGCGA
The DNA here is from genome assembly GCA_035652295.1 of Polyangia bacterium. Taxonomy (GTDB): domain Bacteria; phylum Myxococcota_A; class Polyangia; order Palsa-1104; family Palsa-1104; genus DASREC01. Next base: position 14,080 of record DASREC010000457.1, read on the forward strand.
AGGCGAAGTCGGCGAGCTGTACATCGGCGGCGCGGGCGTGGCGCGCGGTTATCGCGGGCAGCCGGCGCTCACCGCCGAGCGCTTCGTCGCCAGTCCGTTCGGCGCGGGGCGGCTGTTCAAGAGCGGCGATCGCGTGCGGCTGCTGGCAGGCGGCGAGCTGGATTTCGTCGGGCGCGCCGATCGGCAGCTCAAGGTGCGCGGCGTGCGCATCGATCCGATCGAGATCGAGAACGCGCTCGCGGCGATCGATCGCGTGCGCGAGGCGGCGGTGATCGCCGACGGCGAGCGGCTCGTCGGGTACGTGGCCGCGACGGCGCCCGCGCCGACGCCGAGCGAGTTGCGCGCGCGGCTCGAGCAGGTGCTGCCGGCGGCGGCGATTCCGGCGTCGTTCGCGTACCTCGACGCGCTGCCGCGAACGTCGAGCGGCAAGATCGATCGCGCCGCGCTGCCGCCGCCCGAGCGCGCGATGTGGCGCCGCGCGTACGTCGCGCCCAGCGGCGGCGAGGCGTGGGTGGCGGAGCGGTTCGCCGAGGCGCTCGGCTGCGAACGCGTCGGCGCCGACGAGGATTTCTTCGAGCTGGGCGGGCACTCGCTGCTCGCGGTGCGGATGATCGCGCGCGTGGCGCAAGAGCGCGGCGTGACGATCCCGCTCGCGACGTTTCTCGCCGCGCCGACGGTGCGCGGGGTTGCCGGAGCGCTCGCGCGTGGCGAGACAACGTTGACGGCTACGGCTACGGCTACGGCTACGGCCACGGCCACGGTAACGCGCGCCGAGGCAACTTGCTCCTCGGCCGAAGAGCGCCTGCTATTCGTCGACGCGCTCGAGCCCGGCCTCGCCGTCTACAACACGCCGATCCTGATCGAGCTGGCCGGCCCCACCGCCGGCGACGTCGACGCGCTCACGCGCAGCGTGCAGGCGATCGCGCGCCGCCACCCGGTCCTGCGCGGCACGTATCGCGACGACGGCGGCGTCTCGCGCGCGGTCGCCGGCTCCGACGAGCCGCTGCCGGTCGCGCTCGTCGATTTGCGCCGCGCCGGCGCGCCCGACTTCGCCAGGCTGCTCGACGCCGACGTGCGCCGCCCGCTCGATCCGCGCCGCGGCCCGCTCGCGCGCGCCACGATCTTCCGCCGCGCTGACGACAAATCGGCGCTGCTCCTGACGCTGCACCACCTCGTGTTCGACGGCTGGTCGGGCGGCGTGCTGGTGCGCGAGCTGCTCGCGCTGCACGAGGCGTTCGCCGCCGGGCGCGAGCCGTCGCTCGAGCCGCTCGCGCAGTCGTATCGCGACCAAGCCGCCGCCGAGGCGCGCTGGCTCGCGAGCGGCGCGGCCGATCCGCTCGTCGAGAATTGGCGCCGCATGCTCGACGGCGCGCGCGCGCCCGAGCTGCCGACCGATCGCGCGCCGCCGCCGTTGCGCAAGCATCCCGGCGTGCGCGTGCCGATCCGCCTCGACCGCGCGCGCGAGCAGGCGATCGCCGCGCTCGCCCGCGAGGAGCGCGCGACGCCGTTCATGGTGCTGCTCGCCGCGTTCCAGGCGCTGCTCGCGCGCCACAGCGGCGAGGCCGAGATCACCGTCGGCACGCCGGTCGCCGGCCGCGCGCGCCGCGAGGTCGAGGGCCTCGTCGGCTGCTTCGTCAACACCGTCGCGCTGCGCACGTCGCTCGCGGGCGCGCCGACGTTTCGCGAGCTGCTCGCGCGCGCGCGCCGGGTGACGCTCGACGCGCTGGCGAACCAGGAGGTGCCGTTTCAGCGCGTGGTGGCGGCGCTCGGCGGCGCCACCACCGACGCGCGCTCGGCGCAGACGCAGCCGCTCTTGCGCGCGATGCTGGTGCTCGACGACACGCCGGCGCCGCCGCGCGCGGCGAACGGCCTCGCGGTGAGCGTGTCGAAGCCGCACAACGGCACCGCGATGTTCGATCTCACGCTCACGCTCGAGCCGTCGACGGGCGGCTTCGACGGCTATCTCGAGTGCGACCTCGAGCTGTTCGACGCCAAGACGGCGGCGCGGCTGGCCGAGCGCTTCACGCTGCTCATCGGCGGCGCGCTCGCCGAGCCCGATCGATCGATCGCCGAGCTGTCGTTCTCGACAGACGAAGAGCAACGCTCGCTCGCCGCGTGGAACGACACCGCGCGCGCCTACGCGCCGCGCTGCGCGCACGAGCTGTTCGCCGAGCAGGCCGCGCGCACGCCCGACGCGCCGGCGGTGATGTCGGGCTGCGCCACCTTCAGCTACGCCGACATCGATCGCCGCTCGAACCAGCTCGCGCACTGGCTGCGCGCGCGCGGCGTCGAGCGAGGCGCGCGCGTCGGCATCGCCATCGAGGAGTCGGCCGACAAGGCGGTGGCGGTGCTCGGCGTGCTCAAGGCCGGCGCCGCCTGCGTGCCGCTCGATCCGTCGTATCCGCGCGAGCGCCTCGACCTCATGCAGCGCGACGCCGCGGTCAAGGTCGTGCTCGCGCGCGAGACCATCGCCGAGGCGAAGGACGCGCCCGACGGTCCGCTCGCGAGCGGCGCGTCGCCCGAAGATCTCGTCTACGTGCTCTACACGTCGGGCTCGACCGGCCGCCCGAAAGGCGTCGCGCTGCCGCACCGCGCGCTCTCGAACCTCGTCGAGTGGCACAACGCGACGCTGCTCACCGGCCGCCGCACGCTGCAGTTCTCGCCGCTCGCGTTCGACGCCAGCTTCCACGAGATGTTCGCCGCGTGGGCGTCGGGCGGCACGGTGGTGATCGCCGACTCGCGCGCGCGCTACGACATGCGCATGCTCGCGTCGGTGATCGACACCCAGCGCGTCGAGAAGGTGATCCTGCCGGTGGTGGTGCTGCACCAGCTCGCCGACGCGGTGGCCGACGACGCGACGACGCTCGGCTCGCTGCGCGAGGTGCTGGCGACCGGCGAGCAGCTGCGCATCACGCCGGCGGTGGTGCGGCTGTTCACGCGCCTCGCCGAGTGCCGCCTTCACAACCATTACGGTCCGAGCGAGACGCACGTGGTCACCGCGCACGCGCTCGAGGGCGCGCCCGCGACGTGGCCCGCGCTGCCGCCGATCGGCCGGCCGATCGCCAACACGCGCATCTACCTCGTCAACGCCGCCGGCCGGCTCGCGCCCGTCGGCGTCGCGGGCGAGCTGCTCGTCGGCGGCGACTCGCTCGCGCACGGCTACTTCGCGCGGCCCGACGTCACCGCCGCGCGCTTCGTTCCCAATCCATTCGACGGCGAGCGCGGCGGGCGGCTCTATCGCACCGGCGATCTCGCGCGCTGGCGCTCGGACGGCACGCTCGAGTTTCTCGGCCGCGCCGACGACCAGCTCAAGATCCGCGGCTTCCGCGTCGAGCCGGGCGAGGTCGAGGCGATCCTGTGCGAGCACCCGCGCGTGCGCCGCGCCGCCGTGATGGTGCGCGACGATCGCCTGGTCGCGTATCTGGTGCTCGACGGTGACGCGAGCGCGCGCGAGCTGCGCGCCTTCGCCGCGCGCCGCTTGCCCGACTACATGATCCCAGCCGCGTTCACCACCGTCGCCGAATTGCCGCGCACGCCGAGCGGCAAGCTCGACCACCGCGCGCTGCCGCCGCCGGTGTTCGCCGGCGACGACGCCGGCTACGTCGCCGCGCGCAACCCGACCGAGGCGCGCATCGCCGAGATCTGGGCCACGCAGCTCGAGCGCGAGCGCGTCGGCGCCCTCGACAACTTCTTCGAGCTCGGCGGCCACTCGCTGATCGCCACGCGCGTGATGGCGCGCATCTCGAAAGCGTTCGGCATCCTCCTGTCGCCGCGCGAGCTGTTCGATCGCCCGACGGTGGCGGCGATCTCGCAGCGCATCGAGGAGCTGGTGAACGAGGTGCCGGCCGAAGGACGCGAGCCGTGAGCCCCGTCCGCGACCCCGCGCTCGACTGCGTCGTCATCGGCCACAACGACGGCGATCTCGACACGCTGATGCGCCGCGTGCGCCAGGGCGAAGGCGCGTCGGGGCGATACGCCGATCTCAAGCTCAACTCGGTGCTGGTCGGCGGGCGGCGGCTGCACCACATGGATCTGATCAACCGCGCGCTCGGCACCGACTACAACGTGTTCGCGCAGCCGCACCTGGGCGCGCACTACCTCGCCAGCTTCATGCGCCGCCGCGGGCTGCGCACCGCGGTGATCAACCTGTTCAGCCAAGAGCAGGCGCGGCTCGACGAGCTGCTCGAGGCCGGCGTGCGCGCGGTGGCGCTCACCACCACCTATTATATAGAGCCCGAGCCGCTGGCCGAGATCGTCGAGTACGTGCGCAAGCGCGCGCCCGAGACCAGGATCGTCGTCGGCGGCCCGTTCATCTTCAACGTCTGCTCGTATTTCGACGCCGCCAGCCAGGACTACGTGTTCGACACCATCGGCGCCGATCTCTACATCTTCGATTCGCAGGGCGAGTCGACGCTGACCGCGGCGGTGCGCGCGCTGCGTGACGGCGGCGCGGACGCGCTCGCGCAGGTCCCCAACCTCACGTACCGCGCGGGCCGCGAGTTCGCGCGCACGCCGCGCATCCTCGAGCGCAACGATCTCGACGCCAACATCGTCGACTGGTCCGGCTTCGACCGCGCCGCGCTCGGCAAGACCGTGTACCTGCGCACCGCGCGCAGCTGCCCGTTCGCGTGCTCGTTCTGCAACTACCCGACGCTCGCCGGCGAGCACGTGATGGCGGGCGACGCCGCGGTCCTCGGCGAGCTGCGGCAACTTGCCGCACTCGGCATCCACGACGTGGTGTTCGTCGACGACACCTTCAACGTGCCGCTGCCGCGCTTCAAGGCGCTCCTGCGGCAGATCGTCGACGCGAAACTCGACCTGCGCTGGATGTCGTTCTTCCGCTGCTCCAACGCCGACGAGGAGGCGTTCGATCTCATGCAGCGCTCCGGCTGCGTCGGCGTGTTCCTCGGCATCGAGTCGGGCGACGAGCAGATCTTGAAAGCGATGAACAAGTTCGCGCGCGTCGATCGCTACCACTACGGCATCCGCCAGCTGGAGTCGCGCGGCATCTTCACCTACGCGTCGATGATCGTCGGCTTCCCCGGCGAGACGCGCGCGTCGGTGGAGCGATCGATCGAGCTGCTCGAGAGCGCGCGCCCGTCGTTCTTCTATCCGCAGCTCTACTTTCACGACGTGGTGTCGCCGATCCACGCGCGCGCCAAAGAGCTCGGCATCACCGGCGCGGGCCTGGCGTGGTCGCACCCGACGATGGACTGGCGCGAGGCGGTCGGCTGGACGCGCGAGATGTGCAAGCGCGTGAGCGGCTCGGAGCTGATGCCCGGCTACTCGCTGAGCTGCTGGGGCGCGTTCTATCTCCTGAGCCACGGCTTCACCGTAGGCGAGCTGCGCGAGCTGATGCGGCAGGCGCGGCCGATGGTGCTGGCCGGCTTCGACGAGCAGGAAGCGGAGGGCGTGGACCGGCTGCCGGCGATCTTCGCGCGCGGAGGCGTGCGACGCGCCCTCGCCGCGCGCCATCCATGAAGCGGCCGTCGCCGGCGAACATTCCGCGGCGCGAGCCGGGTGCGCCGCCGGCGCTGTCGTCGCCGCAGCGCAGTCAGTGGCTGCTCGACGCGGCGATGGGCGGGCTGTCGAACCCGACGCAGGTGGCGCTGCGGCTGCGCGGCGCGCTCGATCGGCGCGCGCTCGACGGCGCGCTGGCGGCGATGGTCGAGCGCCACGATGCGCTGCGCACGGTGTTCCCGCTCGCCGACGGCGCGCCGCGGCCGACGCTGCTTCCGGCGAACGCGATGGCGGCGAGCGAGACGCCGCTGCCGAGCGGCGGAGCTCCGGCGGCGATCGCGGCCGAGGCGCAGCGCCGCTTCGACCTCGCGCGCGGCCCGCTGTTTCGCGCCGCGCTCCACCGCCTCGGCGACGACGATCACCTGCTGGTGCTCACCGCGCACCACATCGCCGTCGACGGCTGGTCCGAGGCGCTGCTCACCGACGAGCTGCTCGCG
>DASREC010000458.1:0-10549 GCA_035652295.1 Polyangia bacterium
GATGGGCCTGATCCTCGAGGGATCGCGTTATGCGGTGCTCTCGGACATCCTCGGCGACGAGGATCATCTCGGCGACATGGACTTCAAGGTCACCGGCACGCGGCACGGCATCACCGCGCTGCAGATGGACATCAAGATCCAGGGGCTGTCGCGCGAGGTGCTGCAGAAGGCGCTGTACCAGGCGCGCGAGGGGCGGCTGCACATCCTCGGCAAGATGGCCGAGGCGCTGGCCGCGCCGCGCGAGGAGCTGTCGCCGCACGCGCCGCGCATCTTCACCATCACCATCAAGCCCGATCGCATCCGCGACGTGATCGGACCGGGCGGCAAGATGATCCGCGCGATCATCGAGCAGACCGGCGTGGCCATCGACGTCGAGGACGACGGCACGATCTCGATCGCGTCGTCGGACGACGCCAGCGCCAAGAAGGCGATCGACATCATCAAGGGCCTCACCACCGAGCCCGAGGTCGGGCAGTTCTACATGGGCGTGGTGCGGCGCATCGTCGACTTCGGCGCATTCGTCGAGATCCTGCCGGGCACCGACGGGCTCATCCACATCTCGGAGCTCGACGTCAAGCGGGTGAACAAGGTCACCGACGTGATCAACGAGGGCGAAGAGGTCCTGGTCAAGGTCATCGCCGTCGATCGCCAGGGCAAGATCCGCCTGTCGCGCAAAGAGGCGCTCGGCGAAAAGCCGGAAGTCGTGCACAACCTCCGCTAGCTCCCTCTCACGCGCGTGGCGGATCTGCTAAAGTTTCGCGCGTGAAGTCCGAAGAACCCGTGGTCCGCGTGTCCCGGCTGCGCGACGGCGCCGAGCTGCCGCGCTACATGAGCGACGGCGCGGCCGGGCTCGACCTCTACGCCTCGCTCGAATCCTCGACGGAGCTGACGATCGCGCCGGGCGCGCGCGCTCTCGTCGGCTCGGGCGTGGCGGTCGAGCTGCCGCGCGGGTTCGAGGCGCAGGTGCGGCCGCGCTCGGGCCTCGCGCTCAAGCACGGCGTCACCGTGCTCAACAGCCCCGGCACCGTCGACGCCGACTACCGCGGCGAGATCAAGGTGCTGCTGATCAACCTCGGCGGCGAGCCATTCGTCGTGCGCACCGGCGAGCGCATCGCGCAGCTGGTGGTGGCGCGCGTCGAGCGCGTGAAGCTCGAGGAGGGGGCGCTCGGTCAGACGGCGCGAGGGGCGGGCGGCTACGGTCACACGGGCCGGTAACGTGGCGGCCGCGAAAAAGCCGGGCGACCGGGTCTGCGGGCGCTACGAGATCCGCGCGCTGGTCGCCGAGAAGCCGCTCGGCGCGCTCTACCGTGCGTTCGATCGCGAGATCGAGATCGAGGTGGCGCTGCGCCTGATCGCGCCCGAGCTGCTCCCCGATGGGGCGAGCCGGCGCGCGTTCATGCAGCGGCTGCAGCGCTCGCGCGGGCTGTCGCACTCGAGCCTGCTACGCGTCTACGACGTGGCGCTCGACGGGGAGCAGGTGGCGGTGGCGGTGCAGTGGGTGCTCGGGCCGACGCTGCGCGAGCGGATCGATCGGCGCGCGTGGGGCACGCCGCCGCTCTCCGCCGACGAGGCGCGGCCGATCTTGCGCCAGGTGCGCTCGGCGCTCGGGCACGTGCACCAGCTCGGGCTCACGCTCGGCGATCTGCGCGCCGATACGGTGATGGCGCTGCCCGAGACGGTCAAGCTCACCAACGTCGGCATCGCGCCGGCGCTGCCGCGCAAGCGCTACCTCGAGGCGATGCGCGGGAGCGCGGCGTGGTCGCGGCTCGCGCCCGAGATCCGCGCGGGGCTGCCGCCCGACGCGCGCGCCGACGTCTACGCGCTGGCGATCCTGACGTACGAGATGCTGTGCGGCGCGATGCCCGATCCGCAGCCGCGCCCGAGCGCGTGGGTGACGCCGGCGCTGGTGGCGGTGCTCGAGCGCGCGCTCGCCGACGATCCGCTCCTGCGCCCGCCGTCGGCCGAGGCGCTCGGCGAGGACGTGGAGCGCGCGCTCTCGGGCGCGCCGCCGCCCAAGCCGCGCGCGCCCAAGCCGAGCGCGCCGCCGCCATTCGTCGGCGAGGACACGGTGCCGACGCCGAAGATCGATCCGCTGCTGCAGCACGACGACAAGACGCGCCAGGTCGACGAGCAGGAGCTGGATCGGCTGCGCGGGCGCGAGGTGACGCGCCAGGCGTCGGAGGACGAGATCTTTCCGCTGCGCGTGCAGTCGACCGACACGCAGACCCTCGAGCTGGAGATGGAGGCGCAGTACGAGGGCGACGACGACGAGCCGGCGGACGATCTGTCGCTCGAGACGCGGCCGCACGCGAAGCTCGACGAAGACGACGGCGAGCACAAAACTGAACGTGTTCACTTGTTGGAGCCCGACGCGGCGAAGACGGTGCCCGTCGAGAAATTGGATCCGGCGGAGGCGGCGGAAGGGGGGACGGACGGGGCGGCGACGCGGCCGATTCCGCGCGTGGAGGCGATCGAGTTCGGCGAGGACACGCTGACGGCGCGCGTGGAGAAGCTGGCGCCGGAGGAGGAGAGCGGCGACGAGGCGGACGAGCACGAGCTGGAGGGCGCGACCGATCCGGCGGCGGGCGAGCGCGTGGGGGCCGGCGCGTTTCCGATCGTGGTGACGCCGCCGACGCCGGCGAGCAGCAAGTTTCCGCCGATCGTCACGCCGACGGCGCCGACCGAGCTGCCGCTCGTCGAGCCGCCGCCCGAGGCGGTGTTCGCGCCGCGGCCGCAACCGCCGCCGCTCCCGCCGCAAGCGCAGCCGCCGCCACCGCCGCAAGCGCAACCGCCGCTCCCGCAACCGCCGCCCGCGCAAGCGCCTGCGCCGACGTCGCCGGCGCCGCGCAAGACGCCGCCCGCGTTTCCGCAAGTCGCGCCGCCGCCACCGCCGCAGCAGGCGCCGCCGCCGCTGTTTCCGCCGATCGTCACACCGGCCACGCCGATCACGCCGCTGTTCGCCGCGCCCGCGCCCGCGCCGCGCGCCCGCGAGCTGGAGATCGCGCCGCGCCCCGCGCCGCCGCCCGTCGAGCTGCCGAGCATCGAGGTGCGCGAGCTGCCCGTCGAGCCGGCGCCGGTCGCGCAGCCGTGGCCCGCGCCCGCGCCGCCGAAGCCCGTGCCGCTCGCCGCGCCGCTGGTCGCGCCGCTGCCGTCGCGAAAGAAGCGCACCAACCCGACGATGATGGTCGCGCCGCTGCCCGCGCCGCCGTCGGCGCGGCGCCTGCCGATGCTGGCGCTGCTCTTGGTGGCGAGCGGCGTCCTCGCGGTCACCGCCATCGCCGTCGGCGTGGTGCACCACATGCGCGAGCTGCGCCTCGAGCGCGATCGCGCCGACAAGCAGCGGCTGGCCGATCAACTGCGCGCGCAGGCCGAGGCGCTGCGCCACCCGCAAGCCGAAGCGCCGACACCGCCGCCGCCCGCGCCCAAGCCGATCGCGTCGCCGCCGCTGCCGCTCGAAGGCCCGTGTCCGCTCGGCGCCGCGCTGGTCGCCGGCCGCGCGCCGTTCTGCATCGACCTCTACGAATATCCGGGCGGCAAGACGATCCCGCGCACCGAGGTGCGCTTCGACGAGGCGGCGCGGCTGTGCGGCTTGCGCGGCGAGCGGCTGTGCTCGGACGTCGAGTGGGAGCGCGCGTGCCGCGGCAAGAACGGCGCGAGCTATCCGTACGGGCAGAGCTTCGACGCCACGCGCTGCAACACCAAGGGCGGCGGCGGCGAGATCGCGCCGGCGGGGACGTTCGCGTCGTGCCGCTCGGCGTCGGGCGCGTACGACATGAGCGGCAACGTCGCCGAGTGGGTTTCGTCGCGCGGCGCGCCGGCGCAGAAAGGCGGCTCGGCCGAGACCGGCAATCCGCAGGCGCGCTGCTCGAACGTGGTGCGCAGCCCGCTGCCCGACGGCGCGCCGTTCGTCGGCTTCCGCTGCTGCGCCGATCCCGTCCGTCGCTGACGCTGTTTGGCTTTTCTCGGAGCGCGCGCGGTGCTATATGGGTGGTCCCTTGCGGCTCACCCTGCTTGGCTCCGGCTCGTCGGGAAACGTCGCCTTCGTCGAGGCGGGAGCGACGCGGCTGCTGGTCGACGCCGGGCTGCCCAAAGAAGAGATCGTCGCGCGGCTGGCCCGCGTGCCGGCGCCCGACGGGCCGCTGACCCTCGCGCACGTCACCGCGGTGCTGGTCACGCACGATCACGCCGATCACGCCGGCTGCGCGCCCGCGCTCGGCCGCCCGGTGTTCGCCACCGAGGGCACGCGCCAGGCGTGCGGCTGGGACTCGACCGCGCGCGTGCTCGCCGGCATCCGCTTCACCGTCGGCGAGATCGCGGTGCACCCGGTGCTGCTGCCGCACGACGCCGTCGAGACGGTGGGCTATGTGCTCGAGGGCGGCGGCGCGCGCGTCGGCATCCTGACCGACTGCGGGCACGACGCGCCCGAGGTGGCGCAGGCGTACGCCGGCTGCGACGTGCTGGTGCTCGAGGCCAACCACGACGTCACGCTGCTCAAGCACGGCTCGTATCCGCCGTCGCTCAAGCGGCGCGTCGGCGGGCGGCTCGGCCACCTGTCGAACGATCAAGCGGCGGCGCTGTTGCGCGCGATGTGCCTCGCGGGCAAACCGCCGCGGCTGGTGATCGCGGCGCACATCTCGCAAGCCAACAATCGGCCGCTGCTCGCCAAGCGCGCGCTCGATCGCGTGCTCGGGCGCGCGGGGCGCGTGATCGTGGCGACGCAGGCGCGCGGCACGCCGGTGATCGTCGTCGAGAACGGCCGCGTCACCGTCGAGCCGGGGCTCAACGAGCAGCTCGCCTTCAACTTCGCCGCGCGCGCGGGCGAGGAATTGCAATGATCGATCGATATTCGCGACCCGAGCTGCGCGCGCTGTGGAGCGATCAGCGGCGCTTCGACACCTGGCTCGAGGTCGAGCTGGCGGCGTGCGCGGCGATGGAGCGCGAGGGCTCGGTGCCCGCCGGCACCGCCGCGCGCGTGCGGCAAAATGCCGCAGGCAAGCTCCAGCCGGCGCGCATCCTCGAGATCGAGGAGAAGACGCGCCACGACGTGATCGCGTTCCTCACGCACGTCGAGGAATTGGCCGGCGAGGACGCGCGCTGGCTGCACCTCGGCATGACCTCGTCCGACGTGCTCGACAGCGCGCTCGCGCTCCAGCTGCGCGCCGCCACCGACGAGATCTTGGGCGGGCTCGACGCGCTCGGCGCCGCGCTCAAGAGGCGCGCCGAGGAGCACCGCGCGACGCCGCTCATGGGCCGCTCGCACGGCATCCACGCCGAGCCGACCACGCTCGGCCTGGTGTTCGCCGGCTTCTACGCCGAGGCGCGCCGCAACCGCCGCCGCCTCGCCGCCGCGCGCGCCAACATCTGCGTCGGCAAGATCGCCGGCGCCGTCGGCACGTACGCGAATCTCAGCCCGATGATCGAGCGCATGGCGCTGCAGTCGCTCGGCCTGCACCCCGAGACGGTGCCGACGCAGATCGTGCAGCGCGACCGCCACGCCGAGCTGTTCTCGGCGCTGGCGCTGGTCGGCTCGTCGGTGGAGCGGATCGCGCTCACCATCCGCCACTGGCAGCGCACCGAGGTCGGCGAAGCGGAGGAGGCGTTCGGCAAGGGCCAGAAGGGCTCGTCCGCGATGCCGCACAAAAAGAATCCCATCCTCGCGGAGAACCTCACCGGCCTCGCGCGGCTGTTGCGCGCGTACGCCGGCGCGGCGCTCGAGGACGTGGCGCTGTGGCACGAGCGCGACATCTCGCACTCGTCGGTGGAGCGCATGATCGCGCCCGACGCGACGTCGCTCGCCGACTTCATGCTGCGGCGCGCGGCCGCGCTCGTCGACGGGCTGATCGTCCACCCGGTGCGCATGATCAAGAACCTGACGGTGACCGGCGGACTGATCTTCTCCGAGGGCGTGATGCTGGCGCTGGTGAAGACCGGCTTGCCGCGGCAGCGCGCCTACGAGCTGGTGCAGCGCTCGGCGCTGCGCGCGCGCGACGAGAACGGCGATTTCCGCGCGCTTCTGATCAACGACGGCGAGGTGACCGCGCGGCTGCCCGTCGACAAGCTGGAGGCGTGCTTCGACCTCGGCCACCACCTGCGCTGGGCCGACGCGATCTTCGAGCGCACGCTGCTCTCGGGCGAAGACGCCGACGGAGAGCGCGCGTGATCGCCGCGGAGATCCTGCGCGCGCAGCTCGGCCGCACGCTCGACGGCACCGACTTCACGCAGCTCGGCGAGCGCTACGCCGGCAAGGTGCGCGACAACTACACGCGTGGCGGCATGCGCACGCTGATCGCCACCGATCGGCTGAGCGCGTTCGACCTCGTGCTCGGCACCGTGCCGTTCAAGGGGCAGGTGCTCAACCAGTTCGCGGCGTACTGGTTCATCGAGTCGCGCGCGATCGCGCCGAGCCACTTCATCGACGCGCCCGATCCCAACGTCACGCGCGCCGTCGAGTGCGCGGCGCTGCCGGTGGAGATGGTGGTGCGCTCGTATTTGACCGGCGTGACCTCGACGTCGATCTGGCGCAACTACCAGGATGGGCGGCGCGAGTTCGGCGGCGTCACGCTGCCCGAGGGGATGCGCAAGAACCAGCCGCTGCCGCGCGCGCTGATCACGCCGACGACCAAGGCGCCCAAGGGCGGGCACGACGAGAACGTCACGCGCGCGCAGGTGATCGAGCGCGGGCTCGTCGACGCCGCGACCTGGGAGAAGCTCGAGGCGATGGTTTTGAACATGTTCAAATTCGGCCAGGAGCGCGCCCGCGAGCGCGGGTTGATCCTGGTCGACACCAAGTACGAGCTGGGGCGCGCGCCCGACGGGCGCATCGTGTTCATCGACGAGATCCACACGCCCGACTCGTCGCGCTACTGGTACGCCGACGACTACGAGGCGCGGCTGGCCGCCGGCGAGGAGCCGCGCGGGCTCGACAAGGAGTACGTGCGCCGCTACTACGTCGGGCTCGGCTACAAGGGCGACGGGCCGCCGCCGCCGATGCCCGACGACGTGCGCGTCGAGGCGGCGCGCCGCTACATCGAGGCGTACGAGCTGGTGACCGGGCGGACGTTCGCGCCCAACACCGAGCCGCCGCTCGAACGCATCAAGCGCAACCTGGAGATCAAATGATCCACGCCAAGGTGTACGTGACGCTCAAGCGCGGCGTGCTCGATCCGCAGGGACAGGCGGTGGCGCGCTCGCTCGCGCGGCTCGGCTTCGCGGAGGTCGCGGACGCGCGCATCGGCAAATACATCGAGCTCAAGCTCGAGGGCGATCGCGCGGCGGCGGAGAAGCGCCTCAAAGAGATGTGCGAGCGGCTCCTCGCCAACACGGTGATCGAGGAGTACCGCTACGAAGTGAGCGAATGAAGATCGCCATCGTCAGGTTTCCCGGCTCCAACTGCGACGACGACGCGCTGCACGTGCTCGGCCGCGTCGTCGGCGCCGAGGCGCGCTACGCGTGGCACAAGGAGACGTCGCTCGGCGAGCGCGGCGAGTCGGTCGACGCGGTGGTGATCCCGGGCGGGTTTTCCTACGGCGACTACCTGCGCGCGGGCGCGATGGCGGCGCACTCGCCGGTGATGGGCGCGGTCAAGGAGTTCGCCGAGCGCGGCGGGCCGGTGCTGGCGATCTGCAACGGCTTTCAGATCGCGTGCGAGGCGGGGCTGCTCGACGGCGCGCTCACGCGCAACGCGTCCTTGCACTTCGAGTGTCGCGACGTGTACCTCGTCGTCGAGGGGAAGCCGACGCCGTGGACCAGCGGGATTCCGGCGGGGCGCCTCTTGCGCGTGCCGATCGCGCACGCCGAGGGGCGCTTCGTGCATCCGGATCTCGCGGCGGTGGAGAAGGAGGGGCGGGTGATGTTCCGCTACGTCGACGCGGGCGGCGGCGAGACCGAGGCGGCGAACCCGAACGGCTCGATGGGGAACGTCGCCGGCATCTCGAACGCGCGCGGCAACGTCGTCGGGCTGATGCCGCACCCCGAGCGCGCGTCGGAGCCGGTGCTCGGCTCGGCCGACGGGCGCCTCGTCTTCGAGTCGCTCAAGGCGCACCTCGAAGGCAAGGGAAGGCGGGTATAAATGAGTGAGCACTCACTCATTAATGCGCAGACCGCGCGCGAGCACGGGCTCTCCGACGACGAGTTCGCGCGCGTGAAGCAGATCCTCGGGCGCGACCCGACGTGGACCGAGCTGGGGATCTTCTCGGTGATGTGGAGCGAGCACTGCTCGTACAAGTCCTCGCGCATTCATTTGCGCGGGCTGCCGACGTCGGGGCCGCGCGTGATCCAGGGGCCGGGCGAGAACGCCGGCGTGGTCGACATCGGCGACGGGCAGGCGGTGGTCTTCAAGATGGAGTCGCACAACCACCCGTCGTTCATCGAGCCGTACCAGGGCGCGGCGACCGGCGTGGGCGGGATTTTGCGCGACGTGTTCACCATGGGCGCGCGGCCGATCGCGTGCCTCGACAGCTTGCGCTTCGGGCGGCCCGAGCATCCGAAGACGCGCCACCTCGTCGAGGGCGTGGTGGCGGGGATCGCCGGCTACGGCAACGCGTTCGGCGTGCCCACCGTCGGCGGCGAGGTGTTCTTCGACGAGTCGTACGACGGCAACATCCTGGTCAACGCGATGGCGGTCGGCCTCGCGCGCACCGATAAGATTTTCAAAGGCACGGCGTCGGGGCTCGGCAACCCGGTCTTGTACTTCGGCGCGAAGACGGGGCGCGACGGGATTCACGGCGCGACCATGGCGTCGGCGGAGTTCGACGATCAGTCGGAGTCCAAGCGGCCGACGGTGCAGGTGGGCGATCCGTTCACGGAGAAGCTGCTGCTCGAGGCGTGTCTCGAGTTGATGAATTCGGACGTGCTGGTCGGCATTCAGGACATGGGCGCGGCGGGGCTGACGTCGTCGTCGGTGGAGATGGCGGCGCGCGCGGGCAACGGCATCGAGCTCGACCTCGACCAGGTGCCGCGGCGCGAGACCGGGATGACCGCGTACGAGCTGATGCTGTCGGAGTCGCAGGAGCGGATGCTGGCGGTCGTCGAGCGCGGGCGCGAGGCCGAGGCGCTCGCGATCTTCGACAAGTGGGATCTCGACGCGGCGGTGGTGGGGCGCGTGACCGACAGCGGGAAGATCCGCGTGCTCGACGGGGGGAAGGTGGTGGCGGAGATTCCGGTGGCGCCGCTCGCCGAGGGGCTGCGCTACGAGCGGCCGTTCGCGCGGCCGGCGTCGCTCGACGCGGAGCGCGCGCTCGACAGCGGCAAATTGCCGCAGCCGGCCGATCTCGCGCGCACGCTCGCGCAGCTCCTGTCGTCGCCCAACATCGCGTCGAAAGAGTGGGTCTACCGGCAGTACGATCACATGGTGCGCGTCGGGACGGTGCTCAGGCCGGGCGCGGACGCGGCGGTGATCCGGATCCTCGACGGCGCGAAGGATCCCGAGACGTGCAAGGGGCTGGCGCTCACCACCGACTGCAACTCGCGCTTCTGCGCGCTCGATCCGTACGAGGGCGCGCGGCTGGCGGTGGCCGAGTCGTACCGCAACTTGTCGACGGTGGGCGCCGAGCCGCTGGCGGTCACCGACTGCTTGAACTTCGGCAATCCCGAGCGGCCCGAGGTGATGTGGCAGCTCGTCGAAGCGATCCGCGGCATCGGCGACGCGTGCCGCGCGCTTGAGACGCCGGTGGTCTCGGGGAACGTGTCGCTCTACAACGACACCGACGGGAAATCGGTCAAGCCGACGCCGACGATCGGCATGGTGGGGCTGCTCGAGCACGCGCGCGACGCGGTCGGGATCGGGTTCGGCGACGGGCAGCGGATCGCGCTCCTCGGCGTGAACACCGACGAGATCGGCGGCTCGGAGTATTTGAAGGTGGTGCACGGGCGCGTCGCCGGCGTGCCGCCGAAGCTCGACCTCGCGCGCGAGCTGGCGGTGGCGCGCGCGTGCCGGGCGATGGTGCGCGCGCAACTGGTCGCGGCCGCGCACGACTGCGCCGAGGGCGGGCTGGCGGTGGCGCTCGCCGAGTGCTGCGTGAGCGGGCGGCCGATTGGCGCGGCGATTCGGCTCGACGATGCGCTGCGCGCCGATCTGCTGCTGTTCGGCGAGGCGCCGTCGCGGATCGTGATCGCGTTTGCGCCCGAGCGCGAGGCCGAGGTGCGCGCCGTCGCCGCGCGCGAAAAGGCGCCGCTGGCGATCCTCGGCGCGACCGGCGGGCGGCGCTTCACCGTCGATGGCGCGGGCGGGCGGCTGATCGACGCCGACGTGAGCGAGCTCGCCGCCGCCTGGCGCGACGGCTTCCGCGCGATCTTGCGCTGACCGCGCCGAAAGCGCTGGCGACCGTCACCAGCAGGCGTAGACTTTAGGAACATTCCGGGGCGTTCGGCCGTTGAATGCTCCATAGGGAGGGTCCCATCATGATCCACCACATCATTCAGTTCGTGGTCTTCGCGGTCGCCGTGCTCATCACCGCCAAGGTGGTGCCCGGAATTCGCGTGAAGACGTTCGGCGGCGCGCTGCTGTTCGCGGTGGTGCTGGCGATCTTGAACAAGCTGTGCCTCGGGCTGT
>DASREC010000459.1:0-2574 GCA_035652295.1 Polyangia bacterium
CGACGCGCCGAGCGACACCTTGTGCGGCGTGTAGAAGTTGACGGCGCGCAGCGAGATCAGCGTGTCGCCGGTGATCGCGCCGGCGATGTTCACGTTGGCGAGGATGTCGAGCTTGAGCCCGAGATCGACCTCGCCGCGATACGACGCGCCGAAGCGCAGCCACGGCAGCGGCATGAGCTCGACGCCCACCACCGGCGCCAGCCGCGTCGGCAGCGCGACGTCGAGCGTGGCCTTGCCGACCTTGTCGCCGCCGACCACGCCGACGTCGAACGTCACGCCGTGGCCGGCGGCGTCGGCGAGCAGCGTGATGCCGGCGCCGATGGAGAAATATTTCGACGGGCGCAGCGCCAGCACCGGCGTGACCACGATGTGCTCGAGGTTGTTGTCGAGCAGCGCGAAGTGCGGCTCGGTGGCCGGCGCCAGCTGGATGCGCACCACGAACTGATCGGGCACGTAGAGGGCGAGGCCGAGCGCGGCGGTCCACGAGCGCAGGCGCAGCGGCAGCGCCAGGCCGAGCGAGGTGCCGCGCGGGTTGGTCACCTGCGCGTCGGCGCCGTTGAGCGTCGTGCCCATGAAGGCGTAGGAGTAGCCGATCGAGACCTCGCGGTCGTCGGTGAGCGCCACGCCGGCGGGGTTGTAGTGGGCGCCGATCCAGCCGCGCGCGTCGGCGCAGACGGCGCCCGAGAGGCCGGCCGCGCGGGCCGAGAAGCCGAACGTGTCGAGCGCGTTCGCCCGCGCCGAGTTCCCAAAAGCCAGCAGATATAAAAAAGGAAGCAGATTTAAAAAGGGAAGTAGCTGGCGAAAAGAAAGTAACTTGCGATTGGGAAGCAGCTGGCGATTGGGAAGCAGCTGGCGATTGGGAAGTAACTGGCGGCGGGGAAGCGTCATCGCTCCACCGTCACGGTCAGGCCGAGCGCCCACACGAAGCCGCTGCCGCTCACCGACGGATAGCCGGGGTTCGAGATCTGCGTCCCCTGGGTCTCGGGCCGCGCCGGATCGTCCGGCACCTCGTCGCTGAGCGCCGCCGACGGATCGGGATGCGAGCCGGCGGGCGCCACCGTCTTGCGCAGCGTCGTCGGCTGCAGGATGTCGAGCTGGCCGTGCGCGTCGACGCGCAGCGCGCCGTCGAGCACGCGCACGCGCACGCCGCCGCCGAGCGCCAGGCGGTGCTTGGGCCCGTCGAGCAGGTTGGTCACGCCGGGCTGCGACGCCGGCGCGGCCTGCGTCTCGAACCCGTAGCCGCCGCGCAGCTTGAGCGCGAGGCGCGCGCGCTCGAGCGCGGTCCACTCGAGGCCGGCGCGCAGCGAGAACGTGTCGTTGAAGCCGACCGACGGCGGGCGCGCGTCGAGGCCGCCGACGAGCGGCAGCTGGCTGGTCACCGTCACGTACGGCCCGCGCCAGCCGGACCAGTGCGACCACTGTAGATCGAGCGACGCCAGCAAGCGCTTCGGCAGCGCCAGCGCGCCGCCGAGCACCAGCTCGTGCGGCGTGAACAGCTCCTCGGCGTCGACGTCGAGATCGATCGGCTGCCCGGCGACGGTGTTGCGCGAGACGGTGCGGAAGGGAACGCCGAACTCCTGGCGATAGACCAGCGCCAGCGCCAGCCGCGCGCTCTCTTGCCAGCGCACGCCGGCGTTCACCGCCAGGTGCGAGAAGATCGATTCGTCGACGCGCGCCTCGATCGCGCGCGTCGCGCCCTCGGCCGCCGAGACGCGCCCGCCGAGCCCGGCCAGGTAATTGAAGCCGAGGCCGATCGACCAGCCGCGCGCGAGCCGCGCCGCCAGCGACGGGAGCACGATCAGCCGCTGCGTGCGGTTGTCGTAGAGCGGGAAGAACGGCTGATCGGGCGCGTGTGAGATCACGTGCACGATGCTGCCGGGCACGATGTAGAGCGCGATGCCGACGTAGACGCGATCGGCCAGCGCGCCGCCGAAGGGGATCGGCGTGGCGGCGCCGAGCACGATGCCGACCGGATCGCTGATCGGCGCGGTGCGCTCGAAGCCGCCGTTGCGGATGCGCAGCTGCGAGCCGAAGCCGAGCACGCCGAGGCTGGCCTCGGGACGCGTCGCGCCGACGAGACCGGCCGGGTTGTAGTAGCCGGCGGAGAAGTCGTGCACGCGCGCCGCCGACGCGCCGCACACCGACGACTCCTCGGAGCCGAGCCCGAACGCGTCCGCCGCCGACGCGCGCGCGAGCGCCGGCCAGCACAAGCACGCGGTCAAGACGATCAGTCGGCGCACGGCCAGCAAAAATAACCCGGTTCGACGGCGCTTGGCGACTCTGATATTTTCCGCGCCCGGAGGGACGAATGCGGAAGCTCTGGCTCGCGGCGGTGGTGGCGCTCTGCGCCTGCGGCGATTCGACGTCGGGATCGGACGGCGGCGGCGACATGCGGCACGGACAGGAGGTGTGCAACCCCGACGGGCAGAACGTCGCGCTCTCGGGACAGTACGGCGTGCAGGCGAGCCTGCTGGTGAACGTCAAGGTGACGCCGGGCTGCACCGGCGCGCAGTGCATCGTCGACACCGACGCCAACGCCGAGCTGCTGCTGCTGGCCAACATCACCACCACCGG
>DASREC010000460.1:0-2834 GCA_035652295.1 Polyangia bacterium
TGCCCGCTCGGGTTCAATCCGAAGGACATGCTGGTCGAGTGCCCGTGCCACGGCTCGCGCTTCACCACCGACGGGCAGGTGCAGCACGCGCCGGCGCTGGCGGCGCCGCCGCTCTATTCGGTCAAGGTGATCACCGACCCGACGACCGGCGAGGCGCTGACGCTCGCGATCGACACGAATGCGTGCATGGTCGACGTCACGCTCAATTTCTCCGACTACCCGGACCTGCAGGTGACCGGCGGCTCGGTGGTGCTGAATCCGCCGACGGTGATGTGCCCGGTGATCGTGGTGCGCAAGAGCAACACCGAGCTCGATGCGCTCGACGCCACCTGCACGCACGCCGGCTGCACCGTCGCGTTCTCGGCGGGCAACGGCGACCTCGAGTGCCCGTGCCACGGCTCGCGCTACGGCCTCGACGGCAGCGTGCTCGCGCCGCCCTCGACCGTCCCGCTCCGCAAGCTCACCGCCACCATCGACCCGACCGGCACGTCCTTCCACATCCTCTCGATGTGATCACTCCAGAAGGGCGACGGTGACGCCGTCGCCGCCTTCGTTGGGGGTGCCGGGGCGGATGGCGCTGACGCCGGGGAACAGGCGGAGGTGCTCGCGCAGGCGATCGCGCAGGGCGCCGGTGCCGTGGCCGTGGATCACCAGCACGCCGTCGGCGCCGGCGCGCAGGGCGTCGTCGAGGAATTTTTCGGCCAGCGCGATCGCGGTGTCGACGCGCTCACCGCGCACGTTCAGCGTCGGGAAGGTGCCGCGCGATTTCGGCATCGCCGGCGCCTCGGCATCGAACGCGTTGTGGCCGCGCTTGGCTCGCTCGCTTTTCGGCGCGGCCGGCGCGCCCTTGCCGTCGACGATGCGCACTTCGGCGAGCTGCACGGTGGCCTTGAGCGCGCCGGCCTGCACGCTCAGCTTGGCGCCTTTGGGCGGCGCCAGCACCTGCGCCTTGCCGCCGAGCCGCGCCACCCAGACTTCGACGCCGGGCTTGAGCTCGTCGGCGGTCGCGGGGCGGCCCGGCGGCGGCGGCGGGGCGGGCGCGGCCTCGACCAGCTTCTTGGCCGCGGCCTCGATCTCCTGCTTCACCGCGCCCACTTCGGCCGCCGAGATCTTGCCGCCGGAGCGGCGCAGCACCGCGCGCGTGCGATCGAGCTCGGCGCGTGCTTCCCGCAGCTTGGTCACCGCTTCGTCGTGCGCGCCCTTGCGCGCGTTTTCCAGCGCGGTGCGCGCCTTCTCCTCTTTCGCCGCCGCCTCGCGCAGCGCGGTCGCGATCCGATCGCGCTCCTCTTCCGCCTGCGCGCGCTCGGCGTCGACCCGCTTGCGCTGCCGCTCCACGTCGAGCAGCAGCTCCTCGAGCGAGCCCTGCTTCTCGCGCGACAGCGCGCTCGCCCGCGCGCAGATCGCATCGTCGAGCCCGAGCCGCCGCGCCACCACGATCGCGCCGGAGGCGCCCGGCACGCCGAGGTGGAGCTGATAGGTCGGCTGCAGCGTGTCGACGTCGAACCCGACCGACGCGTTGACGAAGCGCGGATCGCGCGCCGGCAGCGCCTTCAGCCGATCGTAGTGCGTGGTCACGATCGCGGTCGCCCCGCGCGCGGCCAGCGCCTCCAGCACCGCCTGCGCCAGCGCCGCGCCCTGCTCGGGGTCGGTGCCGACCGCGACCTCGTCGAGCAGCACCAGCACGCCGGCGGCCGCCGTCTGCGTGAACTCGCGCAGGTGCATGACGTGCGCCGAAAAGGTCGACAGGTTGCGCTCCAGGCTCTGGTCGTCGCCCACGTCGGTCAGGACCGTCGAGAACAGCGGCAGCCTGGAGCCCTCTTGCGCCGGAATCGCCAGCCCCGCGCGCGCCATCAGCGCGCACAGGCCCGCGGTCTTGAGCGCGACCGTCTTGCCGCCGGCGTTCGGCCCCGAGATCACCATCGTCTGGCCGAAGCCGACCAGGATGTCGTTGGGCACGCAGTCGCGCCCGGCCAGCACGATCAGCGGATGGCGCGCGCGCCGCAGATCGATCGGCCCGTCGCCGATCTCGGGCGCCGTGGCGCGCAGGTCGGTGGCCAGCTTGGCGCAGGCGTCGATCAGATCGAGCGCCGCCAGCACCTCCAGGTTCACGCGAATCCGCGGCAGCGCCTCCTCGACCAGCTGTGACAGCTCGACGAGGATCCGCCGCTCCTCCTCGGCGACTTCCAGCTCGGCCAGCTTGAGCCGGTTGTTGAGCTCGACGATCTCCTCGGGCTCGACGAACACCGTCTGTCCCGACTGCGACGTGCCGTGAACGATCCCGCGCACCTTGGCGCGCGCATCGACACGCACCGGAATGACGAAGCGATCGTCGCGCTGCGTGGCGAAGCGATCTTGCAGATGCGGCTGCACGTGCGAGGCGTCGAGCAGCCCGCCGATGCGCCGCTCCAGCTCCTCGCGCACCTGCGCCGCGCGCTTGCGCAATCCGCCGAGCGCCGGCGAGGCGCGATCCGACAGCCGCGCGCCTTCGCCCGGCTCGAACGCGTCGTCGATCGGCCCCGAAACGTCGTCGAGATCGCTGATCAGCGCCGCGCGGCCGAGCAGGCGCGGCGTCTTGCCGCCGTGAACGACCAGGTGCCGGCGCGCGGCCGCGCCGGTGCGCAGGGTCGAGGCCACGTCGCGCAACAGCTGCGGCTCGAGCGCGCCGCCCTTGGACGCGCGGCCGAGCGCCTCGTCGAGATCCTTGACGCCGTCGAGCGAGAGCGGCTCGCCCTCGTCGCGCAACGCGCGCGCCTCCTCGGCTTCCGCGATTCGCGCCTGCGCCGTCGCCGCGTCGTCGGAAAGCGGCAGCTCGCGCGCCAGCCGGGCGCCGCGCG
>DASREC010000461.1:0-15741 GCA_035652295.1 Polyangia bacterium
TCGAATAATCGCCACGGCGATCCCGGGTGATCGCGCCGCTCGGCGCGGCTGAGCGTGTAGCTGATCCAGCCGGTGAGCCCGCGCCACGATTCCTGGCGCACCAGCACCTGCCCGCCGTACGCGCGGCCGGCGCCGTCCTGCTCGAGCGCGGCGGCGACGGGCGGCGAGGCGAGCGGGCTGCGCGACGCCAGATCGTCGAGCTGCTTGTAGAAGCCGATGGCCTCGGCGGTGAGCGCGCCGGTGAGGCGCACGTCCGCGCCGGCGGTGACATGCAGCGCGCGCGCGACGCCGAGCAGCGGATTGCCGAACGCGGCGCCGAGATCTTGCGGCTCGGGCGCCTGGTGATAGAGGCCGCACGCGGCTTCGAGCGTCACGCGCGAGTGGGCGCGCCACGCGACGTGCAGGCGCGGATCGATCGACCACTCGAGACGCTGAAAGCCGGGGATCGGCGTGTCGCCCGACGGCGGGCGCGCTTGATCGCCCTCGATCAGCCAGGCGTCGACGCGCACGCCGGGCGCGACGGTCACGGGACCGAAGCGCAGCTCGGCGGAGATCCACGGCGCGGCGTCGAGCACGTGGACGTGAAAGCGCTCGGCGCCCACGTCGCCGCCGGGCGGCTGGCCGAAGACGTAGCGATCGCCTTCGCGCGGCGGCGAGGCGAGCGATCCGAAGCGCACCACGCTCGCGCGCGTGCCGAGCACGTCGGCGCCGACGCCGAGCACCGCCCACGGCGCGAGCACGCGGCGATACTCGGCGCGCGCGCCGTAGCGGAACGACCGCACGTCGAGCAGCGACGGCACGGCGCCGAAGTTGGTCGACTGGCGCCGCTGGTCGTAGCCGAAGAACGGCGCGGCCTCGGCGCGCGCGCCGTCGGCGAACACGCGCGAGTAGCGCACCGCCACGCGGTAGCTCGACGCGTCGGTCGAATCGGAGCGCGCGTGCGCCGGGTCGGTGGAGGAGACGGTGCGGCGCAGGTGATCGTCGGCGGCGAGGAACAGGAGCGACAGCTCCTCGTCGGTGCGCAGCGCGAGCGTGGCCTTGAGCTGGTAGTCGTCGTAGCGCGGGATCGGGAAGTAGTCGGCGGTGTCGGGCCGGAGCAGGCCGCCGAAGATGCGATCGAGATAGCTGTAGCGGCCGGCGACGCCGACGCGCAGGCGCTTTCCGATCGCGGCGGTGACCAGCGCCGAGGCGTCGAGCAAATCGGCGCCCGCGTAGCCGTGCACGCCTTCGGCCGGGAGCGCGCGCGTCTCGGCGCGCACCAGGCCGCCGAGCCCGCGGCCGTACGGCGCGCCGAAGCCCCCGGGCGAGAACGACAAGCTGCGCACGAGCTCGCCGTTCACCGTCGAGCGCAGGCCGCCGAGGTGATACAGCGACGGGATCTCGAGGCCGTCGACCAGCACGCGCGTGTCCTCGGGCGCGGAGCCCCACACGACGAGCTGCGCGCTGCCGAGCGACGCGCGCGCCACGCCGGGCAGATCCTCGACGACCTTGAGCGCGTCGCCCTGCGTGCCGGCGACGCGGCGCGCTTCGTCGGCGCGTATCGTCGTCTCGGCCGGCTCGCGTTTTTCGCGCGAGCCGCGCACGCGGGTTTCATAGACGCGCTTCGGCGGCGCGGCCGGCGCTTCGTCGGCGCGCGCGGCGCCGGCGGCGAAGAGCAAGACCGTCGCGATGGCGGCGCCCGGCGTCACGGCTCACGGCAGATCGATTTCGAGCGCGGTGCGCCCCGAGCCGCGCTCGTGCGGCCCGATGGTGTCGGCGTCGACCGACGTGCCCGCCGCCTCGGCGATCACCACGCCGTCCGCGCGCGCCTCCAGCCGCCAGTCGGCGATCGTCTGGCCGCAGAGCGAGAACGCGTCGACGCGCGCGACGTAGTGGCCAGCGGGCGCGCTCGACGCGAAGATCACGTCCTCCTGATCGCGGCCGTCGATCAGGCACTGCGCGTTGGAGTCGAGATCGAGCGCGCCCGATCCGCTCGGATGATTGGCCCAGATCTCGGCGCCGCTCGGATCGACCACGTGCAGATCGAGATCGCTCGCCGTGTCCCAGCGCAGCGTGAACACCAGCTTGCCCGCGGGAACCGCCGCCGCGTCGACGGTGAGCGCGAGCGTGCTCGGCGGGCCGAAGCGCCCGGCGGCGTCGACGGCGCGCGCGTCGAGCGTGATCGGCCCCGGCGCGAGCGCGCGCGAGAACGAGAGCAGCGCGTGAAAGCTCGGCTCGGTCGGCGTCTCGGTGTCGGGCACGCCCGCCGGCAGGATCCAGTAGCCGCGATCGCCGTCGAGCCCGAGCGTCACCGCGGTCGCGCCCGCGTCGAGCGTGCCGTTCACCGGCTGCGCCGCCGCGCCGGGCACGACGTGGTACGCGCTCACGTTGAACGCCAGCACCATCGGGCCGCCGGCGGCGGCGGGGCGCGCGCCCGGCACGAACTGCGCGCCGGGAGCTTGCAGCCCGGCGCTCACGCCCGGATCGGTCGACGCGCCCGAGCAGCCAGCCGCGGCGGCGATGAGCGCCCCGAATAGCGCGACGGCCGCGCGCCTCAAAACGTCACCTGCGCGCGCAAGGTCACCATTTCGCCGCCGAGCGTCGCCGGCGCGCCCGTCGGCGAGCGGCCGAGCGCGTTGGTGTTGTGATCCCACTCGAGCGTGAAGCGCGCATAGCGCGGCCAGACGCCGGCGAGCGCGATCGCCAGCGTCGAGAACGTCTGGTCGCGCGGCACCAGGCGCGCGCCCGCGCGGTCGGTGGCGTCGGCGTCCGGGTCGTAGCGATCGTAGCGCACGCCGACGAGCGCGAAGCGCGTGACCTCCTGCGTGACCGCCAGGTACCAGCCGAACTCGCGCAGGTCGCGGCCGGCGCCGACGGGATCGGCGGGGATGAGCCCGCGATCGAGGTTCGACGCCCAGATGACCTCGCCGTAGAGGGTCAGCTCGCCGAGGCGCGGCAGCGCGCACGTCACGCGCGCGTCGCCGCCGAACGCGTAGCGCGTGAACGTCTGCGACGGCGTGGCCGGCTGGCCGAGCACGCCCATCAGCTCGGTCGGATCGACCTGCCCGTCGAGGTTGGCGTCGTTCCAGAAGATGGTGCTCTTGGTCGCCGGCGTGCCCGCGTGAAAGCCGGTGCCGTAGAGACCGGAGAGGCCGACCTGCAAACCGACGCGCGGCACGACGCGCGTGTCGACGCCGAGGCGCCCGAGAAAATCTTTCGACTGCGCCGGATCGCGCAGCGCGAACTGCTTGTCGCCCGACGGGTGGCCGTTGAGCGCGGCGATCTGGTAACGCAAAAATCGCCAGCCGCCTTGGACGCGCACGCCGAGATCGAACTCGCCGGGAAACAGCGCGCGAATGATGTTGGAGCGCTCGAGAAAAACGCGGACGTAATCCTTTTCCTGCACTTCAAAGCCGAATGGAATGCGCAATAGTCCGAACGTGCCCATCAAATACGGCGGCAGCGACGGGCCGGCGGGCCACTGGATTGAAACTTCGGCGTTGGTTATTCGCGCGGTCGGCCCCGATATCGTATTGCCGTCGAATTCGAGGATCGCCGAAATGAAGCGGTAATCGGCTTCGGCGCGCAGGCGCGCGCGGCGGATGAGAAAGCGCGTCTCGTTGAGCGGCGCGCCGGTCGACGGGTTCAGCTCGTCTTGCGACGCCTGGTCGTAGACGACGCCGTCGACCTGCACGAAGCCGCCGAGCGCGAGGTGCAGCTTGCCGGCGCCGCGCAAGAGCGTCAGCTCCGCGGCTTGCGCCTCGACGCGCCGTTCGAGACGGGCGACGCGCTCGGCGAGATCGGGCGGCGGCTCGTCGGCGGAGGCGAGGCTCGCGCCGAGCAGGAGCGGAATCCAGAGCGTGCGCGGCGGCGCGTGCACTAATTGTCGATCGGGATGATGTGCAGCGCCGCCTGCTCGCCCGCGTCGGGGACGAACGCGCCGTCGGGCTCGGCGAAGAACAGGCGCTTGTGGTCGGCGTCGTACGCCACGCCGCGCGTCGCGCGCAGGCCGCTGTCGGCGTCGGTGACGGTGCCGTCGCCGGCGATGCGGTACACCACGCCCGTCTTGCCGCCCGAGAGCAGCGCGCCGCTCGGGCCGGCCGCCAGCAGATCGCAGCCGGGCGCGGTGGCGAACGACGCGCCGGTGCCGGGCGTGCCGATCGCCTGCTTGAAGACGACGCCTTGATCTTGATCGCTGACGTAGAGCTGCCCGCCGAGCGCGATCACGCCGACCGGTTTTTGCAGGCCGGTGATGACGTCGGTCTCGGCGGCGGTGCCGGTGATCGAGAGCTGCGCGACCGCGCCGACGTGCGTGCCGGCGGTCGCGCCGTTCGAGAAATAGGTCTCGTAGAGCGTCGCGCCGTCCGCGCCGACGGCGAGCCCGACGCGGCGGCGCTTGGGATCGAGGCCGGCGACCACCGCGCTCGAGCCGTCGGGCTTGACCACCACGATGCCGCCGTTCACGCCGAAGCCGAAGCGCGTGACCACGATCGTGCCGTCCGCGAGCTTGACGAGCTGCCCGAGCCCGCCGCTCGAATTCACCAGCGGCAAGAGCGCGGCGACGGCGATGTGCCCGGAGTCGTCCCACGTGACGATCTGATTACCGCCGTCGTTGGCGAGGTAGAGCTTCTGCGTCGCCGCGTCCCACCACAGTCCGTCGGGCTCAAAGTGCAGCGGCACGGTGAGCGGCCCGCGCTGCACGGCCATGTCGGGAATCGCCGGCATCGCCAGATCGGCCGCCGCCTGCATCGACAGGTCCGGCATCATCGCCGCCGAGTCGTCGCCGCAGCCGGCCAGCGCCAAGAGCGCGAACGCCCAATGAGCACGCATCGAGTCCCCTTTCACGGCAGCGGCGGCAAATTGCCGCCCGGCGCCAGCGACGGATAGAACGGCGTCTTGTCGAAGCTCTGCGCGCTCGTGCAGGCGTTGATGATCTGCACGTGCGTCGTCGGCATCCCGTAGCAGCCGAGATCGGCCGGCGGTCCGGGCGGCGTCGACAGGTCGGGCGTCGACTGCATCATCGCCATGTCGGCGACCGGCGGCGCGGCCGTATTATCGGTGCAGGCCGTCAAAGTCATTGCAAACGACATTGCAAAGACCGCGATTGAGGTTTTCATCATTTGGCCTCGCAATAACCGTGGCGGCAGGTGCCGGTCGCGCACGCGGTCGACGCGCACGACGTGCAGCTCGTGGTCCCGCTCGGCACCGTGGCGTCGAAGTAGCAGCCGCACGGCGCGGCGTCGTCGTAGAGCATGAGGTCGCCGCCCTCGCTCGCGCGCTGCACCTTCATGGCGCACTTGGGGACCAGCCCGCTCTTGATCACGGTGTCGAGCGGCTCGAACACCGGATTGGTGGTGACCGGGTTATCGGCGAATAAATCAATGATGGTTTGCGCGTTGGGATTGGCCGCTTTGCCGGTTCCGGCGTTTTGCGGGGCGAGGTATTGCACGTACGACCAGAGCACGTAGTGGCCGTCGCGGATGTTGATCTTATCGAACGCGGTCGGCGACGAGTCGGGCCAGAAGGCGTGCTCCTGGTGCTGCGCGCGAAACGCGAGCGCGTGCATCTTGGCGCGGTTGGCGGCCTTGTCGTAGATCTCGACGCCGAGGATGCCGAGCGCCTTCTCGGCGTTCGGATCGGTGGCGAGCGCGGCGATGGTCGCGGCCATCGTCGACGATTGATCGATCTGGTGATTGGTGTCGGCGAGCAGCTTCCACTTCGCGGCCGGCACCTGGATGTTGGAGCCGATGCTGATCTGCGTGCCCTTGGACGCGGGGCGGCCGAAGATGAACGCCGGATCGCTCCACGGCGCGACGCTCGCGGCGGCGGGGCCGAGGCCGAAGACGAGGTACGCCTCTTCGAAGGTGATGGCTTTTTGCGACGAGCCGGCGCTGGTCGCGGTGTCATAGGGGACGACGAAGGTCATGCCCTGCACCGGGCCGCTGGTGACGCCGATGTTGGCCGGCTTGGCGGGCGCCGTCGGGCAGTCGACGTTGTCGGGGAAGACGATCGAGATCGCCATGCCGGGAGCGATGCCGCCGGCGGGCAGCGCGCACGCGCACGCGGTCTTCACCGTCGGATCGAACGCCGCGCTCGACGGCACGTAGAACGGCCCGCCCGCGGTGCCGGCGGTGAACTTGGCCGGCGACGCGTAGAGGTTGGCGAGGTTGGTACACGAGCCGTTCGGGATGTAGACGATGGTGATCGGCGAGGCCTGCGCGCGGAGAATTTTTCCGAGCGCGTGCAGCGCGGGCACCTGAGTGTCGGCGGCGAGGATGTAGACCGGGTTGACGATGTCCGCGCCGGTGTCGCACGGCGGCGGCGTGGCCGGACAGACTTGCGCCGCCGCCGCGCGCGCCCACCCGAGCGCCGCCGCGAGCGCCAGCGCCGCGCTCACCAGCCGAGTTCGATTCATGCTCGCCTCCGTCACGTTTGATCGCGCAGCCTACGTTTTCTCGACGGTGGCGAAATCCGTAACGATACGGAGCGCGCGCATCGTCGACGAAGCGTGAGAGCGCATAGCAACCAACGCGCCGCTCGCGGCGGCGCTCGCGCGAGTGAATTTCTCGACGGAAAACGGCGGCGCGCGTGGGGCGCGAGTCACCAGCCTGCGGCGGCGGCCCTCTCCGTAACAGTACTGAGCGTGTATGATGAGGAGATGCGTTTTGCGATTGCGTTGCTCGTTGCGCTCGCGGGTTGCCACACCGGGTTGCCGTCGAACGGCACGCCGCCGATCGGCGTCACGCCCGACGACGGCGGCACGCTCTCGTTCGCGCCGAGCGACACGAAGCTCGTCCGCTTCGCGCAGCAGTGCGGCGTGCAGAACCCGGTGTTCTCCAACGAGGACGTCTACAGCTTGAACCTCAACGGCCCGGGCGGGCCGCCCTCGGGACGCACCGCGATCCTGATCAGCTTCCGGCGCACGGTGCCGATCAACCAGGACGTCCCGATCACGCTGATGCCGTTCGGGGTCATCTTCTCGTCGACCGATTCGTCGGGCCAGACGACCTTGACCCAGTACGGACAGAGCGGGCAGTTCGGAAATTACCTGGTGACGCTCCAGTGGCTGCGCGGTCCGAACGCGCCCGACTCGCAGCCGCTGGCGAGCGCGACGCTCGACTTCCTGGCGCTGCCGCAGAAAGACGGCGACGTGGCGACGGTGCGCATGGTGCTGGTGTTCGAGGACGGCGGCGTGCTCGACCAGGTGGTGAGCGAGCCGCTCACGACCGCGCTCAGCGGCTGCCCGGCGGGGTGAACAGCGCGTTCAGCTCGGCGAACGGCGCGGCGTCGGCGAGCGCGTCGAACGAGCCGGCGGCGAGGCCGCGCGCGGCGCGCATGAAGGCGGCCCACGCCACGCGCGCGAGCGCCGAGCCGACCGAGACGCGGCGCACGCCGAGCGCGGCCAGCGCGTCGAGCGAGAGGCCGGCGATGGGCGCGGAGACCAGCACGTTGAGCGGCTTCGGCGCGACCGCGCGCACCAGCGACGCGATGGTGGCGGCGTCGCGCACGCCGGGCGCGAACAGGCAGTCGGCGCCGGCGTCGGCGAACGCGGTCAGGCGATCGATCGCGGTGCGCGCCGGATCGGGATGCCCGACCAGGAACGCCTCGCAGCGCGCGGTGAGCACCACCGGAATCCCCGTCGCGTCGATGGCCGCGCGCGCGGCCCGCACGCGCTCGACGGCGCGCGCGTGATCGTAGAGCGACGACGCGCGATCGCCGGTCGCGTCCTCGATCGACAGTCCCGCGACGCCGGCCGCCACGCAGAGCTTCACGTTCTCGGCGACGCCTTCCGGATCGTGCGCGTAGCCCGACTGAAAATCGGCGTTCACCGGCACCGGCGACGCGGCGACCAGCTCGCGGATGTGCGCCAGCATCACGTCGCGCGGCACCGCCCACACCTCGTCGGGCAGTCCGCGCGCGAACGCCGCGCCCGCCGACGTGGTGGCGATCGCGCGAAAGCCGAGGTGCGCGAGGTAGCGCGCGCTGCCCGCGTCCCACGGGTTGGGAAGCACGAAGCAGCCGGACTCGTGGAGCGCGCGAAACGCGGCGGCGGGGCTCGGGCTCATGCGCGAACCTTACACGAGACGCTCAGCGAAAGTCGCGGCGGTAGAACTCGCCGAGCACCGCCTCGGCCGGTTTTCCCGACGGCGAGAAGTCGGTCGGGCCCTGCTCGTCGCGATCGTCGGTGAACCACTTCCACACGTAGAGGCCGGCGAGCCACGGCTTGCCCCACAGCCCCGAGAGCGCGGCCCTGAAGCACGACGCCTGGTGCGCGGGATCGTAGCGCGGCGCGGGATCGGACTCGGGCCACGTCGCCGGCGCCAGGGCCGCGTCGCGGGTCGCGCGGTAGCCGATCTCGGTGAGCAGGATGCGTTTGCCGGTGCGCCGCGAGAGCGATTCGAGATCTTTCGCCAGCAGGCTCCACGCGGCGCACAGCTCGGGCTCGGCGGCGCCCGGCTTCTTGGCGATCGGCGCGTAGGCGTCGACGCCGACGAAATCGAGCGCGTCCCAGAACGGCACGCGCTCGGCCTCGTCCCAGTTGGCGGCGTAGGTGAGCGGGCCGTGGAAGGCGCGGCGCAGGTCGGCGATCAGCGCGCGCCAGGCGGCGGAGTCGTTGGCGGTGGCGCTCTTGAGCTCGGTGCCGAGGACGAGCAGATCGTAGTGGTCGCGCTCGGCGATCGCGGCGTAGCGCAGGATGAACGCGCGGTAGCTGGCGAACCAGCGGCGCCAGGCGGCGTCGTTCGGCCACTTCAAGTCGCCGGGCCAGTCGCCGCCGGCGATCCAGACGTGCGGCTTGAGCGCGACCTTGAGGCCGAGGCCGTGCGCCTGCGCCACCTCGGCGTGCAGGCGCTCGTCGCGCTCGGGGCCGCGCGCGCCGCCGGAGCGGACCTCGGGCGCCGCCGGCGACTCCATGAAGCCGAACGGCGTGAGCGAGATCCACTCGGCGCCGAGCCGCTCGAGCCGTTCGAGCGTGCGCAGCGACGTGGCCGAGCCGTAGCCCGCCACGCCGCCTGAGCGCCACGCGCTGGCGTAGCAGATGCCGCGCTGAAACGGGTGCGCGTCGTCGTGCGCCGCGGCGTCGAGCGGCGCGGCCCAGGCGAGCGCGGCGCAGGCGAGCGCGGCGCGCGCGCGGCTCATGCGCGCAGCCACGCGCGCGAGGCGAGGAGGGCGCGCACGCGGGCTTCGATCTGATCGCGGATCGCGCGCACGCGCTCGAGCGGCTGGCCCTTGGGATCGTCGAGCGGCCAGTCGTCGCGCGCGAGGCCGGGTACGAGCGGGCACGCCTCGCCGCAGCCCATCGTGACGAGGAGCGCGGCGCCGCGCGCCAGCTCGTCGGTGAGCAGGCGCGGCGCGGCCGACGAGAGATCGATTTGCTTCTCGCGCATCGCGGCGACGACTTCCGGATGCACGCGCGCGCCCGGGTTGGTGCCGGCGGAGATGGCGCGCGCCTTCGATGGATCGGCGAGCCGGTTGAACAGCGCGGCGGCCATCTGCGAGCGGCCGGCGTTGTGCACGCACGCAAAGATGACCGTGGTCATGCGCTCGGGCTCGACGGCGACGGCGCGCGCGGGACGAGCCAGCGGAACACCAGCGTCGCGGCGGCGGCGCCGGCGAGCTGCGCGGCGATGAACGCCGGCGCGTCGATCGGGCGGATGCCGGCGAAGGTGTTCGACGCCGCGCGCGCCAGCGTCACCGCCGGGTTGGCGAACGACGTCGACGCGGTGAACCAGTACGCCGCGGTGATGTACGCGCCGACGGCGAACGGCACCGCGCCCGGCCGCGAGCGCGAGCAGCCCCAGATGGTCGCCAGCAATCCGAACGTGGCGACGAGCTCGCTCGCGCCCTGCGCCACGCCCGAGCGCACGTGCTGCGACGCCGAGAACACCGGCTCGCCGAACATCGCGTGCGCCGTCGCCACGCCGGCGAACGCGCCGCCGAGCTGCGCGCCGACGTAGCTCGGCACGTCGCGCCACGGCAGCCCGCCCTGCGTCGCCGCCGCGAGCGTGACCGCGGGATTGAAGTGCGCGCCCGAGATCGGCCCGAACGTGAGGAGGAGCGCCACCAGCCCCGCGCCGGTGGCCAGCGTGTTGGCGAGGAGCGCGACCGCGACGTTTCCGCCGCACAGCCGCTCGCCCATGATGCCCGAGCCGACGACGGTCGCGAGCAGGAGCGCGGTGCCGAGCGCCTCGGCGGCGGCGCGGCGGCCGAGCGTCAGCGGCACGAGCGCGGGCCCTTCGACTTGATCAGGCGCTCGACGTCGCGCCGTAAGGTCGCGCGGCGCACGAACGCGCCGGAGAGCGCGCGCAGCTGGCGGCGGCAGTCGGCGTCGGCTTGCGGCGCCAGGCGGTAGTAGACCCAGTTGCCGTCGCGGCGCGACTCGACCACGCCGGCCGAGCGCAGCATCGCCAGGTGGCGCGAGACGCTCGGCTGCGATTGGCCGAGCGCCGCCTCGAGGTGACACACGCACAGCTCGCCGTGCGTGAGCAGCGCGACGATGC
Organism: Polyangia bacterium; assembly: GCA_035652295.1. Classification (GTDB taxonomy): domain Bacteria; phylum Myxococcota_A; class Polyangia; order Palsa-1104; family Palsa-1104; genus DASREC01. The sequence goes on from DASREC010000461.1 coordinate 10,479, forward strand.
GCACGCGGTCCTCGTCGGCCAGCGCCTTGAAGAGGCGCGACACCGGGGCGACATCGAGCACGGGCAGGCGCGAGCGCATAACGAAATCTGCATATCGCCATGCGCGCCCGCCGTCAAGCGCGGCGCGCTAGAATCGGCGCATGATCGATCACGTGTCGCTCGGCGTCCGCGATCTCGCGCGCGCCGAGCGGTTCTACGACGCCGCGCTGGCGCCGCTCGGCTACGTGCGGCTGTGGCAGAGCGAGAAGTGGGCGGGGTATGGAATGCCCGGCGCCGCCGACGAGAAGCTGGCGCTGTTCGCCGAGCCGGGCGCGGCGGCGGCCGGCCCGGGCGCGCACCTCGCGTTCACCGCGCCCGCGCCCGGCGCCGTCGACGCGTTCCACCGCGCGGCGCTCGCGTGCGGCGGCGCCGACGAGGGCGCGCCCGGCCCGCGGCCGCGCTACGGCGCCGGCTACTACGCCGCGTTCGTGCGCGACCCCGACGGGCACAAGCTCGAGGCGGTGCATCACGGCCGCGCCGATCAGAACTCGTAGGACGACGCGAGGAAGACGTAGAGGTGCACCTCGCTGGCGGCGCGCGCGACGTGCGAGGAGAAATCGCTCGAGCCGGGCAGGAGCTGCTCGCCCCAGCCGTAGGTGGCCATCAGGCCGGCGTCGGTGCCGGTGTGCTCGGACTTGACGCCCACCGACGCGGTGAAGCCGACGCGATCGACGTGCGACGTGGAGATGGCGCTGTCTCGCGCGAGCGCGCCGCGCGGCGGCGGCGACTGCGCGAAGTCGGTGAAGAAGCCGGCGCGCAGCGGCACGCGATCCTTGACGCGGTACTCGCCGCCGACCGCTACGTCGACCACGCCGTCGCGCTCGACGTGGCGCTGAAGGCCGTCGAGCGCGCGCTCGGGATCGTCGAGCACGTCGCGCGGCGCGAGGAACGTGAGGTCGAGCGCGAACGACGCGCGGCCGAAGTGGAGCGCCGCGCCGAGCTGCAGGCGCCACGGCAGGGACGGCGACGCGTGCAGCCCGTCGACGTTGAGCACCGTGCCGCCGTTCGGCGCGCTGGCGCGGCGGAACTCCTGCCGGTAGCCGCCGCCCCACTCGGGCGTGAACAGCCCGGCGCCGAGGCTCAGCCGATCGGTGACGTCGTAACGCGCGCCGAGCGCGCCGACGAACCCGAACATGGTGATGTTGGTGCGGGCGGTCGAGGTGCCGAACGCGTCGCCGGCGCCGACGAGCTGCGTGAAGTCGACGTTGATGCTCTCGGTGCCGATGAGCAGGTAGCCGCTCGCGCCGATGCCGAGCCGCCCGATGCGCCGCGCGTACGTCGGGCCGATCCACACCGTCTGAAGCTCCTGGTGCACGTAGAACGCGTTCGTCTGCGCGCCGATGGTCTCGCGGTCGTCGAGCTTGAACGCGTCGGGCACGAACACGCAGATCGCGATCGTGTTCGCGCGCAGCTTGAACACCGCCGCCGTCGAGACCGGGAACACGTTCACGTCGCGGTAGTTGGCGTCGAAGCCGTTGCCGAAGGTGTCCTTGAAGGTGCCTTGCACCAGGCCGTAGACCGACGCGGAGAGCGAGAGCTGCGTGCGCCGCACGAACGCGAGGCCGCCCGGCTCGTAGTAGGGGCCCGAGCCGTCGGAGGCGATGGCGGTGAACGCGCCGCCCATGCCGGCCGCGCGCGAGCCGACGACGTAGGGACGGAAGTTGGAGTTGTCGGCGCGCGCGAGCGAGGAGAGCAGCAAGAGGACGATCGCGGCGCGCATTCAGTCGACAATGCGCCCGCGCCGGGAGCGACGCAACCGCGGGAGCTACTCGGCGTCGTCGAGCGCGACCAGCGGCGCGGGCGCGGCGGCGGTCACCGAGAACAGCGCGCTGGTCGCGGGCACCAGCACCTCGCACTCGGCGTGCAGGCGGTAGCTCGCCGCCGCTCGATCGATCGCGAGATTGGCGAAGCGCGCCTGCCCGTTGACCGCCGCCACCGTCGTGGTGCCGGAGAGCGTCGCGCCCGAGCCGAACTGCACCAGCGTCAGCTTGACCAGCGACGTCGACGAGACCGGGTTGCCGAGCGCGTCCTCGATCGCGACCACCACCGCCGGCGCGATCGGCACGCCCGCGGCCACCGACGACGGCTGCACCACGAACGCCACCTGCGCGGCCTGCCCGCCGTGGAACTTCACCGTCAGCTGCTGCGCCAGCACGACGCCGCCGACCAGCGCGCGGATCACCTTCGGCTCGGCGCGCGTCGAGGTGATGCTGCCGATCGCGACGCCGTTCGCGTCGGTCGGCGCGCTCGGCTGCGCCACCTGGTCGCCGGCGCCCGAGGTGGTGAGCAGCACCTGCTGGCCGGCCATCGAATTGCCGTCGGTGTCGCGCAGCGTGACGGTGACGTCGATGCGCTCCTGCCCGTCGGCGGTGGCGCTCGCGATCTCGGCGACAACCGTCGACGCGCGCGAATCGAGGGCGGGCTCGCCGGGCAGCGGCGGCTGTTGCGGGTCGACGCGGCCGACGCAACCGGCGGCGACGAGAGCGGCGGCGAAGAAGAGCTTTTTCATGGACGGCTCCTGGGCTGGCGGTGGAGAGCGCGATTCACTCGCCTCTTCATCGGCCGCGGAGCGTCCGGCTTGAGCGTCAGCCGCCTTTGTTGCCGAGCAGCGTGAGCATCATGTCCATGGCGGTCTGCGCCGACGGCGTGCCGATGCCCGCTTTGGATCCGGTGATGACCTGGAGGATCTTCATGTTCGACAAGTCGACGATGAAGGCGTGCTCGCGATCGGCGAGCATCGACTTGGTCTCGCCTTCGTTGGAATCGGGATCCTTGACGCTGGTGATGGTGAGCCCGAAGTCGTTGACCCACGCGTCGAGGTTGGCCTTGCTCGGCGTCGTCGCGTCCTGCTCCAGCACTTCCACCATGACTCCACCGGCGTCCACCACCTGCTTACCCATCGTCGCCATTGCACGGGCGGCGTTTTGACAGCCGGGTCATATGAAGTCGGCGGTGTGAATCATGGCGTACTTGCGGCCCGACAGCCGGATGTCGTCGGAGCTGTACGTGCCGTACGTCTTGGTGGTGGCGACGGCGTCGGCGAGATCGTCGCGGTAGCCCTGCCACGTGAGCAGCGGGAACGTGTCGCCGATGTTGGCGCCGTAGGGGCCCGCGGGATAGCCGCCGCTCATCGTCGCCAGGTCGCTCGAGCCCGGCTGCGCGCCGTCACCGACGGAGAGCAGGTCGGGGTTGCCGCCCGGGCTGCCGTCCGTCCCCGGGTTCATCATCATCATCTGGCCGGCGTCGCCGCTGCACCCGAGCGCGGTCGCGGCCGCGAGGATCGCTACATTATATAGTCGCTTCATTGCTTCCTCAGGGCGATCCAAGTCAGCCCGGTGACGCCTTCTCCGGTGTCCATTACGACGCTCGTGCCGTCGGCGGTTACGTGCGCGGTCGCGACCTTGGCGAAATTTCCCGCCGGCGGAGTGGCGCCGACGAGACCGCCCATCTCCAGCACGTCGACGGCGGCGTTCGCCGGGATGCTGGCGATGTTGCGGAACGAGAGCTGCGCCTTCTGCGAGAACGCGACCTCGAACGGCGCGAAGCCGAACAGCGCGTCGGGCGGCGACGCCGGATCGACGAACGCCATCTTGGTCGGCGGCGAGACGGTGAGCGCGCGGAGCTGCCGCCCGTGATCCATCAGCACCACGTCCTCGACGCTGAGCATCACCTTGGTGCCCTGCGCGAGCGTGAGCGTGACGTCGCCCGAGGTGAGCGTCTGCGCCGATTGATCGAGCGCGATCAGCGGGCCGGTCATCGGCAGCGACGGCAGGAGCAGCGGCTGGGCGTAGGTCGCGCTCATGCCGACGAGCGGCGGCAGGCGCACGTAGAAGCTGGCGCGATCGGGCCGCCCGTGCGCCTCGAACGCGTAGAAGTCGGGCTCGACCACGTCGTAGACCGGGTTCGAGAACGCGCCGGTCGCGTCGGTCATGCCGAAGTAGCACGCGACCGCGCACACCGACGTCACCAGGTTGGGGATGCCCGCGCCGCTGTCGTCGACCAGCTTGCCGCTCACCGTGTTCAAGCACACGCCCGCGTCCGTCGACGGCGGGCCGCACATCGCCTGCAGATCGATCGCCGCGTCGGCAGCGACGGTGAGATCGGGCGCCGCCGCATCGAACGCCGCCGGCCCCGAGTCGCCGCAGCCCGCCGCGGCCAGCGCCAGCGCGAAAATTTCGGCGAGCTTCATGAGGCGCACATTACCACGTAGAAGTATTTTTCCGTTGACTCGTAGGCTGGTCGCGAGAGGATGGACCAATGAAGTGGCAGTACGGCCTCGTGGCGTTGGTTTTTGCGGCGGCTTGTTCGAACGGCGGCGACTCGGGCGCGCAGGGTGACGCGGGCGGCGGCGGGGACGATCTCTCGTCGCTGGCGGCGGCGGACTTCGCGGTCTCGCCCGATCTCGCGCCGGGCCTGTTGCCGAACGGCTATCCCGCCGGCCCCTACGGCACCAACGTCGGCGACACCATCGACGACTTCACTTTTCAGGGCTACTTCAGCCCGACGCGCACCACCGGCCTCTCGAGCGCCGACACCTACGGCGCGATGACCTTCAACCAGATGCGCAAGACGCAGGGCACGAAGGTGATGCTGTTCTGGTTCGCCGGCTTCACCTGAAGCGCGTGTCAAAACGCCGCCCAGGTGCTGGGTGGTCACATCAAGGACGTCGAGCCGAAGGGCGGAGTGGTGTGGGGCGTGATCACCGAGGGCAATCCGCCGTCGGTGCCGGCGACCAAGGCCGAGCTCGACGCGTGGATCTCGTCGTACTCGACGCCGAACACGTGGAGCCTCGACTCGGTCGCGCCGCAGACGCCGATGGAGACCTATTTCTCGACGGGCCGCGAGACCTACTTCACGATCGATCTCGCGACCATGAAGATCCTCGCCATCAACTACGACGTGACCGCCGCGTACAATGACCTCACCTCGCGCCTTCCGTAGTCTCGCGCTCTCGTCGCTGCTCGCGCTCGCCGCCTGCGGCGCGTCGGGCAATCACCCGGGCATGGACGGAGGCGCGTGCGATCCCGCGAAGTACCCGTGCGGGCCGTACGGCTACTCGGTCGGTAGCACGGTCGGCGATCTCACGCTCACCGGCCGCCGCGACCTGAACGCGAACGGCAGCGTGCTCGACGATCCGATCGCGCCGATCAAGCTGAGCGACTACTACGCCGACAAGAAGACCGAGGTGCTGTTCATCTCGCTCGCCACCGTCTGGTGCGGGCCG
>DASREC010000462.1:0-23752 GCA_035652295.1 Polyangia bacterium
TGATCGAGCCGAGCGACGCCGCGAGCACCAGGAACAGCACCCACGAGTCGCGGTAGAAATACGCCATGCCGCCGAACACCAGGATCTCGGCGTAGCGATCCATCACCGAGTCGAAGTAGGCGCCCGAGGCGGTGACCTTGCCGGTGGCGCGAGCCACGCGGCCGTCCATGATGTCGAGGATGCCGGTGAGCAGATACAGCCAGCCGCCGGTGGCGAACCAACCCTGCGAGAAGGCCACCGCGGAAGCCAGCGCGGTGGCGGCCGTGCCAGCCGTCAGCATGTTCGGCGTGATGCCGAAGCGGATGCAGGCGCGCTCCCAGGGCGAGTTGAGCCACATGAAGTAGTGGCGCAGAAAACGGCCGAGCAGCTTGGAGGCGGGCCGGCGCGCGACGTCGGCGTCGACGGGAAAACCGAAAATCCGCGCGCGCAGCGAGAACACGATCAGCATGACGATGAAGTAGGCGCTGATGGCGAGCGCCGGCGCGAGCGGAGTGAGCGGTCCGAGGACTGAAATCATAGGCTAGGGCCCTCAGCAAGCCAGAGGCCAACGGGAATGTCTCATTTTTACGAGGCGCGCTCCAGTTTTTTCGGCTCACCCACGTGATGAAGGTCCATCGCCCTGTCGAACTTTCACCACTATGTGTGATAGCTCCGACAGTGTCAGCATCCGGCTTGACCCGCCGCGGTTGGTGGCACTAGGATGCGCGCTTCGCCACTCGGGAGGCACACGCCCATGAAGAAGTCCGACCTCGTTGACGCGATCGCCGGCAAAGCCGGAACCCCCAAGGCCCAGGTCCAGCAAATGGTCGACGATGTGTTCGAGCTGATCGCGGAGGGCCTCTCGAAAGGCGAGAAGATCGATTTGCGCGGCTTCGGCACGTTCAGCGTTCGCGACTCGGCGGCCCGCACCGGACGCAATCCGCAGACCGGCGAGCCGATCTCGATCCCGGCGCGCCGCGTCCCCGGCTTCAAGCCCGGCAAGGAGCTGAAGGAGCGCGTCAACGTCGCTGCGCCCGCCGCGCACGGCGAGCACAAAGCGTCCTAACGCGACGACGCGCCGATCCGCTCGGTCGCACGCGCCGCGCGCAAGCGATGCGCGGCGTAGGCGATCGCCGACGTCACCAGCAGGCACGACAGCGCGCCCACCAGCACCGCGAACGCGGGGCCGCGCGCGTCGCTCAGCCAACCGAGCCACAGCGTCCCGAACGACCACAAGCCGTAGTCGAGCAGAAAGATCGACATCACGCGGCCGCGGTGCGCGTCGTCGGTGGCGCGGTGGCAGCTGGCGATCGCGGTGGTGCGGAAAACCATCTGCGCGCCGCCGACCACCGAGAGCGCGAGCAGCGACACCATCAGGTTCGTCGACAGCGCGAACGCGCACAGGCCGCCGACCAGCGCCAGCACCGACGCGTTCAGCCGGCGCATTCCGCCGAACCCGCGCTGCGCCACCGCCAGCGACGCGATCACCGCGCCGACGCCCGGCGCCGCGAGCATCGCGCCGTACGCGCGCACGCCGGCGTGCAGCACGTCGCTGGCGAACACCGGCGTCAAGCGCGAGTACGCCATCGCCAGCGCCGCGATCGCGTACGCCATCGCCACCGGCACCCACAACCGCTCGCGCGCGCCGACGTGACGCAGCCCTTCGACCAGCTCACCGAACAAGCTGCCCGTGTGCGCCGCGCTCGACGGCGGCCGCCAGCGCATCGCCATCAGCGCCGCCAAAATCCCCACGAAGCTGATCGCGTTGATCAGCAGGCACCCCGCCACGCCGCACAGCCCGAGCAGCGCGCCGCCGATCGACGGCCCGATCACCTGCGTCACGTTCATCCCCGCCGCGTTGAGCGCCACGCCCGCCTGCAGCTCCTCGGGCGGCACCAGCGCCGGAATCAACGCGTGCCGCGCCGTCAGGTGCAACGTGTCGACGACGCCGAGCACGATCGTCAGCACCACGATCTGCCCGTACGTAATGGTGCCCATCGCCACCAGCACGAACATCGCGATCGACTGCAGCATGGCGATCGTCTGCGTGGTGATGAGCAGCCGCCGCCGATCGACGCGATCGACGATCACGCCGCCGAGCGTGCCGAGCACGAGCCGCGGCACGAGCTGGCAGAAGCCGAGCAGGCCGAGCTTGAGCGCCGAGTGCGTGAGCGTGAAGACCAGCCACGACTGCGCCATCGACTGGAGCAGATCGCCGGTGTGCGAGACGAGCGTGCCGGAGAACAGGAGCGCGAAGTCGCGGTGGCGAAGCGGAGACAGCCCACGCCCGCTCAGCGGCGGCACGGGGACTTTCTCGACGGGCGAACCAACTTTTCCTCCAACGGGCGAGCGAACGGCGGCTCGTGCAGTGTACGTTCAGCGTAACGTGGATTCCCCCGCGCGCCACCCGCGCGCACATGTTTTGCAGTACCAGAACCGATGGTCGATGTGGCGGGCGGCGTGTTGATCCTGGTGTGTGGACCTCCTTTGCCCGGGCGCTGGCAGTTGGCGCGCGCGCTGACGGCGCGGCTGGGCGCACGGCGGTTCCTCTGGCAAGCGCTCCCGTCGGAGAGCGCGATCGGCGAGGCGCTCGCGGGCGGCGAGTGCGTGCTCATCGACGGCGATCTGCCGACGGCGGCCGAGCGGCGCGCGCTGGTGGCGGCGCATCCGAGCGCGACGCCGCTGATCGTGGCGTGGAGCTGCACGCGCGACCAGGCCGAGCGCGAGATCTTCCACCGCTACGCCGCGCGCCCGCGCTGTCTCGCCGAGCTGGAGCTCGAGCGCTACCTCGACGACGCGCGGCTGCGCGAGCACGTGGCCACCGAGCTCGACGGCGAATCGCTGGTGATGGTGGGCGCCGGCATGCCGCTCGCCGATCAGCTGCTGCGCGTGGTCTCGGCGATCGCGCCGCGCCCGTTCGCCGCCGAACCGGCGCCGCGCCGCCCGGGCGTGCTGGTGGTCGAGGACGATCCCGAGGAGCGCGCGGTGCTCGCCGAGGTGCTCACCGAGCTCGGCTACGACATCGAGCTGGCGCCCGACGCCGGGGTGGCGCTGGCGCTGCTCGACGACGGCGCGCCGATCGAGCTGGTGCTCTCCGATCAGCGCATGCCCGGCCTCACCGGCGTCGAGCTGGTGCGCGAGCTGGCCGATCGCTTTCCGCACGTGCGCGCGGTGCTGCTCACCGGCCACTCGGACGATCTCACGTGCGCCGACGCGCTCGGCGCCCACGCAGTGAGCGTGCTGTCCAAGCCCGTGCACGTGATCGATCTGGCGCGCGTCCTCGACGAGGCGAGCGGCGCCGGCGAATTCTCGAGCTGAAATTTTTCGCGGAGCGATCGCGGATCAGTTGGGCGTGCAGCTCTGCGCGTCGACCTGCATCCCTTCGACGACTATCGAAACGTTCTGGCAGCGCGTCTGCTGCTGGCTGGTCTGCGGGCAGTCTTGATCGCTCTGGCAGGCGCGGAAGCACGTGCCGTTCGAACCGCAGAATCCCGAGCGGCACTGCGAGCCCATGGTGCACGGCGTGGCCGGCAGCCCCTGCCCCACCTCGGTGTCGCAGCGCCACACGATGCCGCCTGCCGTCGGATCGAAGAACGGCATGCACGAGAGCTTGGCCGCGAGGTTGAGCAGGCACTGGTTCTCCTGCGGCCCGGTGCCGCCGAACATCGGCATCTCGCAGTTGGCGCCGACCTGCGAGCCGGCCACCGCGGCGGGCGGCTGGCAGTAGCCCTCGTGGCACATCGACATCGACGGGCACATGCGGTCGGTGGTGAACATGGCGTTGATGCAGATCTCCGACGCGCCGGCGCCGCAGCGGCGCTGTCCGTCGGCGCAGGTGGTGCCGGCGAGATCGGCGCCGCCCTTGGCGAGATCGTGCTGGCCGCCGTCGAAGCGGATGCCGCCCGAGTCGACTCCGCCGTCGCCGTCGCCGATGAAGTTCGGATTATCCGCGGTGCAGCCGGAGGCGAGCGCGACCAGGATTGCCGTCGCGTACTTCATGCCTCCTCATATCATAGCGTCTCGAGATACGCCACCAGCGCATCGATGTCGGCGGGCGCGAGGTGCGACGTGCGGCCCATGCGATCGTTCGGATTGCCGACGGTGAGCAGCTCGCGCAAGCTCTGCGCGCTGCCGTCGTGCAGGTACGGCGCGGTCGCCGCCACGCCGACGAGCGACGGCGTGTTGTAGGCGAGCCGCGTCGGCTTCGGGCCCGCCGGCTTCTTGCGGTTCTTGCGCAGCCGATCGGCCGCCGCGAACACGTCGCGCTGCCGCCCGAGGCTGGCGAGACCGACGCCGTCGAACTGGTTGAGCTGCTGCGCGCCGCCGAGGAACGCTTGATTGACCAGCGCCGCGACCACCAGATCGCTGCCCGGCGTCGGCTCGGTCGGCCGCCCGCCGATCGCGCGCAAGAACTGCGTCGTCGACAGTCCGGTCAGCGCCACGCGCACCACCGCGCTCACGTCCACCTTCGGCTGCGGCGGCATCGGCTGTCCGTTCTCCGCCAGGATGCGCTGCAGCTCCTCGCTCGTGGTGGTGCCGATGTCGTGATTCTTGCCGTCGGTGAACAGCCCGCCCGGCGTGTGGCAGTGCGCGCAGCCGACCTCGTCCGATTCGAACAGCCGCTTGCCGTGCGCCTCGAGCGACGACAGCTCGCGCGCCGCGCGCTCCGGCCCCGGGTCGAGGTAGTGGGTGATGAACAGCTCGAGGTCCTCGAGATCTTTTCTCGGCAGCCCGCTGCCGCCGAGCCGCCCCATGGTGTCCTTCATGTTGTCGACGAGCGAGCCGCGCGTGCCGAGCCAGTTGTACGGCTCGGTGCCGACCAGCCGCCCGGCGAGCACCGGCGTCTGGCGCGGCCCCTTGTCGAGACGCCACGTCATGCCGTCCTGCTTTCCCTCGGGGTGGCAGCTGCCGCACGCGAACTGCTGCCCGGCGCTCACGCGCGAATCGCGGTTGGAGAAAAAGATCTCGCGGCCGTGCACCGCCGCCGCTGGCCACTTCTCCTCGCCCACGCGCAGGCGCGACAGCTTGGGCTGCCACGAGCGCGGCTCGCTCACGTCGGCGACCACCAGCTCGTGCTTGAACGCGGCGTGCACGTACAGCCGTTTCCCGTCGGGCGAGATGGCCAGCCCCTTGGGCCCGGCGTTCGCGCCGATGTAGATCCCCGGCAGCGACGACGAGCGCAGCGGATCGGTGAGCCCGGTGCCGAGCACGCGCACGTCGTCGGAGCCGAGCCCGGCGACGAACACGCGGCTGTAGACCGGGTCGACCAGCACCGCGCGCGGCTGGGAAAATCCGCGCAGCGACATCGACAGCGACGTGGCGTTGTCGACGCTGGGATCGATCAGCTCCTCGGCGTCGGCGTCGATGGCGGTGAGCGTGGCGACGATCGGATCGAACGTGCCCGCGCCGTAGCCGCTCGAGCGGACCTCGGGCTGCACGTTCTGCCCGGTGTCCTCGAGCACGTGCGGCACGTACGCGCGGTGGCCGCTCGGCGACAGCGCGATGGCGAACGTGAGGTTCGGCATGCGCCCGCCGGCGCCCGCGAGCCTGGCCATTTCACCGCGATCGGCGCCCGGCAGCCCGATGCGGCGGATCGCGCCCGCGCCGCGCCCGAGCTCCGCGGCCGCCAGATCGATCACGCTCACCGAGCGCCCGGTCAGGTGCGCGACGAAAAGTTTTTCGCCGTCGGGCGAGACCGCCAGCCCGCGCGGATCGGCGTCGACCGCGACGCGAAAGCGCTCGGCCAGCGACGCCGCGTCGAGCGCCACGATCACGCCCGAGCGCGCCAGCGACACGAACAGCGTCTTGCCGTCGGCGGCGAGCGCCAGCCCGTACGGCTCGCCGCCCAATTTCATGCGCGCCTTCACCTCGGTCGCGCCGGGCGCGATCATCGCCACCTCGCCGGCGTCGCGCACCGTCACGAAGCCGCGCCCGTCGGGCCCGACCACCACCTGCTCGGGCGCCTCGCCGACCGCGATCACGCGCAGCACGTGCTGCCCGCTCTCGTCGCTGACGGCGACCGTGCCGTTCTCCGTATCGGCGACCCACACCTCGTGCGCCGAGACGGCGAGCGCCAGGCTGCCGCCCGACAGGAACGGCCGGAACGCCGCCGGCCGCCGCAGCAGCACCTCGCGCGTCGGGTCGACCTCCGAATCCGCCAGCCGCTTCAGCTCCGCGCGCGCCAGCTCCAGCCGGTCGATCTCCGTCGTGCCGTCCGCGGCGAACGGATTGCCGCGCCTCAACGACTTGCCCGACGCCTGACCCACCATCCCACCCACCACCAGCGCACCGACGAGAGCTCGAGATACACGCATGCTTGCCTCCGCGCTTCTCCCTATTACGCGACGGATGGACAAAAGATCTTCCCGCGCGTTCCACACGCGTGCGCTTTTCCGTCGAGAAGCGGCGGCCCGCGGCGTGCAATGAGCCGAACGCGAGGTTTTCGCATGAAGCACAACGGCACGCTGAAGGGCCTGTGGATCGTGCGCATCTCCGACGCCGGCGCGGGCGCGCGCGAGGTCGGCGCCATGCTCGCGCGGGTGGAGGCCGAGCTGTACGTGCTGGCGTTCTCCAGCGCGGTGCGCGCCGGCGAGTGCATGCGCGCGCTCGGCGCGGCGGGCACGCCGTTCTACGTCTGCGCGGCGAACCTCGAGGTGGTGCTCGGCGAGGCGCGGCAGTCGGGCGCGCGCGGGTTCATCGTCGACTACGACGCGCGGGCGGCGTCGTTCGCGTCGGCGCATCCGTTGCCGTCGGGCGGCGGGGCGCGCGAGCTGCGCTGATCAACCCGAGCCGAGGATCGCGACGCCGAGCGGCGGCAGCACCAGCTCGGGCGCCGCGCCGCCGCTGATCTCGACGCCGCGCGCGCCGCCGAACTCGGCCGCGCCGCCGTCGAGCAAGAGGCGCCACGGCTGCCGCCGGGGAGCCGGCGCGGTGGCGCGCGCGATCGCCCGCCCGAGGTTGGCGGCGACCAGCGTCTCGTCGCCGTCGCTCCAGCGCCGCATCATTAATAGAGCGGCCGCGTCGTCGGCCCGCGCCTCGACCCGCGCGCGATCGAGCACGCGCAGGGACGCGCGCTCGCGCTTGAGCGCCAGGAGCGCGCGGTAGAAGCGGCGCACGCCCGCGTGACGCCCGCGCTCGCCGAGCCCGAGATCGATGCGCGATCGCTCGAACGTCGACGGCTCCTGCGGATCGGGCACCTCGTCCGCGCGCAGCCCCGCCCACTCGAACTCGCGCCGCCGCCCGTCGGAGACCGCGCGCGCCAGCGCCCGATCCTGGTGATCGGTGAAGTACAAAAACGGCGCCGGATCGGCGTGCTCCTCGCCCATGAAGATCATCGGCACCGACGGCGCGAGCAGGTAGATCGCCGCCACCGCGTGCTCCGCGCCCGGGCGCAGCGCGGCCAGGCGCTCGCCGCGCGCGCGGTTGCCGATCTGATCGTGGTTCTGCGCGCACACCACGAACCGCTCGCCCGGCAGGTGGCGCGCCGGCGTGCCGAACGGGCGCCCGCGAAACTTCGACGGCTGGCCGGTGTAGACGAACCCGTTCTCAACGGCGCGCGCCACGTCGGAGACGGCGCCGAAGTCGGCGTAGTAGTGCGCGCGCTCGCCGGTCACCGCCGCGTGCAGCGCGTGGTGGAGATCGTCGGCCCACTGCGCGTCGCAGCCCCAGCCGTCGCCGCCGCGCGGCTCGATCACGCGCACGTCGCCGAGATCGCTCTCGGCGATCGCCACGCGCGGCGGCGTGCACGCGTGCAGCTCGCGCGCGACCGCGGCGACGATCGGCACCGGCGAGTCGTCGAAGATGGCGTGCACCGCGTCGAGGCGCAGCCCGTCGGCGCGATACTCCTCGGCCCACAGGCGCGCGTTCTCCAGCACGTGCGCGCGCACCGGCTGCGCGGCGAAGTCGAGCGCGTCGCCCCACGGCGTGGCGTGGCGCGCGGTGAAGTACGGGCCGAACTCGCCGAGGTAGTTTCCCTCGGGGCCGAAGTGGTTGTAGACGACGTCGATCAGCACCGCGAGGCCGCAGCCGTGCGCGGCGTCGACGAGGCGGCGCAGCTCGTCGGGCCCGCCGTAGCTCGCCTGCGGCGCGAACCAATCGACGCCGTCGTAGCCCCAGTTGCGCGCGCCGGGAAACGACGCCACCGGCATCAGCTCGACGGTGGTGACGCCGAGCTCGGCGAGCCGCGGGAATTCGGCGGCGGCGGCGGCGAACGTGCCGGCGCGCGTGAACGTGCCGACGTGCAGCTCGTAGATCACCTGCTCGGCGAGCGCGCGCGCGGGCGGCGCGTGGCGCCAGGGAAACGGCGCGGCGTCGATCACCTCGCTCGCGGCGTGCACGCCGTCGGGCTGCGCGCGCGACGCCGGATCGGGCCGCCGCCGCTCGCCGTCGAGCAGGTAGAAGTAGCGCGCGCCCGCGCCCACGCCCTCGACGCACGCCTCGAAGTAGCCGCCCGAGCGCGGCTCGAGCGCCACCCGTTTCTCGACGGGCGCGACCACGAGCAGCTCGATCGTGCGCGGCCGCGGCGCCCAGACGCGAAAGCGCGTGCGGTGGCCCTCGACGGTAGCGCCCAGCTTCATCCGGAGGAGCTAAGCACCGGCGTCGCGCGTGCGACTGCGGCCGAGCGCGAGCAGCACGAGCCCGAGCGGCAGCCCGAGCCAGCCGACCCAGATGGCGCCGATCGCCGGCAGCGAAAACAGCAGGTCGAGCGACAGGTCCTGCTGCTGCTTCTGCCGCTCCTGGCGCACGACGCCGATCGGCCCGGAGAGCTCGGCGCGCGAAGAGCCGGCGACGGAGCGCCACAGCGACGCCGCCAGGTAGCGCGAGTACTCGACGGGAAATCGCGCCGCGCGCCGCGCGCTGTCGGCGAACGAGAGCTGCACGCGCTCCTGCTTCTCCTCGAGCTCGAGGCCGGCGCGCCAGTGCTCGCCGTCGGACTTCGCCTGCAGCGTGACCTCGCGGCGCTCGCCGTCGCGCAGCACGTCGACGGCGACCGGCCTGCCCTGCGTGCGATCGATCATCGCCGACACGTCGCCGAGCGACTTCACCGGCTGGCCGGCGATGGTCAGGATCTCGTCGCCGCGCGCGAGCCCCGCCGCCGCCGCCGGCATGTTCTCCCTCACCGCGCCCACCATCGGCGCCGCCGACGGCTCGAGCGCGCCCGCCAGCTCGAACAGGATCAGCATCAGCCCGCTCGCCAGCAGCATCGCCGACGCCGAGCCGCCGATGGTGGCGAGCACGCGCCGCGCGGTCGGCCCGTCGAGGAGCACCACGCTGCGCACCTGCACGCCGAACAGCCGCGCGAAGCTGTTGCGCCCGATCAGCCACAAAATGATCGCCGGCCCCATCGCGAGCAGACTCATGGCGCCTCCGGTTTCGGCCACGGGATCTTCGGCGCGGCGGGGAGCTTGCGGCCGCTCGCGGTGAGCTGCGCGCGGCAGCGCGGGCACAGATCGTACTCGCGGTCCGAGGTGAGCACGCTGCCCTCGGCGTCCTCCATCAAGCAGCCGCGCACGGGACAGTGATCGAGCCCGAGCGTGTGGCCGATCTCGTGCACCGCCACCTTCGCCAATCGCTCGCGCGCGTGCTGATCGTCGCGCGCGCGCTTGTGGCAGCGGAACGTCGAGATCACGCCCGCGGTGCCCGGCACCTCGCCGAGCCCCATCACGCCCCAGTCCTCGATCTTGCCTTTCGTCGTCGAGATGTCGGCGGCGGTCAGCCCGAGCACGCGCGCGCCGTCGGCGGGCAGGCGCGCGCGCAGGAAGTCGAGCAGCTTCTCCGCGCGCCAGCGGCGGCGCGGCGGATACCACGCCGCCTTCGGCAGCTCCACGCGCGCGAGGATCTTGACGTCGAGCCCGTAGAACTCGGTGAGCGCCGTCGACACGATGCGCACGTCTGCGTCCGGAATCTCCGCGCCGAGCGGCAGCACGTAGAAGACGGTGCCCTCGGCGGCGGCGGGCCGCGCGAACGCAGCGGCGAGCAGGAGCGCGCAGGCGAGCCTCACGCGCGCATCATAACCGCAAATCGCTAGCGGGTCTGGATGACGGCGACGGTGAGGCCCTGGCCGTCGTCCGTCGACGGCGACAGGTCGATCACCACCTCGTGGCCGGCGGCGTTCTCGAACTTGAGCGCGTGCTTGCCCTGGCGGCGCTGCACGGCGTCGAACTCTTCGTCGAGCCGCCAGCCGAGCGTCTGCATGCGCGCGCGGTAGAACAGCTCGGCGGTCTCCGGCGAGCCCGGCCCGTCGTACACCGCGATCCGCTGCGGCGCGCCCCGCTCCTCGGACGACAGGCAGCGGATGGTACCTGGGTACCTGGGTACATTGTCGATGTCTTTGCCGTCGGCGTCGCGCCGCTCGCCCGGGATCAGGCTGGCGAGCTTGAACTGCTCGTCGGTCCACACGGTGAGAAAGCGCGTGCCGCCCTGCCCGTTGGTTTCGTAGAAGACGTAGCGCAGCCGCGCGATCGAGCCGATGTCGCCCGAGCCGATGAACGTCGACAGCCGCCGCTTGAGCCCCTCGAGCGACAGCTTCTCGCCGAAGTCGAGCGCCGCCACGCCGCCCATCTTGTCGTTGCCGAACACCAGCTGGTTGAGCGACATATCGGGCTGCATCGCGCCGCGCTTCTTCAATTCGGCGCCGAGCTGAGCGAGACCGTCGTCCTTCGAGGCGTAGCGGTCGGTGTACCACTTCTTCACGAACTGCGGCGGGTGCTCGGTGTGCCCGGCGGCGACGTACAGCTTGACGCCGTTGATGCGCAGCTGGCGCGGCGCCTCGGTCGAGCGCCCGTCGTCGAGATAGGGCGCCATGCGCTGCCCGATGCCGAGCAGCCGCTCCATCACCGACGCCTCGGCCGCGCGGTAGTCGAGGTACCCGAGCACCGCGCCGACGCACAGCACGAACGCCGTCAGGCGCAGCACCGGCCGCACGTATTTGCGCGCGCGCGCGAGCATCAGAACAGGCTCCTCACGAAATCCCACAGCGGCGTGATCACGTTCTGATCGTCGTCGGGGACCACTTCGTTGCAGGCGATGAACG
Source organism: Polyangia bacterium (assembly GCA_035652295.1). Classification (GTDB taxonomy): domain Bacteria; phylum Myxococcota_A; class Polyangia; order Palsa-1104; family Palsa-1104; genus DASREC01. The sequence continues at coordinate 11,012 of DASREC010000462.1, forward strand.
TGGCGCCGTGGAGCTGCCCCGGCGAGCCGCCCCCCCAGCGCGCGTCCTTGGTGGCGACGGTGGCGGGGACGTTGGCGTGCGCGTAGAAGAACATCGACGAGCTGGAGTTGCTCGAGAAGGTGTTGGTGGCGTTCTGCGCGTCGGCGCCCGCGGCCGAGGGATCGAGATCGGGATTGCCGGCGGTGAAGCCCGACAGCGGCGACCTGCCGCTGAAGCAGGACATGTCGTTCGAGTAGGCGAGCTTCCAGGCCGCCTTGTGCGACTGCGCCAGCGCGTCGAGGCGGCGCGCGTAGCCCGAGCGGAAGTAGTCGATCCCGATCCACATCAGGATCATCACCGGCGCGAGCAGGCACAGCTCGGCCATCGCCGCGCCTCGCTGCCGATTTTTTCTTCGCTCCGCCACGTCCGCCTCCACTAGTGCAACAAGAACTGATCGCCGAGCGCCGCGCCGCCGCTCGACGACAAGAAGCTCGTCACCTTGTTCGCGATGGTGCTCGAATCCGCCGCCGACGGCCCGCCCGACGCCGCGCTGGTGTCGCCGCCCGAAAGGCTCGTCGGGAACGTGAAGCGCACCAGCCGCGCGCGCCAGTTCATATGCCACAGATCTTCGTGCCCGTTGAACGCGAAGAACTCCGACTGCGCGGTGCCGAGCAGCTCGTTGAACATCGGCGCGGCCGACGCCTGGCCCGGCTTGACCGCCACGTTCACCGACTGGCGCCGATCGGCCATCGCGGTATCGGTGAGCATGGTGAACGCGCGGACCTGGTTGTGCTGCTGCCAGTCGTCGGAGAGATCGAGCGGCAGCGGCTTGTCGCCGCTGATGGCGTTGCCGAGATCGACGTTGGTCTTCTCCTTGACGATGCACGAGTCGAACGTCGACCACTGGAACTGATCGCTGCCGCCGTTGCAGTCGGAGAGCCACTGCACCTTGCCGCCGCACCACGACGAGTCGAAGTAGTCCTCTTTGCACTTCTGGCCCGGCTGCCAGTTGAAGTGGCTCGGCACGCCGTCGGTGGACGGGATGCGCTTCTGCCCGATCAAGATCGTCGACGTGGCGCCGCTGCATTTACTGCAGTCGGTCTCGTTGGTCGGTTGCTCGATCTGCGCCGGTCCGCCGCCCGAGCCGCACAAGATCCCTTCGAGCGGCGACAGCAGCGTCATCACGAAGCCGGAGAACGCGCCGGCGGCGAAGCCGAGCCCCATCTTGGTCATCGCCGCGTCGAGCACGCGCCCGAAGACCTTCACCGCTTGATCGCAGAGCTCCTTCCACGTGCCATCTTTCGTCGGCAGCGAGAAGTCGGCGCCGACGGGCAGCGGCCACGTGACCGTGACCAGCGAGCCCTTGCCCATGTTCTTCTTGTACGCGTCGTTGGTGCCGACGCGATACGCCTCGACCAGCGACAGCGCCGGGAAGGTCTTGTTGACGACGCGCTCGAGCTTGGCCAGCCCCTTCATCGCGTCCATGATGCGCGGCTCGAGCTGCGCCTCGAGATCGGAGTAGCGCTGCTCGAGCTGGATCGCGGTGCCCTCGAACGGGCAGAGCACGCCGCCGACGCCGGTCCACGCCAGCGCGCACGACACGGTGCACGCGACGACCAGCGCGATCAGCGCGCCCTTGATCAGGCGCAAGAGCATGATGATCGCCAGCAGCACCGCCATCACCAGGTTGCAGAAGGCGATGATGTTCATCCCCTTCGCCTTGATCACCGCCGCCGAGAACGCGGCCGCGTCGGCGCTCGACTGGATGGTCTCCTTCTGCACCATGCGCGCGCCGGTGCCGATGATCGCCCACAGCATGCCGACCAAGAGCAGCGCCGCCGCGATGTAGAGGACGATGATGTTGCCGCCCTCGTCGCGGTGCAGCCGCTTCCAAAGTTTTTTCAAGCGGCGGTCCACTACTTCTTCCCCTGGTTGACCATGGTGTGCTCGGCCGTGAGCGTCATGAAGTAGCCGGGGATGCCGACGATGGTGAGCCCTTTGGCCGGGCCGGTGGCCACGTCCATCACCGTCGTGTCCGGCAGATCGTAGAACGCTTTTCCGGCGAAGCGGTTGGCGAGCGGGATCTGGCAATAGAAGAGGTGCGTGACGCGCGCGCGGATCGGCTCGTTCCAATCGAACGTCGTCTTGAAGTTGCCCGCCTCGTCGTGCAGCGTCACCACCGTCGCCATCTTCGCGTACAAGAGCTTTCGCAGGCTGCGCAGGATCGCGCCGGCCGCGCCGTCGGTGCCGGAGCCGAAGCCGACGTCGAGCGCGCGATCGACCGCGTAGCCTTTGAAGTTGCCGCCGAAGTTTCCGCCCACGTCGCTGATCGCGCCGTTGACGATGTTGTTGACTTGATCTTTGTACTGCGCGAGCGGGCCCGACAGCAGGCTGTTGATCTGATCGGTCACCGCGCCGCCGACGGCGCCCGCGCCCGAGTCGATGCCGCCGTCGATGTAGTCGTTGGCGGCGCTCTTGAGCGAATCTTTTTGCTGCTGCGAGAGGCCCGCCTGCGAGTCGACCCACGCGTCGATCTGATTCTTCGCCGCCGCCTTGCCCGCGTTCGACAAGCCGCCCTGCACCAGGTTGCCGAGCTGGCTCGAGAGATTGTCGAGCACCGTCTGCGAGATCGCCGGCGTGTCGCCGAGGATGCCCTTCAAATAGTTGAGCGCGCTCAAGCCGTGCGTCATGCGCGCGGTGAGATACGCCGGCCAGTTGTTCATCGTGTCGGCGACCACCACGTCGATCGACGGCGAGGCGGGGATCATCACGTACGAAGCCGCGTTGCGGATCATCGCCGTCTTCTGCGAGATGGCGAAGTCGGTGCGCACGTTCGAGCCGGTGCCGACGGAGCCCGTGCCGTCGGTCATCTGGCCCGAGCTCGACGAGGAGCTGCCGCCCGGCAGCGACGACGGCTCGGCCGGCACGATCACGATCGCCGCGCGCGCGGCGGCGAACGCGGCGTAGCTGACGAGCACGCGCGCCAGCGACGCGAGCGCGAGCTGCATCAGCGCGGTGAGCATCAGCATGAACGGGATCACCACGATCACGAACTCGGCGGCGGCGGCGCCCGACTGGCCGAGCTTCTGCGGCTTGCGGATCGCCAGCATCGCGCCGCGCACCACGCCGGCGAGCGTCCACAGCGCGACGGTGAGCAGCGAGGCCACGCACAGCGCCGCGACGACCAGCGGGCGCAGATGCTGGCTCACGAACTCGCGCCCGCCGATGGCGTAGCCCGCGCCGACCGCGACGGCGAAGATCGCCGCGCCGGCGAGCGCCATGTGCAGCGCGCGCCGCTTCACAAAAGCCCCGTCAGCGCGCCCGAGCGCAAATCCCAGAGCGTCGCCAGCGTCGCGACACAGATGGCCACGCCGAACCGCACCTCGAGGCGCGTCTCGCCTTCACGCTCCATCGTCGCGCGGCCCAGGCCCGGCACGATGAATCCCGCCAATACGCGAAGCGTGCGCCCGAGGGTGCGGAACAGCCGGCCGTGCCACGCCAGTTTTCCCAGCGCGAAGATCCCACCGAACAGAAACGCGAGAATCAGCGTTTCGGTGGCGGCGATCGATCCGGCGATCGCGCCCACCGCGCCCAAGAGCTTCACGTCGCCGCCGCCCATCCCGCCGAGCGCGAACAGCACGAACGCCGGAAAAAACCCGACCGCAAAACCGCCGAGCGCGCTCCACAGGCCCGGCAGCCCGTGGAGCGCGATCTGCAAAATCAACCCGACGGCCATCGCCGGGTATGTGATCGCGTTGTAGATACGCCCCTTCCACAGGTCGGTGACCGCGCAGGTCACCGCCAGCGCAAGCAGCGTCGCGGCGGGCACCGGGCCCACCGCGGCCGAGAAGAACGCGCCCACCTGCGTCGTCCCCTACTGCGGGTTGACGTCGTTCTGCATCGTGTTGTTGGCGGTGTTCATCTTGGTCTTGATCTGACCGCCGAAGATCTTGAACACCGCGATGCCGGTGAGCGCCACCAGGACCAGGATGATGATGTACTCGACGGAGCTCACACCCTTGTCCTTGCGAGCGCGACGAAGCAGCGAACGAGCCATTGGACCCTCCTCCTCGGTTGAACCTTACGGAAACGGTAATCCGCTCAAAAACTCGACGTTGTCGTAGTACCGCATGAGGTGCCCGCCGAGCGGCGCCATCGCCACCGCCGCGCCGAGCACGCACAAAATCAAGATCTCCAAGTACTCCACCATCGCCACGCCGCGCTCGTCGCGGTCGAGGCGGCGGAAGATCTCCACGAGCGATCTCACGCGCGCACCTCGGGACATTTCAGCCCGCACTCATCGTACTCCCGCGTGCGAAAGATCTCAACCATCAGCGTCGGGGGGCTGTACTACAAGGTCGGTGCCAGCGACGGGGAATGAAAAGCTCAACCATTATCGTGGAGCGGCGAGGACTGTCGTCCCCCTTTGCGCGATGCGCTATGGACTGTTGTCCTCACTACCGTCGAAACGTCTGCCGCGTCTCGTCGAGGATCGGCGCGCGCTAGAGGCGGCGCGGCCCGATGTGCACGGGCTTGTGCTTCTTCACGGTCGCCTTCTGCACGCCGAAGTGGACCTTGAAGACGTACGCCTCGGAGCGGCTGGCGAGCAGGAAGCTGGTCGGCGGATTTTGCGGCCGCAGCTCGGGGTGCCCGTCGGTGTTGATCTTGACCTGCAGCTCGTCGCCGGGCGCGCCGCGGTACGTGAACATCGCCACGCCCTTCGAGTTGGTCACCGCCTGGCGCGTGCCGAAGGTCTCGATCGGCAGGCCGGCCACGCCGGCGCGCACCAGCACGGCATATTGCCGCTCGAGCGGCGCGAGCTTCACCGTGTGCTCGACGGGGAGCAGCTTCTCGGAGCCGCCCTCGATGTCGGTCAGGCGGCGCAGCACCAGCGAGTCCGAGAGCGAGACCACCTTGAAGCCTTTCGGCGCGGCGACCGAGACGGCGACCTTCATGCCCTCGCTGCCGGTGACGTGCACGCGCAGGTGGCCGTCGGCGTCGGTCGAGCCGGCCGCCGCCCTGCCGAGCGTCACCGGCAGATTGGGAAACGGCTTGCCGTCGTCGGTCATGGCGGTGATGACGACGGGAAATTTCGCCGGGCCGGTATCGCAGCCGGCGAGCGCGAAGGCGAGCGCGAAGGCGGTGAGCGGCGCGCGCGTCACGGCGTCGTCCCCGGGCTCGCGCCCTGCCCGCGCGACTCGATCAAGTCGAACATGAACTTCGCGCCGCTGTCGGTGGGATCCGCCGCCAGCTTCTTGAACATCAGGAGCGCGTCGTTCATGCGCCCCTGATCGTACGCGGCCACCGCGTCCGAGAGCAGCTGGTCGCGATCGGCGTCGTCGAGCGGCAGCGGCGGATTGGCCGCGTTCGCGTTCTCGTTCACGCCGGCGTTTTCGTTCGCGCCCGGTTTCCCGTTCGTGCCCGTGGTCGCGCCGCTATTTTTTCCGGCGGTGTCGGTGCGCCGCGGCGGCACGCCGGCGAACGAGTCGTCCTCGGGCGGCGGCCGCGTCGCGACCTGCCACACGGCGAGCAGGATCAAGATCCACACCGCCGCGCCCGCCATCACGAACGGCCGCCGGTTGGTCTTCCACGCCGCCTTGAGCCGCTCCATCAGCTCGCTCGCGTCGATGGCTTTTTCCGGCGGGTGCACCAGCGCGGCGTTGGGATCCCACGGCCGCGTCGGCTCGTCGGGCCGCGCGGCGTCGCGCTCGGGGCGGAACACCGCCGCGTTCGGCTTGGGCGTCACCGACGGCTCGGGCGGATGCACGCGCACCACCGTCGGCGCGGCGGTGAGCGGCGGCAGCGACGAGCTGCCGGTCGAGCCGATCTGCGCCATGTCGCTCGCCGGCGCGCTCACCAGCCGCGTCGAGTCGGGATCGCCGGCCTCGCCTCCGAGCGGCGCGTGCTTCATCTCGAACGTCACCGCGACGGTGCCGAGCTGAATCGTGTCGCCCGGCTTGACCGGCACCGGCGTCCGCGCCGCGCGCGCGCCCACCCGCGTGCCGTTGGCCGATCCCAGATCCTCGACGGTGAGCTCGTGCCCGTTCCACTTCAGCTGCGCGTGCTTTCGCGACAGGCTGTCGTCCTCGAGCTGCCAGTCGGCCGCCGTGCCGCGCCCGACGACGATCTGATCGGGCAGGCCGTAGAGCGGCAGCACCTTGCGCTCGCCCGACTGAAACAGCGCCTTCAGCTCGGCGACGATGCCGACCGAATCCACCGCGCGCGTCGCCTGCTCGTCGCCGCCCGGCGCGGGCGTCGGCAGCGACGTCTGGCGCGTCGAATCGTCGCCGTCGGGATTGCCCCGCCCGCGCGTCATCTCGCGCGCATCTCCGCCGGCAGCTCGAGCCCCTTGCCCGCGATCTCCTCGACGAAGCTCGGCAGCTCGCCCGTCGGCGTCAGCTTGCCCAGCACCCGCCCCGTCTGCGGATCGACGCCGGTCTGCTTGAACTCGTACAGCATGCGCAGGTCATACCCCCCCGACGCGCTCATGCCCAGGCACTCGGCCACGTGAGTGATCTTGCGCGATCCGTCGTTCATGCGCGAGGTCTGAACGATCACGTTCACCGCCGACGCGATCTGCGCGCGCAGCGCCGACAGCGGCAATTCCACGTCGCTCATCAAGCACAGCGTCTCGAGCCGGTGCAACGTGTCGTGCGGATAGGTGGCGTGCACCGTCGAGAGCGAGCCGCCGTGTCCCGAGGTCATCGCCTGGATCAGGTCGAGCGCCTCGCCGCCGCGGCACTCGCCGACGACGATCCGATCGGGCCGCATGCGAAGGGTCGCGCGCAACAGCTCGCGGATCGACACCGCGCCGCGCCCCTTCGCGTCGGGCGGCCGCGCCTCGAGGTACACCGCGTGCGGCTGCTGCAACCGCACCTCCGACGAGTCCTCGATCACCACGATGCGCTCCGCCTCGGGCACGAAGCTGCTCAAAGCGTTCAATAGCGACGTTTTACCCGAGCCGGTGCCGCCGGCCACCATGACGTTGCGCTTGACCAGCACGCACACTTCCAGGAACTGCTTGCACGTCTCGGTGATGGCGCCGAACTTCACCAACTGCGCGACGGTGAGCCGCTCCTTCGGGAAGCGGCGGATGGAGACGCAGATGCCGCGCCGCGCGGCCGGCGGCAGGATCGCGCACACGCGGCTGCCGTCGGGCAGGCGCGCGTCGAGCACCGGCCGCTCGGGATCGACCGTCTTGCCGACGTACTGCGCGATGTTGCGCACCGCCGACTGGAGCGCGTGATCCGACGGAAAGCGCGCGTCGGTCAGCTCCAGCTTTCCCGAGCGCTCGATGTAGATCTCCTCGAACCCGTTGATCATCACCTCGGAGACGCCGTCGTCGGCGAGGAAGCGCGCCACCGGCTCGAGGAACCCCATCAGGGTCTGCTGAAATACCGCGTCGGGGATCACGGCCGCTCCTCTTTGTCGGGAGTCGCCGGCGGCGCCGCGGGCGGCTCGTCGGCCAGCTCGAAGCGCACCGCCGGCGCCGCCTCGCCGCTCGGCGCCAGCTCGAGATATTTTTCGAACATGGCGCGCGCGCGCGGGCGATCGTTGTAGCCGTCGCGGTAGAGCTTGCCGAGCGCGAGGTACGCCTGCGGGTCGTCGGGCTTGGTGCGCACCAGCGCCGCCAATTCGCGCTCCGCCTCCTTCGGCCGCTCCAGCGCCACCAGCAGCGCCGCCTCGACGAAGCGCGTGGCGCGATCCTCCGGCCGCGTGGTCAGGCGGCGGCGGCAGCGATCGAGCGCCTCGTCGTAGCGGTGCGCCGCGACCAGCACGCGCACCAGGCGCGGCACGATCCGATCCTGCGGCACGCCGAGCGCCTCGGCGCGCAGGTAGTACTGCTCGGCGCGCAGCAGATCGCCCGCGCCCTCCGACGCCTCGCCGAGCGCGATGTTCACCTGCGGGTCGTCGGGGTTCTGCGCCAGCTTCTGCTCGAGCGGCGTGCCCGCGGCCGCCGGCGAGCTGCGCCGCGCGCCCACGCAGCCGATCGCAGCGACGGCAAACAGCGCCGCGACGAATTGGTTAAACCATTGGCGCATTGGTTTGACCATTACTGCACCGTCACGTCCGGGCCGGTCTTCGGCTTGGGCAGCGTGCGCCGGTAGGCGTCGAGCTTGACGCGATACGGGTGGTGCTCGTCGGGGAGGATGCGCGCCAGGTCGGCCGCCTCCGCCGCCTGCTTGCGCAAGTCTCCCTGCGCGATCGCGCGCGACAGCCGAAAGCGCGCGTCCTGGAACTCGGCCTCGGCGCGCGCGTGCGCCTGCTCCGCCTGCGCGTTCACGTCGGCGATGTCGGCCAGCGGCCGCCCCGACTGATCGCGAAAGTGCACCGCGCGATCGAACTCGAGCGCCGCGCGATACAGGTTCCCCGGATCCGCGCCCGCGGTCGCCAGATATTTTTTCGCGCGCGCATACGAGTCGTGCGCGCGCGTGTCGCACTCGACCGGGTTCGAGCAGCGCACCGGCGCCGCGTCGTCGAGGAACATCTTGGTCTGCGACGTCGCCAGATCGCCCGCGCCCGAATCTTCGCCGCCGGCGAGCAGCATCCAGCCGACCCACACCGCCATCAGCATCACCGCCGCCAGCAGCGCGGCGCGCAGCGGCGGGATCTGCTCCTTCTTCCCGGGCAGCCCCTGCGGGTTCATCTTGCCGAGCTTGGGAACCTTTCGCTCGAGGATCACGCGAATGTCGCCGATCGCCACCACGTCGCCGGGCGTGAGCGTCCCCTCGACGGCGGGCCGATCGTTCACGAACGTCGCGTTGGTCGCCTCGTAGGGCGTGATGCGGTAGCGCGGCTCGCCCGCCGAGCCGACGCCGCGCTCGATCAAGAACTGCGCGCGCGCCACCGCCGCGTGCTCGATGCGCAGGTCGGCGTCGAGACCGCGCCCGACCATCACCGAGTCCTGATCGAACGCGTAGCGCGCCGGCTTGCCGCCGACGAGCGACACCAGGACGGTGAACGGCTTGCCGCCCTCGGTCTCCGCCATCAGAACAGCTGCCCCCGGAAGCCCTTCACGATCAAGCTCCCGAACATCACGAGCACCGTCGCCGCGAAGATGAACATGAGCGGCATCAGGATCACCACGCCCGCGCGGCCGGCGATCTTCTCCGCCGTCTGGAAGCGCTTGGTGCGCGCGACCTCGGCTTGGATCTTCAAGACCTCGACGAGCGGCGTGCCGCGCTTCTCCGCCTGAATCGCATTCGTCACGAACGCCTTCACCAGCTCGGTCGGCGCGCGATAGGCGAGATCCTCGAGCGCCTCCTTGCGCGTCTTGCCGAGCGACAGCTCGTGCAGAAAGCGGCTCAGCTCCTCGCACAGCGGATCGCGCTTATCGGACCATTTCTCGACGACGTGGCGGACCGCGCCGATGAAGTCGAGGCCGGCGCCCATCGACAGCACGATCAGATCGAGCGCCTGCGGCAGCCCGCGGTTGATCGACTGCAGCCGTCCCGCCGCCTTGTCGTTGAGCCACATGCTCGGCAGGAGCAGCCCCAAGAAGCCGCCGACGATCACGATGCCGAAGCCCATGCCCGTGCCCTGCGCGAACAGGAACGCCGCCAGCGTCGAGAACGCCGTCGACGCGATGATCAGCCCGAGGAACTCGTCGACCGACAGGCCCCACGGCTCGCCGGCGTTGCGCAGCGCCAGCGACTTCTTCTCCTTCCAATCCTTCGCCGGGATCAGCTGCGCGTAGTAGGTGCACAGCCGGATGAGCGGCCACATCATGCGCAGGAGCGTGCTGTCCGAGAGCGCGTCGCGGCGGCGCGTGGCGCGATAGCCGCGCAGCATCGGATCGCGCAGCTCCGACGGGATGAACAGGATCACCGCCGACGCCGCCGCCAGCGCCGCGGCGCCGATCGCCACCCAGAGCCACACCTGTGAAAGTTGCGCGCCCATCTTCTACACGTCGATCGTCGACAGCTTGCGCACCATCATCACGCCGAAAAATTCGAGCATGCAGGCGAGGAACAGGAGGCCCCAGCCGATCGGATCCTTGAACAGCGGGCGCATCCACTCGGGATCGATCACCTGCAGCGCGCCGCCGAACAGGAACGGCAGCATGCCCATCACCACCACCTGCGCTTTGCCCTCGGACGTCTTGGCCTCCATCACGCCTTCGACGCGCATGGTCTCGCGCAGCACCGCCGCGGTGGTCTCCAAAACTTTCGGCAGCTCGCCGCCGGTCTGCCGCCCGACGGTGAGCGCGGTGACGATGGCGTCGACGTTGCGGCTCTGGCAGCGCAGCGCGAGATCGCGCAGCGCCTCGTCCATCGGCGTGCCGAGGCGAACCTGCTTCACCAGGATGTCCGCCTCCTGCGACATCGGCGGATCGAAGTGCTGCGCGATGGTGGCGAACGCGTCCTCGAGGTTTTGCGTCACCAGGATCGTATTCGCCATCGACTGCAGCGTGGCGTCGAGCTGCGCCTCGAGCGCGCGTTTGCGCGCGGTGCGCTGCCGCGCCATCCACATCACCGGCAGGTACGCGCAGAACAGCGCCAGCATCCCGCCGTACATCCACGATCCCATCAGCCCGCCGGCGACGAACCCGCCGGCGATCACCAGCGCGTGGCGCGCCGCGAAGTCTTTGGCGCGCATCGGCGAGTAGAGCGCGCGCAGATGCGTGTTGGCCCACGTCTCGTACTCGCGCCACTTGTCGCGGCAGAGCTGCACCAGCGGGCCCCAGCCGTAGATGACGATCATGAACGCGGCCAGCGCGCCCGCGGCCAGCCCGCCGAACAACATCACCGTCGACATCTTGAGCGTCACAAATACTCCCCGTCGCCGCACAGCCCCATGGTGATGAACTCATTAATGAACGACGGCATGTACCCGGTGGCGCGGAATTCGCCGGTCACGCGGCCGCGCTCACCGGGCGTGCGGTGGAACTCGAAGACGTCCTCGAGGTGCACCTGTCCGTCCTCCTCGATGCCGACCACTTCGGAGATGTGCGTGATCTTGCGCGAGCCGTCGACGAAGCGCGCCTGCTGCACGACCACGTGGATCGAGTTCGCGATCTGCTCGCGGATGGCGCGCGCCGGCAGCTCGAGCCCGCCCATCAGCACCAGCGTCTCGAGCCGGCCGATCGCCTCCTCGGGCGAGTTGGCGTGCGTGGTCGTCAGCGAGCCGTCGTGGCCGGTGTTCATCGCCTGCAGCATGTCGAGCGCCTCGCCGCCGCGGCACTCGCCGACGACGATGCGATCGGGCCGCATGCGCAGCGCGTTCTTCACCAGGTCGCGGATCGAGTACTCGCCCTTGCCCTCCATGTTGGGCGGGCGCGTCTCGAGCGACACCACGTGCGGCTGCGCCAGGCGCAGCTCGGCGGCGTCCTCGATGGTCACGATGCGCTCGTCGTCGGGGATCGCCGACGACAGCACGTTGAGCAGCGTGGTCTTGCCCGAGCCCGTGCCGCCCGAGACCAGGATGTTGCGCCGCGCGATCACCGAGCGCGTGAGGAAGCGCGCCATCCGCTCGTCGAGCGAGCCGAAGCCGATCAGATCGGGCAGCCCCAACTTCTTCGACGAAAATTTGCGGATCGTCAGGCAGGGCCCGCGCAGCGCCAGCGGCGGGATGATCGCGTTCACGCGCGAGCCGTCCTTCAGGCGCGCGTCGACCATCGGCGTCGACTCGTCGATGCGGCGGCCGAGCGGCGTGACGATGCGCTCGATCGCCGAGCGCAGCGCGTCCTCCGACGAGAAGCGCGCGCCGGTCATCTCCAGCCGCCCGCGCCGCTCGATGTAGATGGTCGCGCGATCCACCACCATCACTTCGCTCACCGTCGAGTCCGAGAGCAGATCCTCGAGCGGGCCGAGGCCGAGCACCTCGTCGGCAAGCTCCTTGCGCAGCCGCCCGCGATCGAGCCCCTTCGGCAATTCGCGCGCGTGCTCGTCGAGCAGCTCGTCCATGAGCTGCAAGACGCGCGGCGACAGCGCCTTGTCCTGCAGCTCCTCCGGGCGCAGCGACGGCAGATCGAGCGCCTCGAGCAGGAGCCCGCGCAGCCAGCGCTTCAAGCGATCGCGCTCGGCGTCGGAGAGATCGGGCGTCGGCACCGGCAGGTCGCGATAGGGATCGGTGATCGGCGCGCGCGGCGTCGCGGAGGGCGCGATTGGTTTAACCACTGGAGACATTGGTTTGACCATTCCCGGTTTTGCCGTCGCTGCCGCTGCCGCCGGCGCGGGCACCACCGGCGCCTTCTTGCCCTGCACCGTCAGCGGCGGGCGCTTGGGCGCGTGTCGATCGAAGTCGGGCGTCGGCTTCGCCTTCGGCTCCTCCTCGAGCACCACCGCGTCCTCGGCGAGCACGCTCGGCTCCGGCTCCTGCTTCACCGCCGCGTCCGGCTTCGCCTTGGCCTCGATGCCACCCGCCACCGCGCGCGCCGACGCCGCCGCTCCCGGCGGCTTGAAGCGCAGCGTGAACGGCCCCACCTGGATCGGCTTCCCAAACGGAAGCTTGAGCGCGCCCATCACGCGCTTCCCGTCGACGAACGTGCCGTTGGTCGACAGATCGCGCACGACGATCCCGCCATCGGACAATTCCACCGACGCGTGCCGCCGCGAGACGTCGTCGTGCTTGAGCAGCACCGACGATCCGTCCGCGCGCCCGATCACGATGAGCCCGGTGAGCCCGCTCATCGTCCGCGTCCCTTGCGCCGACGCGATCTCGACGTCGATCGCCCCGTTCATTTAGTACACCAGGTGGCCACCAAAATCCTCGTACCGGCGGAGCGCGTCGTTGATCCGCTCGACGTTCTCCGGCGACGTA
>DASREC010000463.1:0-10797 GCA_035652295.1 Polyangia bacterium
CCGTGAGGCCGGTGGCGAGCGCGAGGCCGACGGTGAGGTAGGTGCGATCGCCGAGCGCGCGATACGCCTCGTCGGGGCCGTAGGCTGACGACGAGAGGCCGTCGGCGCCGAGGCCGACCCACGCGAGGAACGGGATCAGCGCGATGCGGTGGAAGATGCCCGGATCGCGGATGTCCTTGCGGCGGCCGAAGAGGAGCTCCGACAGTCGGCCGAGCATCAGCGGCGGCCTCGATGGTCGATCATGCGCGCGGCGTAAGGCAAAGCGGATGCCCGGCGCGGCGGCGCGCTCGAGGCGCGGCGAGATTTCAGCGGTGCGGCGAAGCGCGTCGTGGATTCGGCCCGCGCGCGCCGCGTTTCGCAGTTGGTACGCGCGATGCCTCGTTCGTCGTCGGCGAGTCGGCGCGCCGCGACACCCGGGCACGAGTGGCGGCTCCGGATTGCAGTTCGCAACGCGCACGGCCGCGGGAGATTGCAGATTGCCATACCGTGAGGCGGCAGATCCGTCGCGGAACGAGTCCGACGCGCTCGCCGCGTTCGCGCGCGCCGACCGCTCGTATCAGAGCCTGCGGCGGCTGCGCGCGCGGCTCACCCAGATCGTCGCGCTCGCCAGCGTGCTGGTCTGGGCGGCCGAGCGCCTGGCCCACGTGCTATCGCCCGCGATCGCGCGCGCCGGCGTGGCGCTGTGGAGCGCGGCGGCGATCGTGACCGCGGGCGCGATCGCGTGCGAGCTGTTCGCCGCGCGCGATCGCCGCCGCTGCGCGCGCCGGCTACGCGATCAATAAAGGACGCTGATGCCGGCTTCCAGATCGGCGCCGATGCGCGACGAGAGCAGCGCAAAGTCGGTGTAGTAGAAATAGAACAGGTCGGCCTTCGCCTCGACGGCGAGCGCGCGGTGGACCCACGGCAGGCGCCACGAGATCTTGGCGCCGATGACGTTCGACCAGAAGGTCGAGAGCTCGCGGTCCGCGGTCACGTAGGCCGGCAGCGGCTGATCGGTCGTGTAGTGGCTCTTGAAGAAATTGGCGCCGCTTTGATAATAAAAACGTTCGCGCAACCGCAGCGTCACGTCTTTGAAGGTGACGAAATAACGCAATTGAATGGTATGCGAAACGATCCCCCAGGAGTCAAAGTACAAGCGGTAGTCGGCCTGGAGAGACGTATCGCTGAACAGGTGCCGATTGCCGCCGATTACGAACGCATAACGAAATCGATCTTGCGGATCGGTCTCGGGCACCTTGAACGCGATCGCGGACAGATCGGGTGTTTCGATGCGTACGAAGCGATAAGGGCTGGCTTGATAGCCGTTGCTGTACGAGAACGTGAAGCTGGCTTGCGCGATCGTGGCTTTGTTGAGCACCTGCGTCCACGACGCGCCGACGCCGTTGACCAGCAGCGAGCGGTGAAACGATTGATCGCCGGTGCGCCCGACGCCGTTCACCGACACGGTGTAGCCGAGCGCGAGCGTCGAGTTGCGATCGAAGAGATCTTGCGAGACGCCGACGTCGACGTTGTGTGAGTTGTAATCGTTCTCGGTGCTGTAGATGTACGAGCCGGAGAGCGTCGTCATGCGCAGCTTCTGCGAGAGGCCGGCGGTGATCTCCGAGCGGAAGTCGTTCATCTGTTTGGTGGCGTTCGAGATGACGTCGATCGACGCGGACGAGACCACGTCGGCGACGTAGCTGGCGTTGAGCGTGCCGCCCTTCCAGGCGTCGCGGCTGATGGCGGCGAGCGGCGAGACCACCGTGGTGTGATCGTTGTCGACGTAGACTTGCGTCTTGGCGACGAACGAGTCGTCGGCGTGCGCGAAGCCCGACCAGCACACGAGCGCGAGCGCGCCGAGGCGGGCGCTCATCGCGGAGTCAGGCCCATGGTGGTGAACACGGTCATGCAGTCGGCGTCGACGGGAGTGGGCTGTTTGGCGCCGCCGACCCAATTGACCAGCGCCTGCCACTCGGCGTCCTGATCGAGCGACGTCGCCGGGAACACCGGGAACACGCCGATGCCGTGGTGCTCGCTGCCGCCCGCGCGCGCCGCCAGCGGCTTGGCGAGCAGCGGCACCTGTGTCGGGATCGGCGTCTGGCGCGCCTGCGCCGACGACGCGTAGATGACGCCCGACGCCGACTGAAAGTTGCGCTCGACCTCGTCGGCGGTGAGCGCGGCGTCGCGGGCGGCGCGCGTCGAGATGTCGCCGAGCCGCAGCTTGCCCGCCGAGTAGACGCGCAGCGCGTGATCGGGATTGCCGTGGCACGCGAGGTAGGAGCAGCGGCGGATCAAGACCGGCTCGACGGTGCAGACGAACTGGTTGTAGTCGAGGAACTGATCCGGCTGCTGCGTGGTGGTGAGCCCGCCGTTGGGATCGGGAGTCGGGCAGCCCGCGAGCGTGAGGCACGCGAGGCCCGCGGCGAGCGCGGCGGCGCGAACGGGCGGTCTCACGAAGCGTCGCGGAGCAGCTTCAGCAATTCGTCGGGGCCGACGAAGTGATCGATCTTGTGCGCCACGCTGCCGTCGGGGCGGACCAGCACCACCGTCGGCAGCGTCTCGGCGTGGTAGCGCTTCTTGGCGTCGATCACCAGCGGATCGTCGTCGGTGGTGCAGTCGACCTTGGCGAGCGAGAAGCGGGCCAGCGCCTCGGCCACCGTCGGATCGGAGAAGGTCTTGAGCTCGAGCTCTTTGCACGGCAAACACCAGTCGGCGTAGAAGTCGAGCAGCGCCGGCTGGTGCGCCGCCTTCGCCTGCGCGAGCCCCGCCTGCTCGCCGCGCGCCCACGCGAGCGCCTTCGGCAGCGGCTTCGCCGAGAGCTGGAACGCCACCACGCCGAAGCCGCCGGCGACGAGCAGCGCCACGCCGAGCGCCTTGCGCGCGCGCCTGGCCCACGAGTCGTGGAACGAGAGATGGATCGCGCCCAGCGCCACGCCGAGCGCGGCGACGGCGAGCGAGCCGCCGAGGAACGCCGGCGTGCGCTGGCCGAGCTCGCGCAGCGGCTCGACGATCGGCCGCAGGAAGTAGAGCGCCATGCCGAGCATCACCGCGCCGAAGAGCGACTTGACCGCGTCCATCCACGCGCCCGACTTCGGCAGCTTCTGCATGAACACGGCGACGACGAAGAACAGCGAGCCCATGCCGAGCGCGTAGGTGAACAGCAGCGAGCCGCCGATCGCCACCGAGCGCGTCGTCGACACGTACGTCAGCACCGACGCCAGCACCGGCCCGGTGCACGGCGCCGCGATCACGCCCCCGACGAGCCCCATGGCGAACGCGCCGAAGTAGCCCTTGCCGCCGACGCCCGACAGCCGCTGCTTGAGCCCCGACGGCAGATCGATCTCGAACGCGCCGAACATCGACGCCGCCATGGCGGCGAACAGCAGGCACATCGGGATCACGAACCACGGATTGCCGAGCGCGGTGCCGAACTGCTTGCCGAGCAGCCCGGCGACGATGCCGAGCGACGTGTACATGAGGCAGATGCCGCCGACGTAGAAGCTGGCCAGCGTGAGCGCGCGCAGCCGCGACACCTGCTCGTCGCGCGCGCCGAAGATGCTGACGGTGATGCCGATCATCGGGTACACGCACGGCGTGAGGCTGGTGAGGAAGCCGCCGACGAACACGGTGAGGAACGCCCAGACGTAGCCGTGGGAGAGGATCTCGCTCGAAGGCATGGCGGGCTCCGCTACTTCGCGAGGTCGGTGAGCTGCTGCTCGATCTTGCTCTCGTCGCCGGGCTCGAACCCGTCGTTGACCGAGCGGACGATGCCGCTGCGATCGACCACGAACGACGACGGCATCTTGGGCGGCTCGTATTTGCCGACGATGCTCTTGTCGGTGTCGGGCACGACGGTGAGCGCCAGGTTGTGCGAGCGCATGAACGCCTCGGCGTTGCCGCGGTTCTCGTCGATGTTGACGGCGATGATCTCGATGCCGCGCTGCTTGAGCCGCGGCGCCATCTTGGCGAGCAGCGGCAGCTCTTTTTTGCACGGCTCGCACCACGACGCCCAGAAGTCGAGCAGCACCACCTTGCCGCGCAGCGACGAGAGCTTCAGCGTCTCGCCGCCGAGCGTCTTGCCTTGAAAGTCGGCGGCGCGATCGCCCTTCTTCACTTGCGCCTCCGCGGCCGACGAGAGGAGCAGGGCCGCGAGCAGCAGGGGTTTGGCGGAACGCATGAGTGGTCCTCCTAGGCTCGAGTCGTGGGGCTGACGGTCTTGTTGAAGTCGACGATGATGTTGCCGCTCGCGTCGACGCAGACTTCGTAGTTGGGGAGCGGCGAGAACGCGGGCGCCGTCGGGCCGGTGCCGTCGAAGTTGAAGCGCGCGCCGTGGCACGGGCAGTACCACCTGCCCGATTGCAGCCGGACGGTGCAGCCCGAGTGCGTGCACGCGGAGTCGACGGTGAACAGGCCGTTGGCGTCGCGGCACACGAAGAGGTCGTACTGGTTGCTGGAGAAATGTTTGGCGGTGCCGACGGTGATCGCGCTCGCGGCGCCGGCGTTGAGCGTGCCGCTGCACATGCCGCCGCCGCCGTGCGCGAGGTCGGGCGAGCCGCCGCCGCCGTGCGCGAGATCGGTGGAGCCGCCGAGGTTCGCCATGTCGGTCGAGTCGCCGTTGCCGTTCGGGTCGGTGTTGCCGTTGCCGTTGTCGTCGATCGCGCCGGTCGAGATGCGCGCCCCGCCGGCGTCGCACGCGGCCAGGCCGAGCGTGATCAGCCCGGTGCCCGCCGCCGCGCAGAAGCGCCGCCGCGACATGCCGTCGGCGCAGGGCGGCAGCTCCGACAGGGGGATGAGGTCGTTCGAGGCGGGCTCGTCTCGGGACATGCGCCGAGTGCATAGCAAGCGCGGATCCAAGCGCTGCGAATTTTCAGACGAGGCGGGCGGCCACGGCGGCGCGGCGAGATGCCACGGGGTTTCGAGTCGCCAGCGATCGCGCAGTCGAGGTTGCAGACGCGCGCGTCACCGACGGGAAACGCGGCTGTCCGCGAGGCGTGCGCGAGGTCCGGCGAGCGGGCGGAAATGGTCGGGCGTTTTGCCGCGGGCGAGGGGTCACTGCGCAAACTTCGAACGGTGCGCAAGGATGGTGCGACGGTGGTGGGTCAGGGGCGGGAGAGATCCTCGATGCGGCGGGCGTGATCGCCGGGGCGCAGCTCGACGGTGAATTCGCGGCGGACGCCGAGCGGCTCGTTGATCAGCTCGAGGCGGTGGACGCCGGCGGGGAGGACGATGCCGAGCAGCGGCGTTTCGCCGCGCGGCTCGCCGTCGATGCGCACGTGCGCCCAGGGCGCGGCGTTGACGTCGAGCGTCGCCGGCTCGGGCGCGGGCCGCGGCGGCGCGGCGCGATGCACCGTCGCACGCGCGACCGCGCTCGGTTTCGCCGACGACGCGCCCGACGGCGGCGATGCGTTCGACGGCGGCGATACGTTCGACAACGGCGCCGCGCTCGACGGCGGCGACACGTTCGACAACGGCGCCGCGCTCGGCGATGAAGACGCGCTCGACGGCGCGGGCGCGGGCGGCGCGGCGGGAGCGACGGATGGAGAGGGTGGCGGCAACGACGCGCGCGAGGATCGCTTGAGCCAGACGCCCGCGCCGCCCGCGACGGCGAGCACCAGCAGCGCGGCGAGCCACGCGCCGACGCGGCGCGGCTGCGACGCGCGAGTCGCATCGCGCGTGCCGAGCGCCGATCCGTCGGTGCGGCTCCCGCCCTCGAGCGCCGCGCCGCCCGCCGCCGCCGTCCGCTCGACCAGCTCGGTGCGCCCCGCCCCCCGCGCGCGCGGCTCGCGATCGAGCAGCGCCTCGAACGCCTCGCGCATCGCCGACGCGCCCGCGAACCGATCCGCCGCCTGCGCCGCCAGCGCCCGCCGCAGCACGCGCGCCAGCTCCGCGTCGCAGTCGTCGAGCTCCGGCACCATCCCCACGCGCGCCTGTTTCGCCGCGCGCGCCGGATCGCGATCGTACGCCGGCCGCCCGGTGGCCACCTCGCTCAGCACCAGCGCGAGCGCGTAGAGATCGGCGCGCCCGTCGATCGATTCGCCGCGCGCCTGCTCGGGCGCGAGGTAGCGCGTCGTGCCCGCGCGCCCCTGCGCCGCGAAGCGCGCCAATCCGAAATCGGCGAGCAGCGCGTGCCCGTCGGGCGAGAGCAGCACGTTGCGCGGCGTGAGATCGCCGTGCACCAGCTGCGCGCCGCGGCGATCCTTGCGCGCGTGCACGTACGCCAGCGCGTCGCAGAGCTGCGCGCCGAGCAGCGCCGTCGCCGCCCAGCCGAGCGGCGGCCGATCGACGCCCGCCACGCGCGCCAGGTCGCCGCCGCGCAGCCACTCCATCACCAGGAAATATTCGCCGTCGAGCTCGCCGAACTCGAACACCGGCACCACGTGCGGATGCGCCAGCGACACCGCCACGCGCGCCTCGTCGACGAAGCGGGCGCGCGCGGTCTCGTCGACGGCGCGATCGGGCCGCAGCCGCTTGAGCACCACGGTCTTCTGCACGCGCTCGGGGCCGCGCGCGCGCGCGAGATAGACCTCGCCCATGCCGCCGCCGTCGAGCCGGCGGATCAGCTCGTAACGACCGAACCGTGCCGGCGCTGGCTCCACGTCAGCGGAGAATCTAGCACGCCGGCTTGACCGGCGACGGCAGCCGGCGGAAACTCCGCGCGGAGCTGACTTGCGATTCGGCCACCTGCTCACCGTCTGCTGCGCGGCGTTCGCCGGGCAAAGCGCGCACGCCCAGACCGCTCCGTCGGAGATCGCGTTCGTCTACTTCGGCGAAGCGGATCCGACGGGCGTCGATCAGTCGTTCCTCGCGCTCGGACGGCGGCGCGGCGCGCCGGTCGCGCGTGAGGCGCCGGGGCAGCTCGCCGAGCAGACGCCGGGCGCCGCGCTCTCGCGCGCGATCGCGGCGTATGGGCAGCTGCACTTCGCCGAGGCGATCGCGGCGCTCGACGCGGTGGAGCGCGAGGTGGCGCCGCGCGGCGGCGGCGGGCTGACGCGCGGCGAGCTGGTCGATCTGCACGCGTATCGCGCGGCCGCGCGCATGGCGAACGGCGACGAGGCGAGCGCGTGGGACGATCTGCTGGCGGCGGCGGTGCTGGCGCCGTCGCGGCCGCTCGATCCGGCGCGCTTTCCGCCGCGCGTGGTCGAGGCGGCGCGGCGCGCGGCGCAGGCGATCGGCGCGCCGGCGCGGCTGGCGATCGCGTCCGCGCCCGACGACGCGCTGGTGATCGTCGACGGCGAATTGGTCGGGCGCGGGCACGTGGAGCTGCTGCTGCCGGCGGGCGCGCACCTGGTCCGCGCCGAGCGTTCGGGATTTCGCGCCGCGGGAAGCCGCGTCGACGTCGGCGCATCCGGCGCCGAGACGCGGCTCGCGCTCGAGCCGGCGCCCGCGCCCACGCCGGCGCAGATCGCGGCGCGCGGGATCCAGAGCGGCGCGCGCCGCGTGATCGCCGCGTTCGTCTCGCTCACCGACGGGCGCGCGGCCGTCGAGCTGCAGCTCGTCGACGTAAAGTCGGCGCGCGTGGAGGGCCGCGCGTGGCTCGCCGACGACGAGCGGCTCACGACCGGCGATCTGCTGGCGGCGGTCGACTCGCTGCTCGGCGCGACGCCCGAGCCCGAGGGCGCGCGCGGCAAATTGCCGCAGGCGCGCGCGTGGTATCGCCGCCCGCTGGTGTGGGCCCTCGTCGGCGGCGCGACCGCGGCGCTGGCGCTCGGCGTCGGGCTCGGCGTCGGGCTCACGAACAGTCACGGCTCGGGCTTCGGCCTGCGCATCGATCTCGGGTCGGCGCGATGAGGCGCGCGCTCGCCGCCGCCGCCGCGATCGCGTGCGCCGCGTGCAACTCCGCGCCGCCGTCGATCGCGATCGCGCTGCGCGTGCCCGCCGGCGATTCGCCGCTGGCGCTCGCCGACGGCGTCACGCTCTCGCTGCGCGCCGCCGACGGGAGCGTGCGCGCGGTCCGCAGCGTGCCCTCCACCGCGTCGTCGATCGCGCTCGACGGCGTGCCGCCCGGCGCGGGCTACGTCGCCGAGCTCGACGCCACGCTCGGCCCCGACGTGGTCGCGCGCGGGCGAAGCTGCCGCTTCGATCTCGCCGCCGGCCAGCCGCCGCCAACGGTGTCGATCTATTTCGCCCGCGTCGGCGCGTTCGCCGCCACCGCCGGTCCGTCGGTGGCGCGCACCGGCGCGGCCGCGTTCGCCGCCGGGAACCTCGCGCTCGTCGCCGGTGGCGCCGCGTCGGGAACGCCGCTCGCCTCGAGCGAGCAGTACGATCCGGCGCGCGGCACGTTCGCGTCCGGCCCGGCGCTGGTCGCGGCGCGCGCCGGCGCGCAGGCGGCCACGCTCCCCGACGGCGCGACGCTGGTCTTCGGCGGCGCGGCGTCGGGCGCGCCCGGCGTCGACGTGTTCGCGGACGGCAAGTTCGCGCCGTCGCCGTCGGCGTTTCCGCCCGAGCTGGCGGACGAGGCGAGCGTGGCGCTCGGCGACGGGCGCGTGCTGGTCGCCGGCGGGCGCACCGAGGCCGCGTCGCCGACGGCGGGCACGATCGTGCTCTCCAGCGACGGCGCGCTCGCCGAAGCGGGTGGTCCGCTCGTCGACGCGCGGCGGCGCCACACGCTCACGCTCGCCGCCGAGAGCCGCGCGCCGCTCGCGTTCGCCGCCGGCGGTCTCGGCGCCGCCGGGCCGCTGGCGAGCATCGAGACGTTCGATCCCGCGACGATGAGCTTCGCGCAGTCGGGCGCGCAGCTCGCCACGCCGCGCTACGATCACACGGCGACGCTGCTCCCCGACGGGCGCGTGCTGATCGCCGGCGGGCTGGACGCGGCTGGCCGCCCACTCGCGTCGGCCGAGATCTTCGATCCGATCAAGCGCGCGGTCACGTCGGCCGGCGAGCTCAAGCTGGCGCGCGCGCAGCACACCGCCACGCTGCTGCCGTCGGGGCGCGTGCTGATCGCCGGCGGCGTCGACGCGAGCGGCGGGGCCACGGCGCAGGCCGAGATCTTCGACGCCACGCTCGGGCCCGAGGGCGACTTCGTGCCGACCGCGCCGATGACCGCCGCGCGCGCCGGCCACGCGGTCGTCGCGCTGTGCGATGGCACGCTGCTGTTCGTCGGCGGCGGCGCGGGCGCCGAGCTCTACAACCCGGCGCCGTGAATCACGACAGCCCGTACTTCTTGAGCTTGTAGATCAGCGCGCGCCGCGAGATGCCGAGCCGCCGCGCCGCGTGCGTGCGGTTGCCCGCGGTCTCGCGCAGCGCCTCGACGAGGTTGCGCCGCTCGAGCTCGTCCACCTGCTCGCGCATCGGCCCGCCGCGCGCCGGCGACGGCGCCGCCGCGAGCGCCGCGAATCGCTGCGGCAGGTGCTCGACGCCCAGCTCACTCGAGTCGGCGAGGATCACCGCGCGCTCGATCACGTTCTTCAGCTCGCGCACGTTGCCCGGCCACGGATAGTGCTTGAGCGCGGCGACGAGCGCGGGCGAGAGCCGCGGCGCGGGACGGCCGAGCGTCGCCGCCACGCCGCGCGCGAACTGCTCCGCCAGGACCGGCAGCTCGCGCGGACGCTCGCGCAGCGGCGGCACGCGCAAGGTGATCCCGCTCAGTCGAAAATAGAGGTCCTCGCGAAACGCGCCGCGCGCCACCTCGCGCTCGAGATCGCGGTTGGTCGACGCGAGGAAGCGCACGTCGACGGGAATCTCCTCGGTGCCGCCGACGCGCGTCACCTTGCGCTCCTCGAGCACGCGCAGGAGCTTGGCCTGCATGCCGAGCGGCAATTCGCCGATCTCGTCGAGCAGGAGCGTGCCGCCCGCCGCGGTCTCGATGAAGCCGACGCGCCGCCGATCGGCGCCGGTGAACGCGCCGCGCTCGTGGCCGAACAGCTCGGCGTCGAGCAGCGTCTCGGGCAGCGAGGCGCAGTTGATGCGCACGTAGGGCCCGGCGGCGCGCGCGCTCGCGCGATGCATCTCGGCGGCGAGCAGCTCCTTGCCCGAGCCGGTCTCGCCGAGGACCAGCACGGTGGCGTTCGAGCGCGCGGCGCGGCGCGCCAGCTCGAGCAGCTCGCGGGTCGCCGGATCCTCGGCCACCAGCGCCGGCTCGGCGGGCGCGGCGGCGACGGGGCGCGCGCTCGCGCCGAGCGTGGCGGCGATCAGCACGTCGGGCGCGGCGCCGGTCTCCGGCACCGCCGCCGCCAGCGCCGACGCCTCGACGCCCGCGATCCCGCGCGCCAGCGCCGCCGCCTCGTCGGCGAACGCGGCCGCCTTCTCGAGGCCGCTCTCCGGCAGCAGGAGCAACAGCTCGCCGGGCGCGTACTCGCCGATGAGATCGATGCGCCGCAGCCGCGACGCCACGCGCAGCCCCGCCTCGCGGATCGCGTTCGGCGAGCCGCGCAGCGAGAGCCCGACCACGCCGAGCTGCCGCTTGAAGCGCACCGCGCGCTCGACCTCCGCCGCCAGCCGCGCGGTCAGCTCGCCCTCGTCGACGATCGGCGCCGAGCGGCGCCGCCCGCACACCGTCACGCGCACCGGCCCGGCGGCCAGCTCGTCGCCCGCCTCGAGCGCGCGCTCGCCGGCGAGGCGGCGCCCGTTGAGCGTCGAGCCGTTGCGGCTGCCGAGATCGTCGGCGTAGAGCGCGCCGTCGTGCCAGCGGATGCGCAGGTGGCGGCGCGAGACGCGATCGTCGTCGGCGACGAAGGTCGACTCGCTCGAGCGGCCGATCACCACCTCGCGGTGATCGCGCACCTCGATCACGCGGCGCGCGGCGCCGAGGCGCACCAGCACGCAGGTCTCCGTCGTCGCTTCGTACGCGCCGTCGTCTTCGCGCGTCGCGTCGCCGTC
>DASREC010000464.1:0-25944 GCA_035652295.1 Polyangia bacterium
GGCGGGCGATGCGATCGTACCGCGCGTATCTGCGGCGGCTGCCGAGCGCGAGCAATCGGGCCGAGGTGGAGGCGAAGATCGGCGAGCTGCAAAAGCTGATCGAGCAGGAGGAGAGCGCGAAGCAGGGGCCGCCGGAGGGGACGATCGCGCCGAGCGCGAAGCCGCCGGCCAATGCGCCGCCGCCGAACGGCGCGCCGTCGACCGCCGCGCCGTCGACCGCCGCGCCATCGAACGCCGCGCTGCGAATCGCCGGCGCACCGGCGCGGCCGGCCGCAGCGCCGAAGCCGGTCTACCAGCGCGCGTGGTTCTGGGGCGCCGTCGGCGGCGCGATCGTCGCGGTCGCGCTCGGCGTCGGCCTCGGCGTGGGTCTGTCGCAACCGTCGACGACCTACCCGGCTGCGCAGACCACGCTCGGAACGGTGAAGTTCTAGCCATGCGCGCGCCCACTCGCCGCGCGGCCATCGCGTCTGCGCTCGCCGCCTTCGCGCTCGCGCTCGCCGCGTGCAGCGCGCGCGGCTCGCTGGTGATCGTCGACGTCGAGGCCGCGCCGCCGCTCACCGGCGTGGCGCGCGTCCACGCGACGGTGACCGCGCTCGGCGCGACCCGCGACTACGATCTCCCGCCGCCCGCGCCGATCGCCACGCCGTTCACCTTCGGCATCGATCTCCCGCCCGACGCGCGCGGCCCGATCGCGGTTCACGTCGCGTGCCTCGACGCCGCCGGCGCGCCGCTCGGCGCGGGCGACGGCGCCGGCACCATCGCGCCCGGCGACGCCAGCGGCGTGACCGTCACCCTCGGCGGCGCGCCGCTCGACGGCGGCGTCGATCTCGCGAGCGCCGACGCCGCGCCCGATCTCGCCGCCGATCTGCGCCCGCCCGCCGATCTCACTCCGCCGCCGCTGCTCTGCCAGACGGTCACCGTCACCACGCTCGCCGGCAACGGCACGCAAGGCTTCGTCGACGGCACCGGCGGCGCCACCGGCACCACCGAGCTGTCCGCGCCGTTCGGCCTCGCCGCCGACGGCGCCGGCAACGTCTACGTCGCCGACACCGGCAATCACCGCGTGCGCAAGATCGCGCCGAGCGGCGCCACCAGCACGCTCGCCGGCAACGGCACGCCCGGCTTCGTCGACGGCACCGGCGGCGCGGGCGGCACCACCGAGCTCGACAACCCGCTGGCGGTCGCCGTCGACGGCGCGGGCGTCGTCTACGTCGCCGACTCGCTCAACAACCGCATCCGCCGCGTCGCGCCCGGCGGCGTCACCACCACGCTCGCCGGCAACGGCACGCTCGGCTTCGTCGACGGCACCGGCGGCGCGTCCGGCACCACCGAGTTCCACGGCCCCGTCGGCCTGAGCGTCGACGGCGCGGGCGACGTCTTCGTCGCCGACACGTACAACAGCCGCGTTCGCCGCGTCGCGCCCGGCGGCGCCACCACCACGCTCACCGGCAACGGCGCGCCCGGCTTCGTCGACGGCACCGGCGGCGCCTCCGGCACCACCGAGCTCGACACGCCCTACGGCGCCGCGCTCGACGCCGCCGGCAACCTGTACGTCGGCGACAGCGGCAATCATCGCATCCGCAAGGTCGCGCCCGACGGCACCACCACCACCGTCGCCGGCAACGGCACGCAGGGCTTCTTCGACGGCAGCGGCAGCGCGAGCGGGCTCACCGAGTTCAACAGCCCGATGGGCGTCGCGCTCGACGGCGCCGGCAACCTCTACGTCGCCGACGAGGGCAACCACCGCATCCGCAAGGTCGCGCCCGACGGCAGCACCAGCACCGTCGCCGGCGACGGCACCGCCGGGTTCGCCGATACCGTCGGCTGCATCGCGCGCTTCCGGGCGCCGAGCAGCCTCGCCGTCTTCGGCCGGCAGCTCTTCATCGCCGACTCCGGCAACCACCGCATCCGCCTGATCCAGCTCCCGTGAGCGCGCCCGATAAATGACCCGCGGTCAGTTATCGCGAAAATAAATGACCCAGGGTCAGTTATCTCGAAAATAAATGACCCGCGGTCAGTTATTTCTTGCCGCGCGCCTTGCGCTCGTCGCCGGCGACCAGGTCCGCGGTGGCGCTCTTGACCGCCATCACCGCGGTGAGCGGCGCGCGCCGCAGGATCTCGAGCACGTCGTGCCGCGGATGCGCGCCGGGAAAGCACAACAGGTCCATCTCGTCGCAGCGCAGCGCCTGCGCCAGCTCCGACAGGTGCTTCATGCTCGGCGGATGGCGCCCCGCCTCGATGTTGTAGATGGTCGACTTGTGCACGCGCGTCGACCCCGCGACGTCGACCACGCTCAGCCCCTGCTCCTCGCGGAGCTGCTTGAGCCGGGCGCCGAGCTGCTTGAGCAGGGGTCGCATCCGGCGCCGACCGTAGCATGCTGATGTTATTGGTTAACGCGAAGTAATCAATTGGAAATTACTTCCATTAAATATCGATTCCTCGACGGAAAAGACCGAGTTGACGGCTTTGTCGGTTTCTGGTTTAAGTATGAATAAGCAATACCTTTGCCGCCTCGCTGCCCGCCGGCCACGCGCCCCCTTGCGAGTGGACGGCGGGCGGCGGCGCGGCGCTCGACGAATTGCCCCCGCGCCCGAACCCGCCTATCGTGACGAGTGAGGGTGGCGATGACTCGACTAAGCTTGGCTTTGTTGGTGGCGGTGGGGCTCTCGGGGTGCGGCGGCGACGTGGGGCCGCATCCGCAGTGCGATTCGGCGACCAACCCGTGCACCGATCCGGCGGCGCCGATCTGCGATCCGGCGACGCACACGTGCGTGGCGGCGCCCGACGGCGGCGGCGCCGACCTGAGCGTGCCCGACGCCGCGCCGCCCGACCTCACGCCGATGTGCGCGACGTCGGCGCAGTGCGGCGACCTGATGCCGATCTGCTCCGCCGGCGCGTGCCGCGGCTGCAGCGGCGCCGCCGACGACGCCGAGTGCGCGGCGCACAAATCGTCGACGCCGCGCTGCGACTCGACGTCGCACGCGTGCGTCGCGTGCCGCGCGTCGACGCAAGACTCGGACTGCGCCACCACCACGCCGGTCTGCGACACCGGCGTCTGCCGCAAGTGCAAAGCGCACGCGGAGTGCACGTCGCTGGTTTGCAAAAGCGACGGCACGTGCGCCACCGCCGCCGACATCCTCTACGTCGACAACAAGGGCGGCGGCTGCACCGGCACGCACACCGGCGCGCCCACCGATCCGTTCTGCGACATCCAACCCGCCATCACGGCGCTCGCGGGCCAGCACTTCATCCGCGTCATCGGCAGCCTCGCGTCATACGGCGCGGTCGCGCTCGACGCCGCCTCCGTCACGCTCGTCGGCCCCGGCGGCAAGGCCATGCCCCCGGCGAAGATCATCGGTAACGCGAGCCCTGCGATCACGTTCGGCGGAGCAACCGCCGCCAGCTCAGTGATCGATGGCTTTGACGTTTCGACCAGCTTCATGGACGCAATCGATTGCTACCCCACGGCCACCACCACGCTCACCGTCAGAAACTGCTACGTGCACGACGTGAGCGGCGCGGGCATCGCAGTGAGCCGCTGCGATTTGACGCTCGATCGAAACTTGATTGGCCCTTCGAACGTCACCGGCGGACTCTCGCTCTCCAACAGCACCTACGCGATCACCAACAACTTCATCGTGGCGAACGGCAACAAAGGCGCCGGCGTGACGTTCAGCAACGGGACGACCGGCGTGTTCCGGCACAACACCGTCGTGAGCAATCTGACGACCAGCGGCATCGGCGGGATTCAATGCAATGTCGTCGGTAATCCGGTGATCATTGAAAACTCGATAGTTTGGATGAACACCAAGGGCACGGGCGGCTCTCAAGTCGGTGGTGCCGGCACCTGCACGCTCACGAACGTCGACATCGACGAGACGGCGGCTGGGACAGGCAATACGAACGTGCAGCCGGATTTCGTCAATACCGGCGCAACCGATTACCACTTGAACGGACGCACGGCGAACAACCTCGCGTGCTGCGTCGATCAGATCACGAATTCACCCGTCAACCACGACTATGACGGGTCGCCGCGGCCGCTCAATGTGAAGTGGGATATCGGGGCGCACGAAGTTCCCTAGTTATTGTAAAGTTCGCCGATGCGGCTCTGGGCGATTGCAATTGCTTTGACGGCGCTGTCGTCGGTGGCGCACGCCAAGGACGATTACGATCCCGACGTCATCGAGGCCAAACGGCATTACGAGCGCGGATTGGCGCATTACAACCTTCGCGAGTATTTGAACGCGATTGACGAGTTTCAATCCGCTTATCGTTACAAACCGGATCCGGTGTTTCTCTACAATCTCGGCCAGGCGCATCGCCTGGCGAACGATCCCGAGCACGCGCTCTATTTCTATCGCGCCTACCTGCGCAACCTGCCGGACGCCGAGAACCGCGCCGAGGTCGAGCAGCGCATCGTCGACCTCGAGCGATTGCAGCGCGATCGCGCGACCATCGCCAAGCCGCCCGATCAAACAATCGCGCTGAAGCCGGCGGTCGCGAAGCCGGCCGAGCCGCCTCCCGCGGCGCCGGTGGTCCTCGAAACGACGCCGCGCGCTCCAGCGCCCGCGCCGTCGAAGCCGGTCTACGAGCGATGGTGGTTTTGGACCGTCGGCGGCGTCGTGGTCGCCGGCGCCGCGGTCGGGCTCGGCGTCGGCCTCACGCAGCGCGGCTCCAATCACCCGCCGTCTTATCCCGGAGTCGCGTTTTGATTATTCGGCGCACATTCCTGGGGCTGCTCGCCGTGCTCGCGGGCTGCGCCTCGTCGCCGGACGCTTGCGACGGCGTCGCCGGCACGTGCGCGTCGATCGACGTCTACGGAAACGGTGTCGGCGAAATCGATCAACTGCGCATCACGGTCAACGGGCAAACCAAGTCGACGCCGATGTTGCGTCACGCGCTGCCGGTCGAAATCGCCGCCACCTTCCCGCCGGCGTTGACCGGAAATCAATCGGTCGACGTCGTCGGGCTGCTGAACGGCAACGCCGTAGGCGAAGGCGCGGCGTCCCTCGTGCTGAGCGTCGGCGCGCACGCGCACGCGATGGTGACGCTTTCGCCGCTGGCGGCGCTCGACGGCGGCGCGCCGGTCGATCTATCGGATGCTGCAAGCACGGGTTGCAAGACCCACGCGGAGTGCGCGTCGGGGATTTGTCAGGGCAGCGGCGCGTGTGCCGCGTCGGGCGACGTGCTCTACGTCGACAACGTCGCCGGAACTTGCACCGGCGCCCATCTCGGAAATCAAACCGATCCGATTTGCGACTTTCCGCAGGTCATCGGCAAACCATTCGTGCACGTCGCGGGCAGCACACACGCGTATAGCCCTCTCACGCTCAAGACCATCTCGGTCGTGCTCGTGGGGCCCGGCGGCAAGGCGCAGCCCTCGGCCAAGATCGTCGGCGGCGCGAGCGACGCGGTCACGATCGGCGACAACACCATCGTGACGCTCGACGGTTTCGAGATCGCCGGCAGCCTCGCCGACGCCATTCGCTGCTTGACGTTCTCGCTCCCGCCGTCGTCGTCGGTCACGTTGAAAAACAGCTATGTCCACGACGTCAGCTACTTCGCGCTCGAGTTACAACGCTGTGACCTGGTGATCGATCGCAGCCAGCTCGGACCGGCGAACGCATCGGGCGCGGTCTCCATGACCTACGGCAACTATTCCATCACCAACGCATTCATCGTCGGCAATGGCGGGCCGGCGATGGTTTTCAGTGAGTCGGCGGCGGGCGTTTTCAGCCACGACACGGTGGTCGGAAACGTGACGAACGGGAGCACCGGCGGCTTCAATTGCAGCGCGACCGGCGTCACCGCCATCGACAACTCGATCGTCTGGATGAACTCGAAGCTCAACGGCTCGCAGCTCTACGGCACGTGCGCGCTCACCAACGTCGACATCGACGAGGTGGTCGGAGGAGCGGGGAATCGCAGCGTGGCGCCGGATTTCGTGAGCGCGGGGTTCGATTATCACCTCGGTGGGCGGACGGCGAACAACCTCGCGTGCTGCGTGGATCAGATCGTCGCGTCGGCGGTGGATCACGACTACGACGGGCGGGCGCGGCCGGTCGGCGGGAAGTGGGACGTCGGCGCGCACGAGGTGCCGTAGCGTCAGCGGCCCGGCTGGTGCGGAGTCTCCTGCTCGGGCGGCAGCGGCCGGCGCTGCTGCGGCATTTCGCCGCTCTTCATCGGCCTGGCCTCGGACGCGCCGGTGCGGCCGAGCGCGCGGTGCGCCAGGTCGTCGTGCTCCTCGAGCGTCGGCAGCGCGCCGCGCGCGAACGCCTTCAGCTCGGGATCCTGCGCCTCGTTCGCCTGCTTCTTGAACTCGGCGACGTCCTGGTCGTGGTCCTTCGCCATCGCGTCCAGGTACGCGCGGTCGAACTCGGCGCCCGATAGACGCGACAGCCGATCGTAGAGCGCCTGGTCCTCGGGCGAGAGCCGCGACGGCACCGTCACGCCCTTCTTCGCCGCCACCTGCTGGAGGTTCCGGTTCACGCGCGTGTGGTCGTCGATCATGCGCCGGCCGAAGTCCTTCACGGTCGAGCTCTGCGCGCGCTCGACGGCCAGGCGCCCGAGCTTCACCTCCGCCATGCCGCCCATCGCCGCCTTCTCGATGAACTCGCGATCCGAGTCGCCGATCCGGCCGGTGTCGGCGAACGCGGCGCCGCCGAGCAAGAGCGCGCCGACGGTGAGCACAATGTTCACGTTCCGCATCTCTTCCTCCTCCTCCGATTCACGATGCCGATCGCGTGCAGCAAACGTTCCCACCGAGTGGAAAACGGATGCCTCGCCGCGCGCCGCCCGCCCGGCGGACGGGCGCGCCCAACGCTTGCATCTTCGCCGCTCATGAAACCGAAGCTGATGATCGTCGACGATGAGCCCGCGCTCGGCGAGGTGCTCGAGGCGATGTTCGCGCGGCGCGGTTATCGCGTGGTGCAGCTCGATCGCGGCGAGGCCGTGCACGCGCGCGCGCTCGCGGAGCGGCCGAGCGCGATCCTGCTCGACGTGCACCTGCCGGACGTCGACGGCTGGGAGGTGTGCCGTCGCCTCAAGGCCGATCCGCGCACGCGGCGCATTCCGATCCTGATGATGACGGCCGAGTACGCGACGGTCGCGGACGCCGAGCGCGGGCTCGGCATCGGCGCCGACGAGTACGTGGCCAAGCCGTTCTTGCGCGACGTGCTCCTGCACAACGTCGAGCGGCTGGTGCGCCGCGCCGCCTAGCATCGCCCCGCTGGTCATCCCCCGACGGCGCTGGCATACTCCCGCGCCATGTCGACGAAGCATCCGTGTCAAGACGACGCGCAGCCGGCGGCGGGCGACGGGCCGCGCCGCACGGTGACGGTGCGGCGGGTCGATCAGGTCCAGACGCTCGACGAGCTGTTCACGCACTGCCTGCCGGCGTTCGGCGGCGCGTACCTCAGGCGCATCTACAAGATCCTCGACCAGGCGATCGGCGCCGGCTGCCCGCTCACCGTGGCGATCGCTGGGCCGGTGACCGTCTCGGGGCAGCACCAGGCGTGGCTGATCCCGCTGCTCGAGACCGGCTGGGTGGCGTATCTCTCGACGACCGACGCGGTCTGCTACCACGACGGGCACCGCTCGCTCGACGGGCGCAAAGATCCGATCCACGAGGTGCCGATCTTCGGCGACGACGGCGCGCTGCGCGACGAGAAGACGATCCGCGTGACCGACATGGCGTTCGACGAGGACGTGCTGCTCGATCAGGATCGCTTTCTCACCGCGGCGCTCCGGCGGCCCGAGCTGCAGAAGAAGATGACCGGCACCGAGCTGCGCTACCTGCTCGGCGGGCTCTACGACGCGCAGGAGAAAAAGAACGACGTCGCGCCCGGGCTGCTGGCGACGTGTCATCGCCTCGCGATCCCGCTGTTCGTGGGCGCGCCCGCCGACGGCAGCGTGTTCTTGAACTCGATGAAGCTGTGGGCCATGGAGCGCGCCGGCCTCGTCGAGCGGCACGGCTTCGAGCTCGACCTGCACGCCGAGGTGTTCGAGGCCTGCGCTTATCACCGCTGGGGGCTGTTCGAGAATCCGGCGCACATGCTGGCGACGCTGATCCTCGGCGGCGGCGTGCCGAAGAACTACAACCTGCAGCCGGAGCCGGCGCTCGGGCAGGTGCTCGGCATTCCCGACGTGCGCGGCTACATGTTCGACGTGCAGATTGTGACGGCGCCGATCACCGACGGCTCGCTGTCGTCGTGCCCGCCGGCGGAGGCGGTGACGTGGGGCAAGGTCGATCGCGACAGCTATCAGCAGACGACCGAGAGCATGCAGGCCGACTACTCGATGGTGATGCCGTTCGTGGTCAAGGCGCTGCTCGAGAATCGCGAGCGCTACGCGCGCTGGGCGGAGAAGATGGGCGAGGAGGCGCTGTTCGCGAAGCATCCGCAGGCGCGCGGATACTTGCGGCCGCGCGACGGCTATCGCTTGTTCGAAAAACGCGAGGGGCTGTGCAAGACGCTGACGGACGACGTGCGCGGCAACAAAGAGTGGCTGCTCGACACCTTGAAGTATCCGCTCGCATGAGGCGCGCGCTGCTGCTGGCGGTTTTGCCGTCGCTGATTTCTTGTGCGACGCAGCATTCGACGGGCGCGAGCGCGAATGCGATCACGATCGATCACTATCGCGCGATCGTCGCGGCGGCCGATCGGCTCGACGCCGATCGCGCGCTCGACGCCGGGCGAAAGCCGGCCGAGCTGCTCGCCTTCCTGCGCGTCGCGCCCGGCATGCGCGTCGCCGAATTGGGCGCGGGCCGCGGCTACACCACCGAGCTGCTGGCGCGCGCGGTGGCGCCGAACGGCGTCGTCTACGCGCAGAATCCGCCCGCGCTCGCGCGCCTGTTCGGCGCCGATCCGCTCGCCGAGCGCCTGGCGCGCCCGGTGAACGCCAAGGTGGTGCGCAGCGATCGCGAGTTCGACGATCCGCTGCCGCCCGAGGCGCGCGACCTCGACCTCGTGCTGATCAACGCCTTCTATCACGACGCGGTGTGGATGAAGAGCGACCGCGACCGAATGAACCGCGCGGTGTTCGCCGCGCTCAAGCCGGGCGGGCGCTACGTGGTCAGCGACTCGAGCGCGCGGCCGGGCTCGGGCGTCGCCGACGCGCAGACGCTGCACCGCATCGACGAGCAGGTGGTGCGCGAGGAGGTGGCGCGCGCCGGGTTCAAGCTGGAGGCGGAGAGCGACCTGCTGCGCAATCCCGCCGACACGCGCGACTGGAGCGCGTCGCCGCGCGCGGCCGGCGAGCGGCGCGGCACCAGCGATCGGTTCACGCTGGCGTTCGTCAAGCCGGCTTCGTAGAGGGGGCGCACATGACCTGGGCGATCGTCGGTGGAGTGGTGGCGCTGGTGGCGGTGCTCGGCGTGCTCGCGGTGCGGGCCGAGCGGCACACGGCGGCGGCGAAGCTGCTCGACGCGCAGGCGGCGTTTCAGCGCGGCGACTTCGCGGGCGCGCTCAAGCTGCTCAAGGACGCGCTGTGGGTGCCGCTCGGCGACAAGTACGGCGCGGCCGACGCGCGCACGGCGGCGGCGGCGGTCGGGCTGCTCGAGGACGTGCTGAAGAAGATGGGCACCGATCCGGCGCCGCTCACCGCGGTGCTCAAGGGCGAGCTGGCGGCGGCGTCGCAGGCGGGCGGACCGGTGGCGCAGGCGGTGATCGATCCGGTGAAGCGGTTCCTCGACGGGGATCGCGACGGCTGGCTGGCGCAGGCGCTCGCGCGCAAGACGCTCGGCGGCGACGCGCGGCCGCAGCCGCAGGCGGGCGCCGACCTGATCACCGTCGCGGCGGAGCAGGCGCAGGTGGTGTCGACCGTCGGGCGCGCGCTCGGCGCGGGCAAGATCGACGACGCGCTCACCGCGCTCGATACCAATCTGCAGCGCGCGGACGGAGCGTTTCGCGCGACGCTGTTGAGCCAGCGCGGCGGAGCGAGCGCGCTCAAGCAGGACTTCGTGACCGCGGCGGCCGATCACGCGGAGGCGGCGAAGCTCGAGCCGGACAACGCGGCGCACGCGGCCAATCTCGCCGAGTCGCTGGAGAAGCTCGGCGACCCGGCCGGCGCGCTCGGCGCGGCGCAGAAGGCGCTCGACCTCCAGCCGCTCGCCGACGTGCGCGACCTGGCCAGCGGCGTGATCCGCCGGCTGACCGCGCTCGGCGCCGCGCCGCCCGCCGGCGACTCCTCGACGGGAAACTGACGCGTGGACCCGCGCCGGCGCATGGTGCGCGACGGCTACGACGCGGTCGCCGACCAGTGGATCGTCGATCGCCGGCGTGGCGCGGCGCACCCGTCGTACCCGAAGCGCGAGGGGCGTTGGCTCGAGCGGTTCTACGGCAAATTGCCGCAGGGCGCGCGGGTGCTCGATCTCGGCTGCGGCGGCGGCGAGCCGATCCTGGCGGCGCTGATCGAGCGCGGCTACCACACCACCGGCGTCGACTTCTCGCGCTCGCAGCTGCGGCTGGCGCGCGCGCGCTGCCCCGAGTCGGCGTTCGTCGAGGGCGATCTCGTCGACGTGGAGCTGCCGGCGGCGTCGTTCGACGGCGCGGTCGCCTACGACTCGCTGTGGCACCTGCCGCTCGCCGATCAGGCGCGCGTGTTCGAGCGGCTGCGCGGCTGGCTGATCGGCGGCGCGCCCGCGCTGGTCACCGTGGCGGTGGTCGATCCCGGCGGCGAAGGCGCCGATCACGAGCTGCTCGGCCGGCCGATGTTCTACGCCGTGTGCTCCTACGAAAAGACGCTCGCCATGCTCGACGCCGCCGGCTTCGCCGTCGAGGATCACGACTTCGACGTGCCCGACGGCGGGCACACCATCCTGCTCCTGCGCGCGGTCTGAGCTACTTCGCGCGCAGGGCGGCTTCGACGAAGTGCAGCCGGTCGTTGCCCCAGAAGAGCTCGTCGCCGACGAAGAACGCCGGGGCGCCGAACGCGCCGCGCTCGACCGCCTCGTCGCCGTTGGCTCGCAGGGCGTCCTTGACCTCGGGCGACTCGATGGCGCCGAGCGCGCGCGCCGGGTCGAGCCCCGCGCTTGCGGCAATTTGCCGCAGCTCGTCCTCGGCGGTGATGTCGCGGTCGTCCACCCACAGCGCGCGGAACGCGGCGTGCGTCGCCTGCGCCGCGCGCGGCGGCGACTCGCGCCCGGCGGCGACGATCAAGCGCATCGCCTTGATCGCGTTCACCGGAAAGCGCGTCGTCATCTTGAAGTCGACGCCGTAGTGCGCGGCCCAGCGCTCGAGGTCCTTCATCATGTGCTGCGCCTTGGCCGCCACCGTCGCCGGCATGACGTTGCCCGTCGCCTTGAACACCGCGCCGAGCACGAACGGGCGCCACGCCACCTCGCCGCCGGCGCGCGCCGCCACCTGCTCGATCTGCGTCGACGCGAGGTAGCTGTAGGGCGACGAGAGATCGTAGAAGAACTCGACGCGCTTCATCGGCTCCTCGGGGAATCGGCGATCAGGGCCGCGGCGCCGAGCACGCCCGCGAGATCGCCGAGCGCCGACTCGACGATGGAGAAGCCTTCGCGCGACGGCGCGTTCACCGCGGCGTCGAATTCGCGCAGCGCGCGGCGGCCGAGCTCGGGCGCGCCCTGCCACACGCCGCCGCCCATGATCAGCCGCGACGGGTTGAGCATCGTCACCGCGTTGGCCAGCGCGATTCCGAGGTAGCGCGCGACCTCGTCCCACAGCCGGTTGGCGTAGGCGTCGCCGAGCCGCGCCGCCTCGTCGAGGTGGCCGGCGTGCACGTGCTCGAGCGCGCCGCCGGCGAGCTGGAGCGCCAGCGTCGGCTGCGGCTGGCCCGCGGCGATCAGCGCGCGCAGCTCTTCGCGCACGCGCGTCTGAATGTTTCGCCCCGACGCGTACGCCTCGAGACAGCCGCGCTGCCCGCAGCCGCACTGGCGCGCGCCGGGCGCGTCGGGCGCGACCACCTTGGTGTGGCCGAACTCGCCGGCGAGGTGGGTGGCGCCGATGTACAGCTCGCCGTCGAGGACCAGGCCGGCGCCGACGCCGGTGCCGACGAACACGAACAGCACGTCGCGCACGCCGCGCGCCGCGCCGTAGGTCGCCTCGCCGAACGCGATCGCGTTCAGATCGTTGTACAGCTCGGCGCGCGCGCCGACGCGGCCGCGCAGCCGCGCGCGAAAGTCGACCTCGCGCCACCCGAGGTTGGGCGCGTTCACCACCACGCCGCTCCAGCCGCGCAGCATCGCCGCGATGCCGACGCCGACGCCCAGCCGCTCGCCGCGCGGATCGACCGCGCGCGCCAGCTCCTCGAGCAGCGCCGCCACCGCGTCGGGCGCGCGATCGCCGAGCGGGTGCTTGGCCTCGTCGCCGATGATCGCGCCGCGCTCGACGTCCACCAGCGCCGCGCGCGCGTTGGTGCCGCCGAGATCGACGCCGACCGCCAACTTCATCTGCGCGCCTCGGCCTCGATGCGCTTGAGCACGCCTTCGACCAGCGTCTGGATCACGACCAGCCGCTCCTGCGTCTCGGCCTCGAAGCGCAGCACCAGCGCCGGCTGCGTGTTCGACGCGCGCACCAGCGCCCAGCCGTCGGGCCACGTCACGCGCGCGCCGTCGACGTCCACCACCTTCGAGTCGCTCTGCTGCTTGAAGTGCGCGACCACGCGCCGCACCACTTCGAACTTGAGCTCGTCGGGCAGCTCGTAGCGGATCTCGGGCGTGTTGAAGAACTTCGGCAGCGTGTCGACGTGCTCCGACAGCGTGCGCGCGCCCTTCGAGAGCAGCTCGCACAGCCGCGCCGCCGAGTAGATCGCGTCGTCGTAGCCGAAGTAGCGGTGCGCGAAGAAGATGTGCCCGCTCATCTCGCCGGCGAGCAGCGCGCCCTCGGCCTTCATCTTCTCTTTGATCAGCGAGTGGCCGACCTTCCACATGATGGCGCGGCCGCCGGCGCGCGCGATCTCGTCGTAGAGCGCCTTGGAGCACTTGACCTCGGAGACGAAGGTCGCGCCCGGCACCTCCTCGAGGATCGAGCGCGCGAACAGGATCATGAGCTGATCGCCCCAGACGATGCGCCCCTTCGCGTCGACCACGCCGATGCGATCGGCGTCGCCGTCGAGCGCGATGCCGACCTCGGCGCCGACCTCGGCGACGGTGCGCTTGAGATCGGCGACGTTCTTCTCGACGGTGGGATCGGGGTGATGGTGCGGGAAGCGGCCGTCCGGCTCGCAGTACAGCTCGGTCACGTCGAAGCCGAGCTTGCGCAGGAGCGGCACCGCCAGCCCGCCGACGCCGTTGCCCGCGTCGACGACGACCTTGAAGCGGCGCGGGCCGAGCTGGATCTTGGACGCGCAGGTGTCGACGTACGCCGCGCTCACGTCGCGCTGCTCGTAGCTGCCCGCGCCGCTCATGAAGTCGCGTTTGTCGATGAGCGCGCGCAGCTGCTGGATCTCTTCGCCGTGGATCGTCGACTTGCCGCGCAGGATCTTGAAGCCGTTGTCCTCGGGCGGGTTGTGGCTGCCGGTGATCTGCACGCCGCCGTCGGTGTCGAGGTGGAACACCGAGAAGTAGAGCGTCGGCGTGGCGACCACGCCCACGTCGATGACGTCGATCCCCGTCGAGAGCAGCCCCTCTTTGAGCGCGGCGTGCAGGCGCGGCGAGTGGACGCGGCAGTCGCGGCCGAGCGTGATGCGCCGCGAGCGCGCGCGCTGCAGGTGCGTGCCGATGGCGCGGCCGAGATCGGCGACGAACGCCGTTTCCAGATCGCGGTCGGCGTTGCCGCGAATGTCGTATTCGCGAAAGACTCGAGGATTCATGGAGCGCTCCCTGGCCAGAGACGAATAGAGGGACAGCTACAAATAGGATTCTCGTTTGCTCTTTTCAAGCGCCTTGACGATCTCGCGCACGTCCTGCGCGCGATCGCGCGGCAGCACCAGCACCGCGTCGTCGCTGGCGACGATCACGAGATCGTGTACGCCGACGGCGGCGACCACGCGGCCGTCCGAGGCGTAGAGCAGGTTGTCGCGCGCGTCGACGGTGACGGTGTCGCCGAGCGAGACGTTGCCGGCGGCGTCGGGCGCGGCCAGTCCGTCGAGCGCGGCCCACGAGCCGACGTCCGACCAGCCGAAGTCGCCGGGCACCACCGCCACCTCGCCGCGCCCGAGCCGCTCCATCACGCCGTAGTCGATCGAGATCGCCGGCGCTTTGGGATAGCGCGCGGCCGCGCGCGAGGGATCGGCGCGCAGCTCGTCGAGGATCGCGCCCAGCTCGGGCAGCTCGCGGTGGATCAGCTCGAGGATGCGCGAGGCGCGGAAGAAGAACATCCCCGAGTTCCAGAGATATTTTTCCGACGCGACGTAGCGCTCGGCGGTGGCGCGATCCGGTTTCTCGACGAAGCGCTCGACGGCGAACGCGCCGTTCGACTCGGCGCCGATTTCAATGTAGCCGAAGCCGGTCTCCGGGCCGGTGGGCCGGATGCCGACGGTGACCACGCGCCCGTCGGCGGAGGCGGCGAGCGCGCGCTCGAGCGACTCGGCGTACGGCTTGGGCCGCGCGACGTATTGATCCGACGGCACGACGGCGATGAGCGCGTCGGGATCGCGGCGCAAGACGTCGACGGCGCCGAGACCGATGCACGCGGCGGTGTTGCGCGCCTCGGGCTCGATCACGATGTTGGCGCGCGGCACCGACGGCGCGGTGCGCTCGACGTCGGCGACCTGATTCGCCGCCGTCACGATCAGCGTGCGCTCGGGCGGCGCGATCGCCGACAATCGCTCGACGGTGGCGCCGAGCAGCGTTCGCCCGCCGGGGAGCAGCGGCAAGAACTGCTTCGGCCGTTTGCGCCGGCTGGCGGGCCACAACCGTGTGCCGCCGCCACCGGCCATGATCAAGACCCACGTCTGTGGCACGGCTCACTCGTTTACCACAAAGCGCGAAGCTTGCGTTGATTCCTCGACGGGCGCGCGGTAATTTTCTCGGATGGATCCGGCACGTCTGCGGAGGCTCTACGTCGAGCACGTGGCCGAGCTCGAGCGCGGCTATGCGCGCGCGCTCGCCGAGCACGGCTACGACTCGGTGGTGATTCACTCGGGCGCGCCCAAGACGCGCACGCGCTTCGACGATCAATATTGGCCGCTGCGCCCGACGCCGGAGTTCCAGCACTGGACGCCGCTCGTCGCCGCCGACTGCGCGCTCTTGATCCGCATCGGGCAGCGGCCGAAGCTGGTGTGGCCGACGGCGGTGGGATTCTGGGAGGCGCCGGCGAAAGCCGACTCGGATCATTGGCAGGCGTCGTTCGATCTCGTCGAGGTGGAGGAGGTGGGCGACGTGCGCGCGCATCTTCACCCGGCGGGGCGCGCGGCGTTTCTCGGCGAGGACGAGGCGCGCGCGTCGGCGTGGGGCTTCAACGACGCCAATCCGCCGGCGCTCGCGCGCGCGCTCGATCGGCTGCGCGTGGTCAAGACCGAGTACGAGGTGGCGTGCCTCGACGAGGCGAACCGGCGCGCGGCGGCGGGGCACGAGCGCGTGGCGGCCGCGTTTCGCGACGGCGATCGCTCGGAGCTGGACCTGCACCTCTTGTACTTGCAGGCGACGGAGCAGGACGATCCGGAGACGCCGTACAAGAACATCGTGGCGCTCGGCGCGCACGCGTCGACGCTGCACCACGTGAGCTACGCCCGGCGCGCCGAGCCGCGCGCGTCGCTGCTGCTGGACGCGGGCGCGACGGTTCACGGTTACTGCTCGGACATCACGCGCACGCACGTCAAGGGCGCGGGCGCGGCGGAGAGCGCGTTCGCCGGCATCGTCGCCGGCGTGGAGAAGATGCAGCAGCGCCTGGTGGCCGCCGCCACCGTCGGGCGAAAGTACGAGAGCCTGCACGAGGAGTCGCACGCCGAGGTCGGGCGCATCCTGGTCGACGCCGGCGTCGCGCGCATGAGCGCCGAGGAGGCGGTGACGTCGGGCGTGACGCGCGCGTTCTATCCGCACGGGCTCGGCCACTCGCTCGGTCTCCAGTGCCACGACGTCGGCTGCGCGGAGCTGAAACCGAAGAGCGACAACCCGTTCTTGCGCAATACCACGACGATCGCGCCGGGGCAGGTGTTCACCGTCGAGCCGGGCATCTACTTCATCGACCTGCTGCTCGCGCCGCTGCGCCACGGGCCGCACGCCGCGCGCGTCGACTGGAAGCTGGTGGACGCGCTGGCGCCGCTCGGCGGCGTGCGCATCGAAGACGACGTGCGCATCCTCGACGGCAAACCGCCGCAAAACCTGACGCGTCAATACTTGCCGTGACCAACGCGTATCGAAACGGCGAGACGATCTATCTGCGCCCGCTCGAGCGCGCGGACGCGGCGCGCATCACGCCGTGGCTCAACGATCCCGAGGTCACGCGCAACCTGACGATGTATCGCCCGCTCGGCCTCGCCGAGGAGGAGAAGCGGATCGAGGCGATCGCCGAGGCGAAGGACGACGTGATCGTCGGCATCGTCGAGCGCGAGAGCGACGCGCTGATCGGCGTGTGCGGCCTGCACGGCGTGAACGACAAGAACCGCCGCGCCATGCTCGGCATCGTCATCGGCGAGAAGTCGCGCTGGGGCCACGGCCACGGCACCGAGGCGACGCGGCTGATGGTGGCGCTCGCGTTCGAGACGCTCAACTTGAACCGCGTGTGGCTCGACGTGTTCACCGACAACGAGCGCGCGGTGCGCTGCTATGAAAAAGTCGGGTTCAAGCGCGAGGGCGTGATGCGGCAACACGCTTTTCGCGAGGGCGCGTATCGCGACCTGCACCTGATGTCGCTCTTGCGTGACGAGTGGAGACGGTAATGCCGAGCGAGCTGTCGACGCTGACGGAGCTCACCCGTGAGCTGCAGGATCGGTTGGCGCTCGAGATCATGCTGCAGCGGATCGTCGATCACGCGGCGCTGCTCCTCGAGACGCCGCGCGTGAGCGTGCGGCTGCTCGATCCGGCGCGCACGCGGCTGGTGGCGAGCGCGCGCGCGGGCGCGCCGATGCACCACAACGCCGGGCAGGAGTTCAAGCTCGGCGAAGGGCTGCTCGGCTGGATCGCGCAGCACGGCGAGGCGATGCGGCTCGACGACGCGGAGAGCGATCCGCGCTTTTTGCCGCGCGCCGATCAGAAGCAGAAGCTGGGCGCGTTCCTCGGCGTGCCGCTGATCTCGGGGCGCGCGTGCATCGGCGTGCTGTCGTCGGTGCATCCGGAGCACGGGCACTACACGCCGCATCATCAGGAGCTGCTGTCGCTGATCGCCGGCATCTGCGCGCCGCACGTCGAGGTGGCGCGGCTGCAGCGTTTGTCGCAGGTCGATCCGCTGACGGGCGCGCTCAACCGGCGCGGGCTCGACCAGGCGTTTCCCGAGGCGCCGCCCGACGACGTGCTGCAGCCGCTGTCGGTGGCGATGGCCGACGTCGATCGCTTCAAGCTGATCAACGATCACTACGGGCACGCGATCGGCGACGAGGTGCTCAAGCACGTGGCGCACGTGCTGGCGGCGGCGGTGCGCGTCGGCGACGCGGTGATCCGCTTCGGCGGCGAGGAGTTCTTACTGGTGCTGCCGAAGGTGGATCTGCAGACGGCGTGGAACATCGCCGAGCGCGCGCGCGCGGCGGTCGAGAGCTCGGGCGTGGTGGCGGGCGGCGTGGCGATCCGCGCGACGATCTCGATCGGCGTGGCCGAGCGGCGGGGCAACGAATCGCGCGACGAATTGATCAAGCGCGCCGATCAAGCGCTGTACGTCGCCAAGGACGCCGGGCGAAACCGCATCGAAACGGCGATCGGCTAGGTTATACGCGGTCGCGCCGTGGAGCGCGGGACGAGCTGGTGGAACAGGCTCGACTCGCGCTTGAAGAAGCCCTGCGTGTGAAACGACTCGGGCAGCCGGTACAGCTCGAAGTCGAGGTGGTGACACAGCTCGTGCAGCAGCGTGCGCAGGAACGCCTTGAACGCCACCACGCGGCGGTGCGCGGCGGTGCGCATCCAGACGCGGATGGTCGGCGGCTTGCCGTCGCCGGCGGTGTAGAGGCCGTGCAGCTCCGAGCCTGCGTCGCTCGGCCGCACCGCCAGCACGCGCACCACCACCGGCGGCACGCCGAGGCGCTCGGTCAGCATGCGGCAAAGTGCCGCACACGTGCCTTCGATGATCGGCGGCTGCCCGCCCGCGAGCGCGCGCTCGACGGCGGCCGCCAGCTCGACGAGCGGCTGCTGGTTGGCGCCGAGCCGCACCGCATGGATGTCGTCGGAGCGGCGATAGATCGCCTGCTCGGCGCGCGACAGCCGCTGGTAGTAGGAGAATCGCAATCGAGGGGAAGTTTGGATCAGGCGGGGCGCGACGCGTAGCGAAAGCTACATCGTCTTGTCGTCGGAGTCGTCGCTCGACTGCAGCATCGGGATGCAAACGCCCGTCTGCTTGCACAGCGCCAGCTTGTCCTCGCGCGACATCGGCGTCTTCAGGCCGTCTTTCTTCTCGGCCGTCGCCGCGCCCGAGCGATCGCGGGCCGCGTTGTTGGCCGCGCCGATCTTGTGCTCGACGCCGCCCTCACGATTGTCGCCGTTGTGCATGCGCATCGTGATCTGCGACTTGAGCGGAATCGGCGCCGGCGCGTCCTTGCGGCCCAGCTTGTTGTCGGTGCGGCTCGACTGCTGCGAGACGTCGGCGCGCTTGGACGCCGCGCTCGAGCCTTCGCGGTTGTCGCCCTTCTGCATGCGCAGCGCGACCTCCGCCTTGAGCTGCACCGGCGCGCCGTGCGTCGCCTGGCCATAGTTGCGATCGGCGTTCGGCTTCTGCACCGTCACCGAGTACGGATCGTAGTGATAGCTGCGATCCATCTGCCGGTCGGCGCGGCCGTCGGCCGCCACCTTCATCGTGATCTCCGGCCGGAGCGTTCCCGGGGGCGGAGAAGCGTGGTCCTCCCAAGGCTTGGCGAGCGCCGAGCCGGCAAGACCCAAACTTCCGAAGACACCCACTGCGACGAGCAATTTGCGCAAGGTCCACCTCCGGTTTCCGGCGCGGTCACCCCGCGCCCGGTCGTGTCGTTCAGCATGCCATGTGCCAAGCGGCACTTACCATAAAGATCGGTAGTTATCGTCGACGGGGGCTGTCGCAACTGAGGACGACGCTACTTTCCTAACGGTTTTCCGTGCGTACGTCCTTGAATGGAGGGCGATATGGCGAATCAGGGAAATGGATCGTTCAT
Organism: Polyangia bacterium; assembly: GCA_035652295.1. Taxonomy (GTDB): domain Bacteria; phylum Myxococcota_A; class Polyangia; order Palsa-1104; family Palsa-1104; genus DASREC01. Next base: position 19,171 of record DASREC010000464.1, read on the forward strand.
CACCGACATACAGACGCTCCGTGATCGCGCGCGGGAGCACATCGAGGAGGGCGCGGTCACTCCGAGCTACGGCGTCGATCGCGAGACCGCGATCAAGCTGCTCAACGACGCGCTGGCCACCGAGCTGGTCTGCGTCGCGCGCTACAAGTTTCATTACTACATGGCCAAGGGGATCCACGCCGAGTCGATCCGCGCCGAGTTCCTCGCGCACGCCGGCGAAGAGCAGCAGCACGCCGACGTCCTCTCCGAGCGCATCGTGCAGCTCGGCGGCAAACCGGAGCTCGACCCCAGCGGCCTCACCGCGCGCTCGCACTCCGAGTTCATCGAGGGCAACACGCTGGTCGACATGATCCGCGAGGACCTGATCGCCGAGCGCATCGCCATCGATTCGTACCGCGACATGATCCGCTTCTTCGGCCACGGCGACTCGACGTCACGCCGCGTGATGGAGACGATCCTGGCCAAGGAGGAGGAGCACGCCGAGGACCTCGCCACCATGCTCCAGCAGCTGGGGTCGTGACGTGGCGGTGACCATCTCCGACGACGAGGCGCGCGCCCTCAAGACGTTCCTCGACAAGTTCATGCCCGAGCTCGACTACGAGCTGGCGCGCATCAAGCTCGAGCGCGATCGCCACTCGCTGGTCGTGCTCGAGGAGACGCTGCAACACGTGCGGCAGAAGCTCTGACGACGGAGCGGCGCGAAATCGCTAGGCCGGGTTGCGGCTGATCGGCAGCTTGGCTTCGTTCCACGCCATCATGCCGCCGGTGAGCACGCGCGTCTTGAGGCCCGCGCGGCTGAGCAGCTCGGCCGCCTGCCCGGCGCGCATGCCCGAGCGGCAGATGCAGATGATCTCGCGCTCCTCGCCGGTGAACTGCCCGGTCTTGGCCGGCAGCTGACCGAGCGGCACCAATTCGCTGCCGTCGATGTGGCCGAGCTCGGAGACGAACTCGTGGGGCTCGCGCACGTCGAGCAGGCGCGGCTTCGCGCCGGCGCTGAGCGCGGTTTGCAGCTCGCTGGCGGTGATCGGCGACGGACGTTGGCTCATGCGCTAGTCGTATGCGATGAGCCGCGCGAAGGCAAGCGGCGCGCGGCCGCCGGGCGGAGCGCTACTTGGCGGGCTTCGGCGCCGCGGCCGCCGACTTCGGCGCCTGCTCGATCATCTCCACCTCGATGCCGATGTTGACCTCTTCGCCGACGACGTTCCCGCCCTCGATCGCCTTGTTCCACTTCAGCCCGAAGTCGCCGCGGTTCACCTTGGTCACCGCGGTCACGCCGACCACCGTGTTGCCCCACGGCGTCTTCTGCGGCTTCGACGGACCCTCGAGCATCCACGTCACCTCTTTGGTCACGCCGTGCATCGTCAGGTCGCCGGTCATCTTCAACCGGCCGCCGTCCTTCCACACCTTCTTCGACTTGAACGTCAGCGTCGGAAACTTGGCGACGTCGAAGAAGTCGGGGCTCTTGAGGTGCGCGTCGCGCTTCTCTTCGTGCGTGTTGATGGTGGTCGCGTCGACGGTGGCCTCGACCGAGTCGTTGGCCGGGTTCTCGGGATCGAAGGTGGCGCTGCCCGAGACCTTGGTGAACTGGCCGCGGACGTTCGAGACCTCCATGTGGCGGACGACGAATTCGGCGCTCGAGTGGGCCGGGTCGATCTCGTAGTGCGCCGGCTTGGCGAACGCCGGCGCGGCGCCGAGGGCGAGCGTCGCGGCGATGACGAGTGAACGGTTCATGGGCTCCTCCAGGGTTGGCGCCGCATCATGCAGCAAGATCGTGGCCATCGGCAACTGGCCGATTTGCCGACGGGCCGCGCGGCCGGCTGGCTCAAAATGAGAGAGCACTGAATCAAAATGAGAGGGTCAGAAATAGGCCTTCAAGGTGAATTGCAGGTTGATCGGCACGCCGGGCGTGAAGTGGACGTCGGCCACGCCGGGGCGGCTCGGCTGCGAGACGCCGCACTCGGCGAAGTGCGGGCTCGCCGGGTTGTACGTCTCGTCGTGCGTGCACGAATGGTTGCCGAACTCCGCCTCGCGCCACGTCGAGTCGAACAGGTTCTGGATCGCCAGCGACCCTTCGAGGAAGCTCCAGCGGTATGCGCCGTAGAGATCGACGATGAAGTACGACTGCGTGTTGACGCGCGACGGATCGCTTGCGGCAAATTGCCGGTACTCGGCGCTGTTCTCGTCGAACGCCGGCCGCGCGCCGAGGTAGCGGAAGCGCAGGCCGCCGCGCACCACGCCGGCGCGCTCGCCGAAGTCGTGCTTCGCCGTCAGCCCGCCCGTCAGGTACAAGCGCGGCGCCAGCGCCAGCCCGCCCGACGGCGCGCCGTTCGGCAGCGACACCGGATCGGCCTGCGCCAGATCGAAGTCGGCGTAGAGCCAGCGCAGGATGCGCGCGCGCACCTCGAGATCGAAGCCGAGCCGCCGCGTCGCCGCCGACGGCACGAAGGTCGCCGTGTCGGCGTCGAACACGGTCTCGTTCTCGAGATAGCTCACCCAGAACGCCGCCGCCGCGTCGACGCGGTTGAATAGATGCACGCGCGCGCCGAGCTCGCCGCCGTAGATGCGCGGCACCGCCTGCACGACGAACGTGCCGCCGCTCGGGCTCGCGCGCGTCGCGCCGTCGGCCAGCGCCGCCTGCGCCTGGTTGGAGTGAAATCCCATGCCGAAGTTCAAGTAGAGATCGAGCTTGTCGGGCAGCGGCGAGACCACCAGCGTCGCCTTCGGCGAGACCAGCGCCTTCTGCTTCGTCCCGCGATCGGTGCCGGCGACGTCGAACGCGAAGTAGTCGACGCGCACGCCGCCGATGGCGCGCACGAAGCGGTTGAACACCACGTCCTCCTCGAGATAGCCGGCGAGGTTGGTCTGATCGACGTCGTCCGAATCGATCGGCGCCAGCCGCTGGCGAAAGTCGCCGTTCTGCGACTCGGCGTTCCAGCGCTCGACGTGCACGCCGTCCCAGCGCGCGCTCGCGCCCATGGTGGTGCGCAGCGAGATCGATCGCCAGCGACGGTGAAAGTGCCACGCGAAGTTGGCGCCGGCGTACACGCGCGCGTCGTCCTGCTCGAGCTCCGAGCCGTGCACCGGATCGCCGAGGAAGAAGGTGAAGTCGTTCCACAGCGACAGGCGATAGCGCGTGACGTAGGCGGTGGCCTCGATCTCGTTGATCGCGTCCTTGTGCTTGAAGAACGCGGTGAACATCTGGCGCTCGGTGACCCCGCCCTCCGACGGATCTTCCGAGCCGAACTGCGACAGCCGGCCGGCGCTCACCTCGCGCGCGGGGATCTGCCCCGAGCCGGTCCAGCCCGAGCCGTACGCCTGCACGAACACGCCGAGCTGCGAGCGCGGCGAGAGGTCGTAGCTGATCTTGGAGAACAGGTTGTAGCGCTTGAGCCGCTCCGGATGATCGAACGGCCCGTCGTCGTACGCGGCTTCGAACGCGACCCACGGGTGGAGCTTGGCCGCCCAGCCGGGCAGCTCGGGCGCGGCGATGCCGACGAAGCGTCCGGTCGCCGCCGCCTTGCCCGCGCCCAGCGACGGGAACATGCCGAGCGTGTACGAGACGCTCGACGACTCGAAGCGCTCGCGCGTGATCAAGTTGACCGCGCCCGCCGTCGAGAAATCGCCGAAGCGCACGTCGTAGGGCCCCTTGACCACGTCGATGCGCTCGATGGCCTCGGGGATCAGCCAGTGCAGATCGGCGAAGCCCTGCCCGTGCGCGTGCGACGGCAGGTTGATCGGGATGCCGTCGACGAACACGCCCACGTCGGTGCCGTGATCGGCGTCGAAGCCGCGCAGAAAAAGTTGATCGGCCTTGCCGCCGCCCTGGTGCTGCACCGCGAGCAGGCCCGGCACCACGCGCAACAGATCGTTGGGCGCGGTCTTCGGGCGCAGCTCGAAGTCGAGGTTGCGGATGCTCGACGCCGACGCCGCGCTCGACGGGCCGCGCGACACGACCGTGGTCTCGTACGCCGACTTGCGCTCGGTGCCCGCGTTCTCGGGCAGCGCGGGCGCGGGCGCAACTTCCGTCGGCGCGGGCTCGGCGGCGATCTCGGCCGAGAGGTGCGGGCGGATGTTGAAGCGTTGATCGAACAGGACCGTGGACGCGATCGGGCGGCCGTCGTGCTGCGCGGGGCGAAAGCGGAACTTGCGCGCGGCGGCGATCGCGGCGTCGTCGAGGCCGACGCCGGCGGAGCGGATGAGCTTGACCTCGCCGACCGAGCCGTCGGCGCCGATCGACAGCTCGAGCCCGACGGTGCCGCCGATGCCGGCCAGGCGCGCGGCCTCGGGATAGCTCGGCTCGACGCGCTCGATCAGCACCGGCGCGGTGTCGGGCTCGGCGCTCTCGGGCTTCTCGTCCGGCTCGTGCGCGAGCGCGGGCGCGGCGAACAAAAAGGCAAGGCACAGGGCACTCCGTGCCCCGATACGTGGACGCATGGCTCCTCCCCGGATTTTCGCGGACGCGGGCGGCGGCGATCAGCCGGCGGGCGGACCGCGGGGAGCGTGCGTGAAGCGCGGCGCGGAGGCGAACGCGCGCGGCGATTCCTCGACGGGGAGCCGCGCCATCGGGCGCGCGGGCGGCGGCAGCGTGAAGGGCGCGGCGCCGAGCAGCGACGCGCCGAGGTGCTCGAGCGCGCCTGAGCCGTGCGCAGGATCGATCGGTTGCGGCGGCCGCGAGTGCGCGTGCGCGAGCAGCTGATCGCCGAAGTTGTGCGCGTGCGACGAAGCCGGATCGTCGCAGACGACGAGCGTGTACTCGGCGAGCGCGCAGTCGACGGCGGCGGTGCCGGCGTGCGCCACGTCGGCGAGCTCGAGCGCGGCCAAGTCCGCGTCGAACGCCGCGTGGTGGAACGCCGCGTCCTCGATCGAGGGCGCGGCGAAGTAGACGGTGCCGAACGCGCCGTGCACGTGATCGGCGCCGTGCAGCGCGTGGTGCCGTCGGTGCAGCACGGGCAGCGCGATCGCCGCGGCCAGATAGCCGGCGAGCACCACGCAGGCCTGTAGCCGCGATCGACGCACGAACCCCAATCCTACTACGAGCCGTGCGCGAACGTGGATTGCCGCTACAGGTCGAGCATCAAGCGCTCGGGCGCCTCGATGCGCTCCTTCACGCCGACGAGAAACTGCACCGCCTCGCGCCCGTCGACGACGCGGTGATCGTACGACAGCGCCAGGTACATCATCGGGCGCAGCGCGATCTGATCGCCGACCGCCATCGGCCGCTTGATGATGTTGTGCATGCCGAGGATGCCGGTCTGCGGCATGTTGAGCAGCGGCGTCGACATCATCGAGCCGTAGATTCCGCCGTTGGTGATGCTGAACGTGCCGCCCTGCAATTCGTCGAGCGTGAGCTTGTTGTCCTTGGCGCGCTGCGCGAGCGCCGCCACGCCGTGCTCGATCTCGGCGAGGCTCATGCGATCGACGTGGCGCAAGACCGGCACCACCAGCCCGCGTCCCGAGCCGACGGCGATGCCGAGGTGATAGTGCTTCTTGTAGACGATGTCGTTGCCGCGCACCTCGGCGTTCAGGCCCGGGTAGGCCTTGAGCGACTCGACGACGGCGCGCGCGAAGAACGACATGAAGCCGAGCTTGATCTGGTGCTTCGCGACGAACGCGTCTTGGTACTTCGCGCGCAGCGACTGGACGGCGCTCATGTCGACTTCGTTGAACGTCGTGAGGATGGCGGCGGTGTGCTGCGCCTCGACGAGCCGCTCGGCGATGCGGCGGCGCAGCGGCGTCATCGCCACGATCTCGACGGCGTCGTCGCCCGCGGCCGCCGGCGCGCGCGCCGCGATCGGCGCCTGCGCGGCGCTCGCGCTCACGATCGCGCCGGCGCTCGCGCTCACACTCGCGCCTTCGCGGATCGCCTTGCGCATCGTCGGCGACGGATGGCTCGGCTGCGGCACGCTCGCCGCGCTCGCTTGCGGCGCGCTCGGCCCGTTCACGCGCGCCGCCTTTTCACCGTCGCCGCTCTTCTCCGGCTTCGCCGCCTCCGGCTTCGCCGCCTCGGCCTTCGCGCCCGGCGCCACCACGCCGATCACCTCGCCCACCTTCACCGTCGCGCCCGCCGGCACCCGCTGCTCCGCCAGCACGCCCGCCACCGGCGCCGGCAGCGCCACCGACACCTTGTCCGTCTCCAGATCCGCCACCGGCTCGTCGACGCCCACCGCGTCGCCGACCTGCTTCAGCCACTTGGCGACCACCGCCTCGGTAATCGACTCCCCCAGCTTCGGCACTACCAGCTCGATCGCCATGGACCGCCTATTCTATCTGGTCGATGGGCCCGAACGCCCTATTAATGATGTCGCGCTGCTCGATGACGTGCGCCTTGTACGAGCCGGTCGCCGGGCTGGCGCTCTCCTCGCGCGTCACCGTCTTCACCGTGCGGTGCGCCGCGAGCCGCATCAGCCGCTCGTAGATGAAGTTGCGCGCGCCCATGTTGGCCGGCTCCTCCTGCACCCACACCACCTCGTCGGCGTGATCGTACTGATCGAGCGCCGCCGCCAGCTCGCGCGAGCGCAGCGGGTAGAGCTGCTCCAAACGCACGATCGCGGTGGTTTTATCCGAGCGCTTCTGCCGCTCCTCGGCCAGCTCGTAATAGATCTTGCCGGTGCACAGCAGGATGCGCGTCACCTCGTCGCGGCTCGGCGGCTCGGGATCGTCGAGGATGCGCTGGAACCGCCCGCGCGCGAAGTCCTCGATCGGCGACTTGGCCGCCGCGAGCCGCAGCAGGCTCTTGGGCGTCATCACGATCAGCGGCTTGCGCCACTTGCGCAG
>DASREC010000465.1:0-3998 GCA_035652295.1 Polyangia bacterium
AGCACTTCGAGCCGCGCAGCTGGCACCCGGTGCTCGACAATCCGGCGTTCCAGCGCCAGACGGCGCGCGACCGCTACTGGGGCATGAAGCGCATCCTCGCCTTCACGCCCGAGGAGCTGCGCGCGGCGATCGCCGAGGGCCGCTACCGCCCCGAAGCCGCCGAGCGCCTCTACGAGATCTTGATCGCCCGCCGCGAAAAAATGGCGCGGACGTTCCTCGCCGATCTCCCTGCGCTCGATCACTTCCGCCTCGACGCCGATCGCCTCTGCTTCGACGATCTCTGGCTCGACGCCGGCCTCGGCGGCGACCACGCCACCGCCTACAGCATGACCGGCGACGGCGTCACCGCGTCCCCGCACCGCTGCGCCCAGCTCGCCCCGTTCGACGGCTACCGGATCGTAGCGCTACGCGTGCGCAGGCCGGGCGAGCGCAAATTCTCGCGCGCGGTGAACGTGCATCTAATGGAGGAGTCCGGCCGCCGCCGCATCATCGGCATCGAGCGCTGAGTTAGTGCGGCATTCCGGAGATGGCGAGATTGACGGCGCCCGAGTATTGCGTCGTGCCGTCGGGTTGATCGCCGGCGAGGATGAGGTAGTAGCTGCCCGGCGGAACGTTGGAGAAGGACTGCATGCCGGACATGTTGAAGCCGACGGCCGGCGCGCAGCCGAGCAGCGTCCCGGCGTCGCACGCCAGCATCGCGCCCACGTCGGTGTAGAGCGCCACCGCGTGATTGCCGATCTGCGTGTACTGCACCGTCAGATCCGCCGGCGCCGTCACCTGGAACTCCACCACCGCCGCCTGACCGCCCGGCGCCGTCGCGCACGGCACCGCGCCGTGCGTGCCGTTGTTCTGCGTCGTCACCAGCCGGAACACCTGCGCGCCGGTGAGCGGCACCGGATCGACGGTCGCGTCGGGCTTGCACTGCGACTTGGCGCAGAACGGCGAGGTCGCGCACTTCTTGTCCTGGCAGTCGGTGAACCCGTTCATGTCATCGTCGATGCCGTTGTTGCAGATCTCGAGCTGGCGATCGTCGATCACCGAGAGCGTCAGGTTGACCACGCCCTCGGAGCCGGCGGTGAAGCCCTCGACGATCACGTTGAAGGTGCCCGGCTGCAGGTTGGGGATCTCGTAGCCGCAGCCGAACGGCAGCGTCTTGGGATCGGCGCACACCTCGCTGTTGGTCTGCGCGTCGCAGGTGTCGCGCGGGCCGCCGGCGGCGTAGAGGTCGAGCACGTGGTCGCCGGTCTGCGTGCAGTCGAAGCCGATGCCGAAGCCGCCCATGCTGCCGCCGTTCGGCACGCTGAGCTGCACCACCATGCCCTTGCCGCCGCCCTTGGCGCACGACGCGTGGTAGCCGAGGATGCCGTTCTGCTGCACGTTGAGCGTCACCGACTGCGAGTCGTTGACGTTCATCGCGCCGAGCTGCACGTCGGGCATGCAGTACGGCGCCGAGCAGCCGGACACGCCGACGCACGCCGGGTCGGCGCAGTCGGTGAGCCCATTGCCGTCGTCGTCGATGCCGTTGTGGCAGAGTTCGACGCGGCGGTTGCGGTACGCGCTGATCGTCGCGTCGATGTGGCCCTCGGCGCCGGGGCGCGTGGCCTTGAAGATGAAGACGTAGTCGCCCGGCGGGAAGTCGCCCCACGCGACCTGATCCTGCTGGCGCCCCGACGGGTCGTAGCAGCCGACGAGGTTGAAGTCGCACGGGTGCCCGCCGTCCGGCGTCACGCCGAGCCCGACCACGTGATCGCCGGTCTGGTCCCACTGGAGCAGGATGCCGGCGGTCTCCTTGAGCGTGAAGCGCACCACCACGTCGTCGCCGCCGGTGGTCGCCTGGCACGTCGGTAGATTATTTTCCACGTCGGCGGAGCCGGTGTCGAAGCTGACCGTCTGGCCCGGTCCGTTGACCACCAGCGCGCCGACGTTGAAGTCGGGCACGCACTCCTGCGTCTTGCAGTTCGGATCGTTGAAGCAGTCGGGATCGGCGCAGTCGATCAGGCCGTTGTTGTTGTCGTCGACGCCGTTGTTGCAAATCTCCTTGGTCATCTCGGTCGCGAGCGTGACCGTGACCGGCCCCTGCCCGGCGGGCTCGAACGGCTGGATGATGATGTAATACTCGCCGGCGTTGGTGAGATCGTACGTGTGCGAGCCGGAGGTCGCCGACTTCGGATCGTAGCAGGCGTTCGGCACCGGGTTGTCGCCGCAGCCCTGGTTGATGCCGGCGTTGTAGATGCTGAACACGTGGTCTTCGCCCTGGCCTTGCGTGAACGTGAGCGTGACCGCGGCCGGGCCGGTGAGGTCGAACTTGCCGACCACCATGCCGGCGTGACCGGGCGCGCACGGCGTGATCGCGCTGTCGGTGGTGCCGGTGGTGTTCACCATCTTCGTCGACGAGGAGTTGGTCGGGTTGAGCGTGCCGAAGTCGACCGTCGGGTGGCACTTGAGGTCCTGGCACTCGGGCACCTGGTTGCACAGCGGATCGGTGCAGTCGACCGGCACCGCGCACATGTGCATCTTGCAGCCCTGGAAATTGAAGCACTGCGGATCTTTGCAGTCGGTGAGGCCGTTGTCGTTGTCGTCGATGCCGTTGTTGCAGATCTCGTCGCCGAGCACGTGGCAGCGCGGATCGCCGACGCACTGCGGATCCTTGCAGTGGTTCGGGTCGCCGCAGAAGTCGCCGGCGTCGCCGTCGCTGCCGCCGTCGCGGTGCTGGCAGATCGGCGTGAAGGCGCACGAGCCGCAGTCGCAGCAGCGCGGATCGGCGCACGCGGTCTGCTGGCACTGCGTGGCGAGCTGCGCGGTGCAGCCGCCGCCGTCACCGCCGCCGTCGACGTGGCCGCTGTCGCCGAAGCCGTCGTTGTGGCCGCCGTCGAGCAGGCCGCAGGTGCCGTCGGGGCGAAGCTGGTTCGCCGGACAGTCGAACGGCGATCCGCCCATGGTGCTCGAACGCCCGCAGCCGGCGACCAGAACGATCGAGAACGCGGCTACCAGCAAACGGCGAGCGAGCATCGATACCTCCACGACATCGGGGACATTAACACAAGGGCTGGACGCGACCGTTGGGGAAAAGCACGGGGCGGGCCAAGCGTCCGCCGTCGAGCTTTCGCGCACTTGGTGGCGCGCGCCGGTGAAGCGAAGCGCGACATCGTGCAGCCGCTGTCAGGGTTCATCATCAGTTTTCTAACGGTTGTGTATGATGGTCCAATGGTTCATTGGCGGGGGATGCGCCGTTCCTTCACGATCTTTGCGATCGTGATGACGCTCGGCGGACGCGCGGCGGCGACCGATCTCGAGGACGCGAAGGCGCACTATGAAAAAGGAGTCGGCTACTACGCGCTCGGCAAGTACGCCGAGGCGGCCGGCGAGTACGAGAAGGCGTTCGAGCTGAAGTCGGATCCGGCGCTGCTCTACAACGCCGCGCAGGCGCACCGCCTGGCCGGCAACAAAGAGCGCGCGCTGCTCCTGTACCAGAATTATTTGCGGCTGTTCGACAAGGTGCAGAACCGCGGCGAGGTGCAGCGGCACGTCGCCGAGCTCAAGCGGGCGATCGAGACCGAGAAGCGCGCGCAGGCATCGCCGCCGACGCATCCGATCTCGCCCACCGACGAGGCGCTGCGGCGGGCGCGGGCGACGGAGACGAAGCCGGCCGAGCCGGTGAAGCCGCCGGTCGCCGTCGCCAAGCCGCGGGTCGAGGTGGCGAAGCCGCCGGTCGAGGTGGCCAGGCCGGTGGTGATCGCGCCGCCGCCCGAGAGGCCGGTGGTGGTCGCGTCGCCGCCGATTCTCGTCGAGACGACGCCGCGCGCGCGCCCGCACAAGAAGCCGCGCGGCCTCATGTGGGGGCTGATCGGCGGCGGCATCGGTCTCGCCGTGGTGGCGATCGGCGTGGGCATCGCGTTCGCGGTCACCGCTCCGCAGGCGCCGTCGCCGTCCATCGGCGCGATCACGGTGCATTGATGCGCGCCGCGCTGCTCGCGCTCGCGCTGGCGCTCTCCGGCTGT
>DASREC010000466.1:0-13839 GCA_035652295.1 Polyangia bacterium
GCCTCCTCGGACACGCGATCGGCGACGTGATCGGCGATGCGCTCGCGCAGCGCCAGCACCAGCCAGTCGGCGCCCGGTCCGCCGCCGAGCTGCAGCATCGGCTGCGCCTCCATCATCGCCGCGCGCACCGCCTCGCCGAGCCGCTCGCGCAGCGCCTCGCCGATGTGCTCGCGCAGCGCTTCGCGGAGCTGCTCGCGCACGTTCTCGGTCACGCGCTCGCGCACCGCCGCGGTCACGCGCTCGCGGATGGCGAGCGTGAGCAGCTCCGCCGCCGGGCCGCTCAGCTGCTGGCCGAGCTCGCCCGACATGATCGCCGAGCGCAGCGTCTCGCCCAGCCGCTCGCGGATCGCCTCGCCCAGGTGCTCGCGGATCGCCTCGACCACGCGCTCGCGGATCGCCTCGGCCACGCGCTCCCGCGCCGACGAGCTCACGCGCTCGCGCACGCGCTCGACCACGTTCTCCAGGCTGTAGCCCGGCTGCGTCGCCAACTGCCGCAGCTCCTCGCGCAGCACCGTGCCGAGGTGCTCGCGGATGGTCTCGCCCACGCGCTCGCGCATCGCGTGGCGCAGCTGCGTGCGCACGGCCTCGGCCACGCGCTCGCCCACGCCCGAGGTCACGCGCTCGTGGATCGCGTCGGCGATGCGATCCACGTTCTGCCCGGGCATCCCGCCGCCGGGCTGCTGCCAGCCGCCGAAGCCGCCGCCGATCTGCGGCGAGCGGCGGATCGCGTCCATGGTGCCGCGGATCGCCTCGTTGAGACGATAGAGCTCCTTCGTGTCGTACGACTCGGTTTCCATGCGCTCCTCCTGTGTCGGGGTTGAGCTACGCGCGCGGCAGCGGCGCTTTGGTCGCTCTCGCGAGCTTGATGCGAATGATTCCGTTCTCGACTTCGACGCGCGGCGGTCCGCTCGTCGCCTCGGGGAGCCGGACGGCGCGGCGGAACGGCCCACGCGCCATCTCGGCGTGGAAGTAGATGCGCCCGTCGAGCGTGAGCCGGCCGCTGCGCGCGCCGCTCACGATCAGGTCGCCACCGGATGCCTCGACCTCGACGTCGCCGCGCTCGATGCCGGGCACGCCCAGCTCGAAGATCAGCTCGCGCTCGGTGCCGATGACGTCGAGCGGCGGCGCGAACGAGAACGGCGGCACGCGCTCGGCGACGCTCGGGTTCGCGCGCGCGATCGACTCCAGCTCGGCGAAGCGGCGCGCGACCTCATCGAACGTCGGCGCGCTCGCTTCGTCGAACGGGCTCGGCTCGGGCAACTCCTGCCCGGTGACGCTGCGGTGAATTGCGCGCACGTGGTCGCGCATCAGCTCGAGCATGTTCGTACGCATCGACGTCTCCCGTGTGGGCTGGCATCTATGCGTGACCGATCTGGTTGCAAGAGCGAGTTTCGAATTTGTTGCAGGGCGAGCCGCAACGCGATGCAATCGCTACCTTGGTCGAGCGCGCGAGATCATGGATCGCATTTGCGGCCGTCGCGGCGCTCGCGGCGGGATGCGTGCACGCGCCGCTCACCTGTCCGGCGAAGGGCGGCGCGCAGTGGATCGAGCTCGGCTCGCCGCACTTCCTCTTGCGCACCGACCAGGCCGAGTTCTCCGCGCGGCAGCAGTTGGTCGAGCTCGAGCAGCGCGCGTCCTTGATCGCGGCGCACGGCTTTCCGTCGATGCCGGCGATCGGCAAGCGGCTCGACGTGATCGTGTTCGATCACTCGGAGGACTACGCCGCGCTGTTCCCCGAGCTCGTCGACAACGCGCCGGAGATCTCGATGCTGGGGAACAATCGCATGGAGGTGCTCGGCTTCTTCGGCAGCGGCAAGGACGCCGAGCACACCCCGATGATCGTGATGTACCTCTACGACTGGCGCATGCCGCAGCACGAGCTGGTGCACTGGCTGATGAGCCTCGACCTGCCGCGCCCCGCGCCGCTGTGGCTCAACGAAGGCATGGCGCGGCTCTACGAGACGCTCGAGATCGATTACGAAGCGCGCCAGGTGATCGTCGGCCGCCCGCCGCACGTCGGGCCGCGCAAGGATTGGCCGTCGGCGCGCGAGCTGATCGACGACGGCGGCGCCGGCTTTCACCACAAGACGCGCGGGCTCGATTTCTACTCGGCGGCGTGGATGATGATCTACATCTTGCGGCACGATCACGCCGCCGCGTTCACCGCCTATCGCGAGGCGCTGCGGCGCGGGCAGCCGGCCGTCGACGCGTGGCGCGAGCACCTCGGCGGCGACTGGGATGCGTGGGATCGCGAGCTGCGCGAATATCGCATCGACCTCAGCGATCGACCGAACGCGCCGATCGCCGAGCGCAGCCCGTTGCCGGCGCTCGACTTCAGCGAGCCGACGTCGCGACGCACGCTCTCGGATGCCGAGGTACACCTGCTCTGGGCGCAGCTGCGCGACTGGAGCACGCCGGCGTCGCGAGCCCGGGCGCGCGCCGATCTCGACGAGGCGGCGCGGCTGGCGCCCGAATCGCCCGACGTCAAACGCTGGCGCGCGCGCTTCGACGAGACGGCCGCGCCGCGCTGACGCTCGCCATCCTGAGTTGTCAGGCGCGGCGCGCGCGGCGTACGATGAAGAGCGATGCGCGCGGTCGTGGTGATGGTGGCGTTGGCGGCGTTCGCGGGAGCGGGGCGGGCGAGCCCGCCGGATGACGCGCTCGATCTCGAGGTGGCGCGCCGGCACTTCGAGAAGGCGAAGACGATGTTCGGCGCCAAGGATTACGAAGGCGCGCTGCGCGAGCTGCTGATCGCGCGCTCGGTGCGGGAGCTGCCGGACTTCGACTACAACATCGCGCGCTGCTACGACGCGCTCGAGCGCTATCCGGAGGCGATCGCCGAGTACAAGCGCTATGTGTTTCGCACGCCGAATCTGCCGGACGCCGACGAGGCGCGCAGCCGCGTCGCGGTGCTCAAGAAGCGCATGGCCGCGCTCGAGGCGGCGGGAACGCGCCTGCCGCCCGGCGGCGCGCCGCCCTCCACGCCGCCGCCGAGCGCCGTCGCGCCTGCGCCCGTCGCGCCGGCGCCGCCCGAGCCGCGCGCGGCGCCATCACCCGCGCCCGTCGCTGCGCCGCTCGTGCAGGCTCCGCGGGTCGTCGTGCCGCCGCTCGTCGTCGCTCGGCCGCGCCCGGCGCGCACGCCGCTCTACAAGAAGTGGTGGCTCTGGACCGCCGTCGGTGGCGCTGCGGTGATCGTGATCGCCGTCGGCGTCGGCGTCGGCGTCGGCGCTTCGGGATCGCCGCCGGGCTTCAAGGCGTCGCTCGATCCCTTCGGCCCGAACGCGCCGCAGGCGCATTGATGGCTCGCGCCGCGCTCGTCCTCGCCAGTGCTTGCGTGCTCGCCGGCTGCGGCTCGGGCCCGCCCACCGTCGATCTGACGCTGGTCGCCGATCCCGGCATCTCCGACGCGGCGCTACAGTCGATCCGGCGCCTCGACGTGCAGGTGTCGGGCGCCGAGTCGTTCGCGACCTCGTACGTCAGGTCGGGGCTGTTCGCGGTCGATCGCCGCGAGCGCGTCGTCTACTACCCGAGCGCGACGTCGGGCGAGCTGCGCTTCGCCGTCACTGCGTTCGATGAAAACGGCGGCGCCGTCGCGTCGGGCGCGACCAGCGTGCAGCTCCAGCCGCACGGCGCGCTCCCGGCGCAGCTCGTCCTCACCGCGGGCCCGCCCGGGTCCGATCTCGGAGCCGCGGACTTTGCCGCCGTCGACGCGGCGCGCGCCGCCGACCTGGCGACCACCGTCGATCTCGGCGTCCCCGATCTGGCGCAACCCGATCTCCACGTCGAAGACCTGGCCGCCAACGATCTCGCTGTCGCCAACGATCTCGCCGCCGCCAACGATCTCGCGCAGGCGCTCGATCTCTTCTGCGCCGACACCTGGAGCACCACCTGCGCGGGCGCCTCGCCGCTCGGGTCGCTGCACGTCGGATCGTCGATGACGGTGGCCGGCGTCCTGCCGATCGCCGGCGCCGAGAATTGGTTCCAGGCCTCCTTCCCCGACGCGAGCCAGAGCGCGTATCACCCGCTCGTCAATATCTCTTCGCCCGACGGCGATATCGCGTTCGATCTCTATTTCGACTCTTGCAGCCTCACGCCGCTCGGCTGTAACGAAGGCGGCAACGTCTCGGCGAAGACCAGCTGGGAGGTGTCGAACGACTGCATGCCCGATCCCGATCTCGGCGCCTGTCAGGCGCTGACGCCGCTCGTGGGAACCAGCGGCACCATCCTCATTCGCGTCTTCCGGCGAACGGCGGCCGCCACCTGTAACGCCTATTCGCTCAGCCTCTCCGACTGATCAGTTGACGGCGAATGGCCCGACGAAGGGCGACCACGACAATTGGGAGAGCTGGCTGATCTCGAAGCTGTTCGAGAAGCAGTGGCAGATCCCGCCGGAGCAGCACGAGTACTCGGTCCCGCTCGCCGCGAACATGGGCACGCCCTTGCGGCCTCCGACGTCACCGCCGCTCGGCAGCGACAGCGCGTAGGGATAGGGCGGATTCGCGGTGACGGCGCGCCACGGCGAGAGCGTGTTGGTGTCCATCGCGTAATAGTTGCCCGAGCTCGCGTCGCCGCAGACCAACCAGAAGTCCGAAGAGGCGACGCCGGCGCACGCGGTGCCGGGATACAGGTTTTGATTCATCGCCGAGAAGTTTTGATAGGTCCACCCGGTGTATTGATTACCGGGCACGCTCAATTCGTTTTGCGCGATGACCGGCAAATAGGGAAACGCGAGCACCACGCGGCTGCGCGAGACGTCGAGCGTCGCGCTCGGGATCGCGTCGGCGCCGAGATTGAGCGAGCCCGGGACGCGCTGAAACGTCGACCACGTTCCCGGCACGGTCGCGCCCCACTGTGCCCAATAGATGTATCCGTCGTAGTTGTCGGCAAAGAAGATGTATTGATTGTTATCGAAGTCGTTTACCACCGAGGGCGCGGCGGTGAGCGTATCATTGAATCCATTCGGCATGCTCGCGAGCTGATAGACCACCGACCAACCCGAGCACGCGCTGGTCCCCTGGTGAAACGCGAGAAAGAGCTGCCAGCCGGCCGCCACCTTGCCGGCAAACCACAAGACGCCGTTATAAGGGGCCTTGTTCCACAGCGCGAACGTCGGCGTGCTGACGTCGGTGACGATGCCGGTCGCGTCGACGATGCCGGGCGTCGTGCAGGTGCGATTGTCGTTGGCGTCATAGCCGAGCACGTGGATCTTGGTCGCCGTCGCGCGATAGGCCACCGCGTAACCCGAGCCGCCCGCGAGGTCCGGGCCGACGATCACCGAGGTCGAGCTCAAGCCGTTCAGCTCGTTGGCGAACGCAGCGTTCGCCGGAATCGCGACCAGCGCGATTAAAAACAAAGGTGCGCGTTTCATGGCTGCCTCCTGCCGGCCATGCTGCGCGAGCGCGCGCGTTCGCCGCAATGGTAGGAAAATACCATCGACTGAAATCGGCTATCATTCGGCGCCATGGGGGGCGCGCCGCGGATCGTCGCCGATATCATGGAGGCGGCGCAGCAGAGCGCCGACGAAGCCGCGTTTCGCCGAACGGTGCTGGCCGGGCTCGCGCGCGCAGTCCCCGTCGACAGCGCGATCCTGGTTTGCTCGTCCGCGGATCCGCGCCCCGCGCACATCAACAAGGGGCCGTTCCTGCCGCTCCTCAAACGATTGTCGGGGACGCCCGAGCGCTATGGCCCGGGGCTCGCCAAAGGACAGGCCGTCGCCGCGCGCGAGCTGGCGTATCTCGATAACGAGATCTATACCGCGCGCGAGCGCCGCGAGCTGCCGTTCTATCGCGAGATCATGCGGCCGCAGGGAATCACCAGTCAGGTGATCGGCAGCGTGCGCTTTCGACGGCGGCAAAACGCGATTCTCTATTTGTGCCGTCACGGACGCAGCCGGCAGTTCGGCGCGCGCGAGCGCGAAGCCGTGCGCGGCATTTTGCCGTACGTCGCGCTCGGCCAGGCGGCGCTGCTGGCGGCGGAGGCTGCGCCGGTCTCGGGCGAGCCGTCGGATGAGCGGTTCGATTCGTTGTCGCCGCGCGAGCGGCAGATCGTGCAGCACGTTTGCGCCGGGCTGCGCAATCAAGACATCGCGACCCTACTCGGCACTTCGCCCAATACCGTGCGCAATCAGCTACAGCGAATCTTCGAGCGGTTTCATTTCGAGAGCCGCACCGAGCTGGCGGTCGCGTTCGTGCGCCGCCGCTGAGCTCTGCGCAAGAGCCCAATCGACAGACACAAAGAAATGATCACGTAGAGCGCCGGCGGTTGCGCCGGGCGGCCGAGCTGACACGCGCAGCCCGTCGAGCCGCCGTGACCGACGCCGTAGAAGACCTGGTTCTGCACGGCGTCCTGGACATTGTAGAAGTAATAAAATGGTGCGCGCTTGAGAGACGTAGTGCCTGTAAAGGTGACGGTCTTTGGAGCGGTCGAAAAGTCCGCGCTGCTCGAGAGCGGAACCGGCGTCCACGAAGCGCCGTTGTCGAGCGTGTACCAGAAATTCGCCGCCAGCGGGCCCGCCGTCGCGTCCGTGGCGGTTACCGACGCATTGAGGTTATCCGAGCTATCGAACGATTCAGAGTGAGCACTGACGGTCGGCGGCGTCGTGTCTTGTAAGAGATAACCCTCTTGTTGCCAGAGCGAGACGGTCGGATTGACGGGATCGCTGAAGACCGTACCGAGAAAGATCGAAGTGCCTTCGGGGACGCCGGCGCTCGGGCGCGTGATCGCCAGATCGCCGATCGGCATCGCGCCGCCCACCACCTCGGTCATCGACGGCACCGCCTTGACGGTCACGCCGGAGCTGGCGTCGTAGTACGGCGTGATGTTCACGAGCTGCGTCTGCGTCGGCGGCGCGGACATGGTGAACAGGTCCCAGATGTTCATGTCGATGCCGTACGACAGCGGCGGCGCGGCCGTCGACGCGCGTCCCAGTCCCGCCACCGTCTCGGGGAACGCGCTCGGCAGCGACAACGGCTGGTCATATCCCGCGTACTCCGCGACGTGCATGGTTCCATTGAGCTCCTGCCACGCGACGAACGGATCGGTGACCGGGATTTGATACTCGACCCACCAGCCCGCCATCGACGCCGGATCGATATCGGCGCCCGCGTTGATGTACTTGTTGGGGCCAAAGCAGTTGTTGGTCATGCACGACGCCGCGTCGAACGTCTCTCCATTGTTCATATCGAACACGTCCGCATAAGAGACATCGAAGTCTTTGGAGTCGTGGCCGCCGAACATCGGGTTCTCGCCCATCGCGTCCGCGGGCGATTGAGGTGTGCCTTTGGTGAGGTTCGTGATCTGCACGCAGCCGAAGTGATAGCCCTCCTTGATCATGCGCATGGGAGGCGGCTGCGGCGACGGCGCGCACGAGTACTTCTTGGCCGTCTTGTCATAGGTGATGTTGCACGTGTTCGGCACTGTGATGTCCGGAGACTTGGAGTTGAGTCCAATCATGTTGCAATAGAGAAAGGTCTGCGGCGTATCGCCGTCGTTGGTGAAGGTGCAGCGCTGCGTGACCTTTGCGCCGGTGACCGTGAGCCGCTTGTTGACTTTGACGCTCGGCAGCTTGTAGACCGGCTCTGCTTTGCCCGGCGCGTTCTGGCTGCCGTCGAGCGGGATGTTGCCGGTGGCGCTCGCGCTCGTATGATCCTGCGCGCGCGTTTCGCCAATGCTCGCAATGAGCATTGCAATGACGATGCAATGACGCATGAGTCCCCCCCTTGATGAAGACTATAACGTACCATCGAGAAATGATCGCCGACGCTACGCTCCTCAATCAGGCGCTGTCGCGCGCGCTCGACCTGCGCGATTGGCCGCTTCGCAGCCGGCCGGCCGAGGCGCTCGCGTCGCTGTCGCGAGCGACAAAGGCCGAGGTGCTCGACGAGCTGACGGCCGCGATCGAGCGCGCGACGAAAGCGGTAGAGGAGGTCTATTACTCGACCACCGGTGACAGCGACGACGCGGCGCACGCGGCGGTGGCGGCGATCTTGCCGTGGATCGATCCGCAGAACCTGCGCCGCTTCGTCGGCCGGGCGATCGCCACCTTGCAGCGCGGCTGACACGCGCCCGGACGAAGCGTGTATTCTCCCGCTCCATGCGCACAATCCTCCTGACCCTCGCCGTCCTGTCCTCCGCCGCGCTGGCCAAGGCGCCGCCGCCGCGCGCGCCCAAGGCGCCGGTTCCGCTCGAGGAGTATTTCAAGATCCGCCGCGTGGGCAGCCGCAGCGGCATCCTGCTGTCGTTCTCGCACGACGAGAAGCTGGTGGCCTATCTCAGCGACGAGGGCGGGCGCAGCGACATCTGGGTGCAGCCGGTCGCCGGCGGCGCGGCCACGCAGATCACGCACGTCAAAGGCTTCATTCAAGGCCTGGCGTTTTCGCCGGCGGCGGATCAGCTCGCGTTCACCTCCGACACCGGCGGCGACGAATTGCCGCACCTGTTCCTCACCGATTCGAAAGGCACCGCGCCGCGCGATCTCTCCGCCGGCCAGCCCGCGGGACGCCGCACCGACTTCGTCGAGTGGGCCGACGACGGCAAGACGTTTCTCTATCTGTCGAGCGCGCGCGACGAGAAGTACATGGACCTCTATGAATACGACGTCGCGAGCGGCAAGAGCACGCGCCTCTGGGAAGCGTCGGGCAAGCTCGGCTTCGGCGGCGCCAGCCGCGACCACAAACACTTCATCGTCAGCGAGACGCTCTCCGACTCGAACGGCAACCTCTATCTCGGCGAGCGCGGCCAATCCGGCAAGCCGCAGCTCCTCACGCCGCACCAAGGCGAGGCGCTGTTCGGCGCCGCCGACTTCTCGCGCGACGGCAAGACGCTCTATTACACCACCGACGAGGGGCGCGAGTTCACCGCGCTGTACGCGCTCGATCTGGCGCGCCACGCCTCGAAGCCGGTGCTGCAGCCCGATTGGGACGTCGAGGGCGCGGGCTTCTCGCACGCGTGGAAGTATTTCTTCGCGGTGGTCAACGCCGACGGACAGACGAAGCTCGAGTGGACCGACGCGCCCGGCGGAAAAGCCGTCGCGCTGCCGCCGCCGCCGCCGGGCGGCGCGTGGGTGCCGCTCACGTCGTCGCCGACCGATCGTTATCTCGGCGTGCGCCTGCAAGGTGACGGCGCGCCGGCGGCGCCGTACGTGATCGATCTTCAGAGCGGCAGCGCGCGGCGCCTGATCGATCCGTTGCCCGCGTCGCTGCGCAGCCGCAAGATGATCGTCGGCGAAGTGGTGCACATCCCGTCGTTCGACGGCAAGACGGTGCCCGCGCTGCTCTACAAACCGGAAGGCGCGGGCCGTTTCCCGGCGGTGATCGACGTGCACGGCGGCCCGACGTCGCAGTCGCGGCGCGAGTTCAGCGGCATCCGCCAGTACCTGTTGTCGAAGGGCTTCGTGGTGCTGGTGCCGAACGTGCGCGGCTCGACGGGCTACGGCAAGAGCTACACGCGTCTCGACAACCACGATCTCGGCGGCGGTCCGCTCAAAGACGTGATCGCCTGCAAGAGCTGGCTCGCCAAAGAGGCGAACGTCGACGCCAACAAAGTAGTGGTGATGGGCGGCAGCTACGGCGGCTACATGGCGCTGGCGGCGGCGACCTTCGCGCCGACGGAGTTCGCGGCGCTCGTCGACTACTTCGGCGTCTCCGATCTCAAGACGCTGGTGGAGAGCTTTCCGCCCTATTGGGCCGCGGAGGCGGAGTTCATCTACAAGAAGTTCGGCAATCCCAAAGATCCGGCCGACGCGCAGTACCAGCACGATCGCTCGCCGATCCACTTCGTCGACAAGATCGTGCGGCCGCTGCTCGTCGTGCAGGGCGACCGCGACGCGCGCGTGAAGAAGGACCAATCGGATCGCGTGGTGGCGGCGCTCAAGCAGCGCAAGGTGCCGGTGCACTACCTGGTGCTCACCGACGAGGGCCACGGCTTCTCGCGCAACGAGAGCATCCTCGCCGCCTATCGCCTCACCGATCGGTTCCTCGATCGCTACCTGTTCGGCGACAACACCGTCGAGGTCGATCAGAGAGCGCCTTAGGCCGGCTGCATCGCGCTGAAGTAGTCGGGCGTCACGACGTTGACTTCGGTGGCGCTGGTGATCCAGGCGCCGGCGACCGGCGCGCCGCTCTTCATGCCGCGCAGCCGCCAGCGGATCGAGGACGCCGCGGCGCCGGATGCGCAGCGGATCTTCAAGCCCGCGGCCGGGAGCGGCAGCCGCTGCTGCGTGCCGTCGGGAAGCTGCAGCTCGGCGACGAGCGCGTCGAGCGGCGGCGCGGCGTTGCCGGCGAACAAGAGGGTGAACGAACGCACGGCGGGCGCCGGCAGCTCGACGGCGTGCCCTCGCGCGAGCGCCGCCGCGTCGAGCGAAAACGCCGCGGCGGCGAACCACGGCACCTTCACGCGCGCGCCGGGAGCCACGTGCGCGCTCCACGCTCCGCTCGCGTCACGCACGATCAAGGAGGCGGCGCTCGCCGACGGCGGGATGGGCAACCCCGGCACGAACGACCAGGCCGTTCCGGCGCGCAGCGACGGCGTGAAGAGCTGGCCGGCGAGCAGCGCGATGGCGAGCGCGCGGTCCGAGCCGTCCGCCTCGGGAGTCACGCCGGCGACGCGCAGGGGCGCCAGCTCGAGCAGGAGCGCGAGCGCGTCCGTCTGCAGCTGCGCCCCGGCGCCGCCGAGCGACTTCACCACCGCCGCCAGGTCGCAGCTCACGTCGAACGGGATCCCGCTCCACTGCACCTCCAGCTCACCCTGCACCGCGACGCTGAGCGGCGCGCCGCTCGTGACCAGCATGGCGCCGTCGACGTCGAGCGTGACCGCGGCGGCGACGATCGGCCGGCCGCCGGGCGCGATCGGCACCGAGGCCGTCGCATCGGCGATCGCGAGCGAGACCGAGCCGGCGACCGGCATCGGCGTCGGCGAGAGCGCCGGCGCGCCGGCGGCGAACGAGAGCGCTTGCTCGTCGCGGGCGCGCGTCGCCGCGGGCGCGTCGAGATCGAGCGCGAGCCACAGCGCCGCGCCGCCGGGCGTCGCCGTCTCCGACGCGACGGGATAGCGATAGCGGGTGAAGTACAGCTCCGGCACGCCGCCCGCGTTCACCAGCGCCGGCGGCCCCGGCACCGCGCAACCCACCAGCGGATCCTCGGCGGTGCGCAACACGATCAACTCTCCGCTGATCGAAGGATTCTTGAACGTGACCATCATCCCCTCCCGGCGCTCATTGATAGAGGAACACCACTTCGACGCGGTTGCGTCAAGACTTCGGGCGAGCGGGCGCGCGGCTCAGGAGGCCGACGAGATCGGCGCGCGAGCCGACGCGCAGGCGGCGGTAGAGCGCGGCCAGCTGCTTGGCGACGGTGCCCGGCGAGGTGCCGCGCGCGCGCGCGATCTCGGCGTTGGATTCGCCGTCGAGCACGCGCAGCGCCACGTCGCGCTCGGCGGGCGGGACCGCGTCGAGCAGCGCGCGCCCGTCGCCGTCGAGGCGCAGCACCAGGAACTCGCGCCCGGCGAAGCGGAAGCGCGCGCTCGACGCGCGCCGGGCGGCGCGGCGCTTCACTGCGGCTCCGGATCGCGGCCGCCGAGCGCCGCGTACAGCCGCACCAGCTCCACCCGCGACGTCACGTTGAGCTTGCGCACCGCCGACGCCAGGTACGCGCCGACGACGCCGAGCGACAGCCCGAGCTCGTACGCGATCGATTTGTTGGAGCGGCCGAACGCGGCCAGCGCCACCACCTGGCGCTCGCGCTCGGTGAGCGCGCCCGGATGCGGCACGCGCGGATCGTTGCGCACCGCCACCAGGTAGCGCCGCCCGCCCGAGTCGAAGCGATCGATCAGCGACCAGCGCGCCTCGACCAGGCCCTTCCAGAAGCCGAGCGCGCGCGCCGGATCGTCGTGGCGCAGGCGGCCGCGCGCACGTTCGGCGGCGAGCGCGGCGCTGCGCAGCGACGAGCGCGCGCGGGTCGCGTCGTCGCCGCGCGCGTGCTCGACGCGCCCGTCGGTGGAGACCACCGCCTCGGGATCGCGCTCGGCCTCGGCGCGGCGCTGCGTCGCGTGCCTGAGCCGCAGCGCCGCCGCGAGATGTCCCGCCACGCGCTCCCACATGCGCGCGGTGTGCGGCGCCGGCTGCTCGACGCGCTTCGCCGGCGCGCCGATGATCACGCCCGAGCCGTCGACGTCCGGCGCGCTGAGCGCGACGAAGTCGCCGATGCCGCCCATCTTCATCAGGTCGAGCACCTGCGGAAAATCGCGCAGGCCGCGCCCGCCGAGCCGCCGGTGCAGCGACGAGTAGAGCCGCGGATATTCGTACGCCGAGCGCATGCCCTCGGACACGATCTGGTGCGCCTGCTCGACGGCGACGCCGAACTCCTGCGGGCAGCCGACGCACACCGGCGCGTCGCGGCGGCGCCCGCCCTCGGCGAACGACCAGCCGATCACGCCGAAGCCGCTGTCGAGCTGCGGCCGCACCATCTCGAGCACCGACGTGAGCCACGCGCGATCGTCGCCGTCGAGGCGATAGCCGGCTTCGACGATGGAGATCAGATCGCGGCGCATCGATCGATGGTCGCCGCCCCCAGGGCTCGCGGCAAGCAAAATGCCCAATCGACGCTCGTCGGGCGCGCTCCTAGCATCGAGGAGTGCCAGGACAGGGCCGCCTTGGCGACAAGGCCAACATCTCCGCCGACGCGCACGGCTGCCCGGGGTGCCCGCATCCGGGAACCGGACCGGCGATCATGGGGTCGCCCGACGTGTTCGTGAACGGGCGGCCGGCGCTGCGCGTCGACGACGTGGGGATTCACGCGGTGTGCTGCGGGCCGAACATGTGGCAGGCGCAGCAGGGGGCGGCGAACGTCTTCATTAATGGTAAGGCGGCTTTTCGGCTGAACGATCCGAGCAAGCACTGCGGCGGGCAGGGGCAGCTCATCGAAGGCTCGAGCGACGTCATCGTCGGTGACGGCGGCGGTGGTGGCGGCGGCGGTGGTGGTGGCGGTGCTGCTGGAGGCGGTAGCAGCGGCGGTGGCGGTGGTGGTGGCGGCGGCGCGTCGTCGAGCGCGAGCGCCGCGACGAGCGCAGGCGGCGCGGCGGCCTCGTCGTCGAGCGCGCCGTCGAGCGCGCCGCCCGCCGAAGCCGGCGATCGCCCCAAGGCCTACGTGCTCTCGCGCCGCCTGGTCGCGCGCGGCGGCACTCCGCTCGCCGACGAGTCGATCGAGATCGTTCACCCCGACACCGGCGAGGTCGTCGCCGGCCCGATCGACACCGACGCCGACGGCCACCTGTTCGTCGAGGTCCCCGAGAACCGCCCCTATCACCTGCGCATCGTCGACGACGAGCCACCCGCCGACACGCCGGTCGGGCTCGAGACCGGCGCCTCCGACTGCGATCTCGACCACGCCGTCTTGCGCGTGCGCCTGGTGAACGGTGCCGGCCGCCCGCTCGCGAGCGAGCGCTGCCAGGTGCGCGGCGCCTCGTCCGGCTTCGACTGCACCAGCGACGGCGACGGCTGGCTCTCGCACCACGTCGCGCCCGGCGTCTACCGCGTCACCGTGCGCGGCCACGAATACCGGATCCACACGCTGCACGAGAGCGACCTCGATCCCGACGCGCCCTCGACGCTGATCGTGCGCTGATGCCGACCACGTCGTGGCAAACGCTGGTGCGCTGCTGGGAGACGCTGCGCAAGCTCAACGTCGGCGGCTTTCGCATGGGCACCAACGAGTGGCTGATCGGCATCGACTGGGGCGCGGGCTGGGCCGATCACCAGACGCACCCCGGCGAGCGGAACGTCACCGCGTGCTCGCCGTGCGCGGTGCAGGCGGTGGTGATGGCGTTCGCCAGCGCCGAGCAGCGCGC
>DASREC010000467.1:0-4112 GCA_035652295.1 Polyangia bacterium
AGCCGTTCGATGACTTCGGCATCGACGGCGTGCCGATGTCGGTCGGCGGCTGCCCGATCGACTCGGGCGTGACCAACTGCTGGGACTACGGCGAGGGCAACGGCAAGTTCGACTACTCGCCGACGATGATGAACTGGCGCACGCACGATCCGCGCTCGAACCTGGAGGCGCTCGACGCCGCCGGGATCCAGCGGCTCGACGTTTATTACGACGCCGGCATCCGCGACTTTTTCAACGCGCAGCTCTCGACCAACAGCCTGCTCGGCGCGCTCACCGCGCACGGCGCGCCGGTGCGCGCGGCCGACGGCTTCCCCGCGCTCATGGGCCTCGCGCCGTCGCAGGAGGACAAGTTCGACGTCAACAAGATCGACTTCTCCAAGTTCGGGCGGCGCATGTACGTGCGCTACGGCGATCCCGACCTGACCGAGGCCATCGTCGAGCAGACCGGCGACGGGCGCCACGTCGGCACGGTGACGCAGGCGATCCACCGCGCGCAGACGCTGTTCTATTACATCGCCAACCGCTGGCCCGACGGCGACCGCCTGATCGCGCCGGTCGACTCGATGATGGCGCGCATCGACACGATGATCACGCTGTCGACGGGGCGCGTGACGCCGTACTCGGTGGTGCTGCCGCCCGGCTACTTCGTGCCGGCGAACGCGAACAAGACGTACCCGGTGATCTACTTCGGCCACGGCTACGGCATGGCGCCGGCGGATCTCGCGTCGATCGCGGTGATCGCGCAGAACGCGATGGTCGACACGCGCGTCGACGATCTGCACCGCATGCCCAAGTTCATCCTGGTGCTGGTCGACGGCAAGTGCCGGCCCGGCGGCGCGATCCAGAACGGCCCGCTGCCCACCGACGGCGATCTGTGCGAGGAGGGAACCTTCTACACCGATCACGCCGACGGCGACGTGAAGATGGAGCAGGGGCTGATCGAGTTGCAGACGTTCATCGAGACGAATTACCGCGCGAGGCCGCCCGGCGACGTGATGGTCACCGAGTAGCGAAAAAAAATTACTTGGCGGCGGGCTCGACGGTGTCGATCTCGAAGACGTGCGTGCCGTCTTTTTCCAGCTTGGCGCCGGTGGCGTTGACCATCTTGCCGCCCCACGCGGCGAGCTTGGCGGTCGGCGCGGTGTGATCCTTCATCGTCACCACCCACAACTTCCCGTCGGCGACGATGCCGGCCGGCATGCCGGCGGCGAGGCACTTCTGCGCGCAGCTGGCGTGCTTGTCGCCGGTGCCGCCGTGCGACGCGTAGCAGGTGATGTCGACCACCTCGCCCGAGATCTTGTCGCCGCCGCCCGCGGGCGCGGCCTTCTTGTCGTCGGCCTTGGGAGGCGGCGCCTTCTTGTCGGCCGCCTGCGCGGCGCCGACGAGCCCGAACATCATCAACGCGGCGATCACGTTTTTCATCGCAGTCTCCTTTTAGTGGTCACGGCTCGACGACGGAGATGCCCTTCGCCGTCAACACCCAGACCCGGCCGCGCGTGTCGACGGTCAGGTCGAGGACCGAATCATCGAGGAGCCCGCGGCGCGAGTCAATGGCCTCGGGATCGCAGTCGCCGACGCAGAACAGCCCTTTGTCGGTGCCGAGGAACACGTGCCCGCGCGCGTCGTGGCCGAGCGACGTCGCCTTCAAGTAGAACGGTCCCATTTTGGGGAACGTCCACGATTTGCCGTCGAAGACGCCGGTGCCGCGGCGGGTGGCGACCCACACTTCGGCGCCGGGCCCCGGGCCGATGTCGGTGATCAGCTCGCTCTCCATGCCGTCGTTCTCGGTGAACACGCGCACTTTCCCGTCGAGGAGCCGGGCCGCGCCCGAGCGGGTGGCGAACCACGCCTCGTGCGGCGCGCGCCAGTACATCGCCACCACGTCGTTCGGCAGCGCCACGCCTTCGGTGACCTTCTCTTTTCCGGCGGCGGTCTGGCGGTGGTAGACGACGTCGCCCGAGTCGAGCGCGATCTCGGCCGCGCCGTGATCGATCTGATCCTTGTCGCGATCGACGTAGCGCAGGCCGACCCAGAGGTGCCCGTCGGGCGAGAACTCGGCGAAGTTGAGGTACGGCACGCCCTCGGGCACCTGCACCGACTGCATGCCGATCGGCGACCAGTTGCCGTTCTCGACGGTGGAGATGCGCAATTGCGGATCGGCCGCGCCGCGATGGATCGCCAGCACCTCGCCGCGCGGGCCGTTGAGCACGGCGAGCACGCGCGAGCCGGGATCGGGATCGATCGGCGCGATGTCGAATGACTGTCCGTCGAAGCGCCACGCGCGCGCCGCGCCCGTCCCGACGTAGCACTCGTCGTTGGCCGAGGTCTTCACGCACGCGACGGTGAGCCGCTCGGCGCCGGTCGCCAGGTCGAGCGTGCGGAACGCGCGCGGCACGCCGTTCTCCACGCGCAGCGCGCCGAGGAAGCGCGTGCCGACGAGCAGCCCGCGCTCGCTCGCGCCGATCGCGGTCACGCCCTCGGGCAGATGAAAGCCGGCCTCGGCGGTGTCGAGCCGCGGGCCGCGCGGCTGAGGCGCGTTCTTGTCGGCGGGCGCGCGCGGCATCGGGCGCGGCGCGGCGCCGGCGGGATCGTCGAGCGCGGCGCTCTCGAGATCGGGCTTGAGCGCGATGGTGCGCGGCGCGGCGCCGAACGGCACCACCAGCGCGGTGAGCTTGACCGGCCCCGACGGCGGCGACTGCTGCTTGAGCGGATCGGTCACCGGCACGATCTCGAACGTCGCCTCGCCCGCGCCGAGGTACGTGTGCGAGCCCGAGCGCGCCGCCCACTCCAGCACCGACGGCGAATCGATCGCGTACGAATAAAATCGATCGCCGTCGAACAGCGCCGCGCGCGGCCCCGACGGACCTTCGCCGACGGCGAGCAGCCCGCGCGCGGTGACGGTCAGCCCGCGCACCACGTCGATCTCGCAGCCCTGCGGCGGACCATACTGCTCGAGCTCCGCGCCCGACGCCGGCAGCCGCAGGATCCCTTTGCCGCTCGTGCCGACCCAGACCACGCCGCCCGCGCCGAGCGCGAGCGCGGTGACGCCGGTGTCGGGGAGATAGCGATCCCAGCGGCGATCGTGCAGGTGCGCCAACCCCTCGGGTCCGGCCGCCCACGCGCTCTTGCCGTCGGCGCCGGGCACCATCCCGGTCAGAAACTCGCCGACCGGCGCCGGCGGATAGTTGCTCCACGAGCCGCGCAGCCCGCGCGAGAGCCCCTTGGCCGTCGCCACCCAGACGCCGCCCTGCGCGTCGACCGCGACCGCCGCCACGCGATCCGCCGGCAGCCCGTCCGCGTGGGTCATTAATGTGTAGTGACCCGCGCCGAGCTCCCAGCGCAAAAGCCCGCGCGGCGTGCCGAGCCACAAGTTGGATCCCGAATCGGCGACGGCGGTGACCGCGAACGTGTCGGTGAACGAGCGCACGCGCGACGCCGCGAAGCTCGGCTTCGGCGGAGGCGGCGGCAGCGCGACCGGATGAGCTTTCGGACCGCACGCCGCGACCAGCGCCGACAAGACGGCCACGGCGCTTCCCCCAAAATGCGCGCGCATACCGAGCCACATCTAGCGGGCGCTCCCGAGGCTGTCAAGCGAGCGTTCTTGATTGACAGGGTGGAGAGGCGGTTGTAAAGACTCTGCCCGTGAGCGACCCGAAGGACCAGCTGCGCCGCCAGCTCGACACCGTGTGGCGCATGGCCTCGAGCGGCTTCGATACGCTGCGCGAGGTCGTGGTGCGCTCGTCGCAGGCGGGCCGCCTGCGCGTCGACCTGGCGCTGCTCGCGCGCGAGCGCCGCGAATTGCTGGCGACCATCGGCGAGCAGGTGGTGGCGCTCGTCGACGAAGCGGGCCTGGAGATTCCGGAAGAGGTGCGCCAGCTCTACGACCGCGTGCGCGACATCGACGCGCGCATGCGCGCCGACTCGGTCAAGCAGGACTCGGCGTTCGGCGGACGCCGCGGCTACGAGCCCGAGGCCGGCAACTACGTCGACGACGCGATGGACCCCGACGACCCCGACGAACACGCCGAAGTCGCCGCCGAAGTTCCGCACGCACGAAAGGGAGAAGAGCGCTAAGATTGGTCTTCACATGGGGCTGTAGCTCAGCTGGGAGA
>DASREC010000468.1:0-5073 GCA_035652295.1 Polyangia bacterium
ATCTCGACGTCCGCGCGCGCGAACTCGATCGGCAGGCGCCAGCGCTCGATCGCCTGCTCGCAGATCTCGCCGATCACGCGCACGAAGTAGTCGCGGTCGTCGCACACGTTCACGCCGACGACGCGCCACGGAAGCGCGAGCAGCTTGACGCCGAGGATCAGCCCGGCGCCGGTTCCGCCCGAGCCGGCGGCGTAGATCAGCGTCGCCGGGCCGGGCTGAAGCTCGGCGGCGAGCTCCTCGACGCAGCGCACGTAGCCCCACGCGCCGAGCGCGTTCGAGCCGCCCTCGGGCACGAGGTACGGCCGGCGCCCGCGCGCGCGCAGCTCGGCGGCGACCTGCGGAAAAATTTCCGCGCGGCGGCGGTACTCGTCGCGGCTCACCCAGCGCACCTCGGCGCCGGCGAGCTTGTCGAGCAGGATGTTGGCCTCGACGGCGGGCGGCGCGGCGGGATTCTCCGTGCGCAGCAGCAAGAACGGCGCGAGCCCGCGCGCGGCGGCGGCGATCGCGGTGGCGCGGCAGTGGTTCGACTGCTCGCCGCCGCAGGTGACCACCGCGTCGGCGCGCTCGGCCTCCGCCTCCGCGAACAGGAACTCGAGCTTGCGCACCTTGTTTCCCGAGAGCGCCGAGCCGGTGAGATCGTCGCGCTTGACCAGCAGCTCGACGCCGAGCTGTTTCGAGAGACGCGCGGCCGGCTCGAGCGGCGTCGGCAGGCGGGCGAGCGGAACGCGGGCGGGATAGTCGATCACGATCGCTCCTTGATGGTCATCGCAGATTGACGAACGGGTTCGAGCGCGACTCGTCGCCGATGGTGGTGGCGGGGCCGTGGCCGGGGATCACGCGCGTGTCGGGATCGAGCGTGTAGAGCCGCTCGCGGATCGATCGCTCGATGGTCTCGTAGTCGCCGCCCGGCAGATCGGTGCGGCCGATCGATCGCCGGAACAGCGTGTCGCCCGACATCAGCAGCGGCGCGCGCTCGCCGTCGATCTGAAAGCAGCAGCTCCCCGGCGTGTGACCCGGCGTGTGCAGCACGCGCGCCGCCCGCTTGCCGAACGCCAGCGTCTCGCCGTCGGCGAGGAAGTGCTCGACCGGCAGCACCGGCTTGACGCGCCAGCCGAACATCGCCGCCTGCATCAAGAAGCCGTCATAGAGAAACAGGTCGTCTTTGTGCAGCGCGATCGTGCCGCCCGTCGCCTCCTTCACGTCGCGCGTCTCGGCGATGTGATCGAGGTGCGCGTGCGTGTGGACGATGAAGCGCACCGTCAGGTCGTAGTGCTTCACGATCTCCAGGATGCGCGCGTGCTCGCCGCCGGGATCGACGACGATCGCGTCCTTGGTGTCGGCGCATGCGACCACCGAGCAGTTGCACTGAAAATCGCCGACGGGAAACGTCTCGAGGAGCAGCACGCGGGGGAATATAGCAGCGGACCAAAAAGTTGCGCCGTCCGGCCCAGCGTGGAACCTGATCGCATGGTCGCAAAAATCGTCTTCCTCGCCGCGCTGCAAGGCGCCAGCGTACAGACCACAACCAAAACGCAGGCCGCCACGAAAACGCCGCTCGCGGGCAAGACGCAGGCGCGCATCCGCTCGCCCATCAAGCGGCCGGCGCAGCTCGTGCGGCACAAGCCGAGCTATCCCGCCGTCGAGCTGTACGCGGTCAACTTGAACGAGACGCTGCGCTGGCGTCCCGTCGACGATCGCGGCCGCGCGCGCAAGGGCGCCGACAAGGAGCTGACGCGCTTCTTGCGTTGCTGGCACACCGGCAAGCAGCACCGCGTCGACAATCGGCTCGGCCGCGTCCTCTATGCCGTGGCGCGGCACTTTCCCGGCAAGCGGCTCGAAATTTATTCGGGCTATCGGCCCAAGGCGTATTGCACGCGCGAGCACTCGCGGCACCTGACGGCGAGCGCGATCGACTTTCACGTCACCGGCGTGCGCAACGAGAAGCTGATCGGCTGGCTGCGCGAGACGTTCCACCCGGTGGGCGTCGGCTACTACCCGAACGGCGTGCACGTGCACCTCGACGTCGATCGCGCGCGCGACACGTACTGGGTCGACGCGGGCGACGCGCCGACGCCGGCGGGCGCGGCCGCGCGGCCGATCGCCGAGATCGGCGACACCGCGCCCGGCGCCGTCGAGGCCACCGCCGACGAGCCGGTCGAGGCGTCCGCGCCCATCGAGGCGTTCGCCGAGGATCCGCCCGAGGCCGATCCCGGCATCCCCGAATGAGCAATTGAGGTAATCTGGTGCTCGATGCACCGAGCGGTAATTCTCGTCGCGCTCGCTCTTCCGCTCGCCGCCGGCTGCGCGGCGGTCAAAGCCCTCCCGATTGAAAATCCCGACGGCGATTCGTCGACGAACGATCTCGCCGGCGGCGCGGACGATCTGCTGGCGCCTTCCGATCTCGCGCACGGCCTCGACGCGACGCCGCCCGATCTGACGCCGGGCGACGCGCCGCCACCGACGTGCGGCGTCGCGCAGGTCGTGGTCAACGAGGTGCAGACCAGCGGCTCGGGCGGCGCCACCGACGAGTGGGTCGAGCTCTACAACCCGTGCGCGACGGTGGTGAACCTGGCCGGCTGCAAAGTGGCGTATCGCTCGGCGACCAACGCCACGCCCAACGACACGTCGACGATCGCGCCGCTCAACACCACGATCGCCGCCGGCGGCTATCTATTGATCGCCAACAGCGGCTACTCGGGCTCGGCCACGCCCGACGTCAAGCCGTTCGCCGGCGGCGGAATGGCCGACGTCGGCGGCGGCGTCGGGCTGCGCGACTCGGGCGGCAAGCTGGTCGACTCGATGGGCTGGGGCTCGGCGACCAACCCGTTCGTCGAGACCGCGACCGCCAATAACGCCGCCAACAAGTCGATGGCGCGCACGCCCAACGGCACCGACACCAACAACAACATGAACGACTTCAAAGCCGCCAC
Source organism: Polyangia bacterium (assembly GCA_035652295.1). GTDB lineage: Bacteria > Myxococcota_A > Polyangia > Palsa-1104 > Palsa-1104 > DASREC01. Next base: position 2,931 of record DASREC010000468.1, read on the forward strand.
CGGCACGCCGCGCGCCGCCAACTGACTCGCTGGCGCGCCGCGTGCTCCCTCTCGGATCGTGGCGATCCTTCAATTGCTGCTGAGCCTGATTACGCGCTCGGCCGGACGCATCTTGAACGCGATCTTCGGCTGGGCGGTGCGCGCGCTGTTCGGCCGAACGTCACCGAAGGAGCAGACCGTGCTGTCGGCGCTCGTCGGTGGAGCGGCCGCCTGGCCGCTGCTGGTGCTGGGCGTCGCCGCGCCGCGCATCTCGACGATGGCGCTGGCGTTCGTGCCGCTGCCGCGCTTCATCCCGAGCTGGACGATCCGCGTCGCGTGGCTGGCGCTGGCGGTGCTGCTGCCGATCGTGATCGGCCTGGTGGTGGCGGCCAAGGCGCCGGGGCCGCGTCACGAGCCGTGGGTGAAGCGCGTGCTGCGCGGATTTCCCATCACGCTCGGGCTCGCCGGCGCGTTCCTGGTGATGTTCGCGACCGTGCCGGTGCTGCGCGTGGCGTCGCTCTTGCGCAAGCGGCGCGACGAGAACGTTCCGCTGGTCACCAGCGCGGCGACGTATCGCTCGGTCGCCGAGCTGACCGAGCGCGTGCTCGATCGCCGCGGCTTCGAGCTCGAGCGCGTTCAGCCGGCGTGGTGGGTGACGTGGCCGTCGCGCATCCTGCTGCGTATGGGCGGCGGCGCGTTTCGCCAGTACGTCCCCGTCGAGCTGGCGTACTTTCGCGCGGCGTCGGGGATGGAGATCGCGCTCTATCCGAACGGCCTCCTGCTGCGCGGGCGCGAGGACGACGTGGGCGCGGCGCACGGCCTGCTGGCCGAGGCGCTCACGCGCTCCGAGGCGTTTCAGACCACCGACATCGAGGCGCAGCGGCTGGAGACGCGCATCAAGCGGGTGTGGGAGATGTTCGATCGCGATCCGATCGGCAACCGCGAGAACGGCGAGCTGCGCGGCGCGCTCGATCGCATCGCCGTCGAGCTGTGCCGCGTGCGCGGCGTGCCCTACGACGAGTGGCAGGTGCTGTACCGCCAGGCGCTGCAGCTGTCGCGCGCGCTCGACGGCGAGCCGCAGCTGCTCGATCGCGAGACGTCGCTCACGCGCGGCGAGCGCGCGCGGCTCTCCGAGCTGCGGCTGAGGACCCAATAGTGGCGAACCTGGAGAAGATCGATCCGATCGGCGAGCGCAAGTGCGTGCGCGTGGTGATCGAGACGCCGCGCGGCGCCAGCGCCAAGTTCAAGTACGATCCCGAGATCAAGGCGTGCGTGCTGTCAAAGGAGCTGGTGGCCGGTTTGACGTTTCCGTTCGATTTCGGATTCGTGCCCTCCACGCTCGCTCCCGACGGAGATCCGATCGACGCTTTGGTGATTCACGATACGCCGACATATCCGGGAATCGTGGTCGATTGCCAGTTGATTGGAGTTTTGGAGATCGATCAAAAGCAGGACGGCGAGACCGTGCGCAACGATCGCTTGATCTTCGTGCCGGTGGATTCGCACCGCCAGGACGAGCTCAACGACGCGCGCGAGCTGCCCGCGCGGCTGCGCGAAGAGATCGAGTGCTTCTTTCGATCGACCGCCGAGCTGCAGAAGAAGAAGATCGAGGTGCTCGGCTGGCGCGGGCCGCGCGACGGCGCCAAGACGCTCGAGCGCGCGATGAAGGCGCTCAAGAAAGCCGGCTGACGGTTGCCGCGCGCGTGCGCGGCCGTTAGACTTCCTGGTCCATGCGCGAGCGAATCCGGGTGCGCAACCCGTCGGATGGCGGGCTCGTGTACTGGCTGGTGAAGCTGTACGCGTTCGCCGCGATCGCCGCCGCCTCGTCGGTGCTGTTCGCGGGCATGGGGCTGTACGTGCACTTCGCGCGGCAGCTTCCGCCGATGCCGGACCTGCGCACCTACGCGCGCACCGCGCCGGGCGTGACCACGCTGCGCGCGTGGGACGGCACGCTGCTCGCCGAGTTCTCGACGGAGCGGCGCGAGATCGTGGCGCTCGATCGCATTCCGCAGAAGCTGGTCGACGCCTTCGTCTCGACGGAGGATCGGCGCTTCTTCACACACGGCGGGCTGGATCTGCGCGGCACCGCGCGCGCGCTGTTCGCCAACATGCGCGCCGGGCAGGTGCTGCAGGGCGGCTCGACCATCACGCAGCAGGTGGCCAA
>DASREC010000469.1:0-11502 GCA_035652295.1 Polyangia bacterium
GAGCGCGGTGCCGTTGAGCGACTGCAAGTCGGTGAGCGAGAAGCCGGCGCCCGCGCGCTTGATCTCGACGTGCGCGCGCGAGATGCCGACGTCGCGCAGCACGATCTGACACACCGGCTCGCGGCCCATCACCAGCGGGAACACGCCGACGTAGCGGGTCTCGCGGCCGCCGTGGCGCAGGATCACCGTGCCGTCGGTGATCAGCCGCTGCTCCAGCGCCTCGAGCTGGTGGCGATAATTTTGTTTGTCGGCGGGCGGCGACTCCTCGACGCACAGCCGGATCGCCTCGAGCGCCAGATCGCGCTCGCCGCCGGCGAGGTGCAGCTTGTACTCGTCGAACGCCTCGCTCACGCGCAGCGCGTGCTTGCGCCGTCCCTCCTCGCGCTGCAAGACCGCCTCGAGCTTCTCCAGATCGCCGGCGCGCTGGTACGACTCGGCGGCGGCCAGCTCGTCGCCGATCAGCTCGTGGCACTCGCCCGCGCCCGAGTCGTCGCCCGCCTCGATGAACAGCGCCGCCGCCTCGCGCACGACTTGCCGATCGCTCTCGGAGACGAGCCCGCCCGACGCCGAGCGCGCCCAATTGAACAGCGCGCGCGCGATCCGCCGCCGCGCCGCGCGTCCCTCGGGCTCGGCCGGATCGGCCCAGCGCACCGCCGCGCGCAGCTCCTGCAATTTGCCCTCGGGCGACGGCGATCGCTCGGCGCGCAAGAGATGCATCTCGGCCACCTTCGCCTGCTCGCCCGCCAGCGCGTACGCGCGCGCCGCCTCGTTGTAGTCGCCCGCCGCCTCCGCCGCCACGGCGCGCCGAAAATCGGCCGAGAAGAATCGCTTGAAGAAGGTCACCGGCCCCACAGTCTAGCAGGGTGCGCTATCATCTACCGCCCATGCTGGAGCACGTCGCGCTCAACCAGACGCGGTTCAACGCGCCCGGGGTCTCGCCGGACAACCGCGGCGTCTTGCTCGGCAAGCAGGGCGCGCTCCTGTTCTCGTCGGTGGATCGGCTGGTCGGTTTCTTCCGCGTCTATTGCGACGAGTCCTCGATGGACGATCTGCTCCCCAAGCTCAAGATCCATCAAGTGAGGACGCCGCTCGAGAGCCGCGAGTTCGTGGTGCTGTTCCACGCGGCGTCGAGCTACCTGGTCGATCGCGCCGCGCGCATCGCCGGGCTGTTCTCGGGGCTGGCGTTCACCGGCTCGGGAAAGCACTACGTCAAGTACCGGGACAACGCCTCGCCGCTCGGCTACGACATCGGCGCGCTGCACTCGGACCAGGCCGACTTCGTCTTGTACTCGGACACGTTCACGCAAGGCTACAGCCGCGTGAAGGACGTCGGCTTCGACTCGCTGGTGTTTCGGTTGTCGCTGCGCGCGCTGCCGGGCGGCGACGACGCCGATCGCGAGCTGCTCTGGCTGACGGTGCGCCAGGGGCTCGCGCGCAGCGTGCTGACGTACCTGTGGCGCAACCGCGTGCGCGCCGAGGCGAGCCAGGTCGAGCCCGAGACCAAGGGCGCGTTCCGCGAGGCGCAGTCGTCGCTGCTGGTGCGCGTGCACGAGCTGCCCGAGCGCATGCTGTCGCTGTTCCGCCTGGTGCCGGGCATCGAGGTGCACCGCCCGATCGGCGACAACGTCACCGTCGAGGTCGGCTTCCGCCATCCGTTCCGCCTCGAGTCGTGTCAGGCGCTGTTCGAGAAGGAGCGCTTCTACGTTTTCTCCGGGACGCGCGACGGAGTGCTGGTGCTCTCGACGCCGCCGCCGCTCGTGCCGGCGCAGGATCTGATCAGCGGCGGCTTCGATCTCGGCGAGCGCGCCGAGCCGCGCGTCGACGCCGCGCGCGCGCCCGAGCGCATCGAGGTCGAGCTCAAGCTGGTGCCGAGCGCCGGCGCGCGCCGCCGTGTGACCGCGACGCTGGTGCCGTGGTCGCAGGCGAGCTGGCTCAAGCGGCTGGTCTATGCGCTGCCGCCGACGCTGCTCGCCACGTATCGCGTGATCGCGGTGGCCGAGGGGCTGTTCATCGTCGGCGAGCAGGGCATCGACGGGCTGCCGATCGGCGAGATGTTCCACGAAGCGGCGCCGTCGATCTTTTTGCCGCTCGGCTACGAATTTCTGCCGCGCGTGTCGGCGCAGGTGCTGACCGATCACGTCGGCGGCGTGAGCGGGCGCTACATCGTGTTCCCGCTCGGCGGCGAGCGGCCGCTGGCGCTCGACCACGCGGGCTTCGAGCCGCTCGGCCGCCGCGCGCTCGCCCGCCTCGACGTCGAGCCGCGCGCGCGCGATCCGCGCCTGCCGCCGCCGCGCGCGCTCACGCCGGCGACGGTGGTGAACGAAGACGCCGGCGCGCTGCCGCTCTGGGGCTTCTCCGACGAGGAAAAGCCATGAGGCGCGCGTGAAGCTCGACGCGTCGACGTGGCTGCACCGCTTCGTGCTGCCGCTGGTGGCGGGCGGCGACGTGCGCGTGGCCGGCGCGATCGGCGCCGCCGACGTCGAGCTGCTCCTCGGCCACCCGTTCGAGCGCGACGAATCGGCCGCGCGCATCGCCGAGGCGCGCCAGGCGGTGATGGCCGAGATCCTGATCGACGCGCGCGAGCCGCCGCTCGACGACGCCGCGCTCAAGCTCGCCGTCGCGATGCAAAATCTCCTGTTCCTCGGCCACCCCGACACCGCCGGCCTGACGGTGCGCAAGTCCAAGCTCGCCCGCGTGGCGCGCTTCGCCGAGAAGCTGGCCACGCTCGACGCGCCCGCCACCGTCGACGAATTGGCCGCGCGCCACTCGATTCTGCACCACCTGTTCGATCTCGGCCGCGACGACGTGCGCGTCAGCTTCTGGGCCGGCAAGCGCGAGTTCAAAGGCTCCGAGCCTCCGCCGCGCCTGCTCAAGTGGGCGGCGGTGCGGCGCGTGCGCGAGGAGCGCTGGCGCGTGTCGATCGCGTCGGAGGCGGTGGCCGATCCGCAGCAGCGCGCGATCGTGGTCGCCATGCTCACCGCCTCGCCGCTCACCAACCTGCTCGAGCCGCTGCGCCTCGATCCGCCGCTCGAGCTGCGCCCGCACGTGCGCTGGCTGCGCGAGCCGCTGATCGCGCGCGCGGTCGCCGATCGCTACCTCTCGATCGGCCTCGCGCCCGTCGGGCCGGCGCTCACCGCCGCGCTCCTGCGCGTGCTCGACAACCCGCACGCCGTCGACGACGCGCGCATCGCCACCGCCTTCGTGTGCCACCTGCACCTGCTGTCGCTGGTCGGCACGCGCGGGCAGGCGAGCTTCGCCGAGCTGCTCAGCGAGATGCAGACCAACGCGCAGACGCACCCTTCGGTCAAAGACTTCTACGGCCTGTTCGCCGCCGCGCAGCGCTGCGGGCTCGGCCGCCCCGCCGACGTGAAGCGCAACCGCCGCCTCGAGCAGTCGATCAACGCCTACTCGGCGGCGTGCGGCGCGGCGTGCGGCGAGCCGCGCGTGCTCGAGCTGGCCGGGCTGATGATGCGCGGCGTGCAAGCGACGTTGGCCTTGACCGCTTCCGGATAAGCGATAGAGGATCGATAGCTCATGCCGAAGACCGCCCCCCCGCCACCGCCGCCCGCGCCGCCCGACGCCGCGTCGGCGCGCTTCGCCGCGCGCCTGCAAGAGGCCGCGCGCGTGATGGAGCAGCACTTCCTCGACAAGCAGGAGGTGATCCGCCTGCTGCTGGTCTCCGCCGTCGCCGGCGAGCACATGTTGCTGATCGGTCCGCCCGGCACCGCGAAGTCGGCGCTGGTGCGCATGTTCGCCCGGCTGATCGACGCGCGCTACTTCGAGTACCTGCTCACGCGCTTCACCGAGCCGAACGAGTTGTTCGGGCCGGTCGACATCCGCGCGTTCCGCGAGGGCACGTACACGCGCAAGACCGACACCATGCTGCCCGAGTCGGAGATCGTGTTCCTCGACGAGATCTTCCGGTCGAACTCGGCGATCCTGAACTCGCTGCTCACGATCTTGAACGAGCGCAAGTTCTCGAACGGCTCGCGCATCATGCAGGTGCCGCTGCTCTCGATGTTCGGCGCGTCGAACGAGGTGCCGAACGACGACAACCTGAGCGCCATCTTCGACCGCTTCCTCTTGCGCGTGGTCTCCGACAACCTCGACAGCTACCACTTCCACAACCTCGTCGCCAAAGGGCTGGCCAACGAAGCGGCGCGCCTCACCGGCGCCGATCAGGAGCGCCGCGCCATCTTCTCGTCGAAGGATCTGCACGACGTGCAGCGCCGCTTCGACGAGCACCTGCGCTTCAGCGAAGACTTCCTCTCGAAGTACAAAGGCCTCATCTTCCAGATCCGCTCCGAGGGGATCTCGATCTCCGATCGCCGCGTGGTCAAGCTCCTCAAGCTGTTCGCCGCCAGCGCGATCGTCGACGGGCGCGAGCAGACCAACGACAGCGACTTCTTCATCTTGAAGCACATCTGGAACAACCTCGACCAGACCGAGATCCTCGAGGAGATCGTCGGCCCGGTGGTCGATCGCTACTACCGCGACCACCCGGCCGAGCGCCGCTTCTCGGCGGGACAGGCCGGCCTCGACGAGCTGCTCGCCGAGCTGGGCATGATCCGAGAGCTGCTCACGTCGGGCGAGCAGCTCTCCGACATCCAGCTCTTCTCGCAGCTCAAGAACCTGAACGAGATAAAAGCCGCGCTGCAAGCCGTCGACTCCGACACCGCGCGCCGCATGGTCGCCGAAGTCGATCAGCTCCTCGAAAACGTCTTCGCCTCGTCGAAGTTCGGCTAGGCGATCGATGATCCCGCCGGACAAACGCCGGTCGTGGCTGGCGCGCCAGGTGGGGACGCTGGCGCTGTCGCACGTGCGGGTGTCGAACCCGATGGCGGCGGTGCGCGCGGCGGCGTGGGCCAACCGCATGGGGCGGCTCGGCGTCTATTTGCCGCTGTTCCTGATCCACGACGTCGGCCTCCTGCTCACCGCGCCGCGCGGCGTGGCCGGCGTGACGCTCGGCCCGTCGGAGGCGATCCTGAACGCGCTCGGCTTCGGCGACGACGTGCGCGGCCTTTTGCGCCAATATGGTGCGCTGCTCCAGACCATCTCGACGAGCGACGTGGTGGAGAAATCCACTTCCTGGCGCCTGCGCGACGATCTCGTGGCGGTGCTGCTCACCAAGATCCTCGGCGACCTCTATCACCGCTGGACCGATCCGACCAAGAGCATCGGCGCCGAGGACCTGCCGCTCGATCCGCAGACGTACACCGACGCCGACGTGGTGATGCACTTCCGCGACTTCGACGTGCAGCCGATGGTGAGCTTCCTGCGCTTCCTCGCGTCGCAGCAGCTGCACGTCTACACGTCGCTCGAGCAGATCGATCTCGACACCTTGCGCCTGCTCGGCGTCTTCTCGTCGGGCGGCGCGGGCGCGGCCACGCCGGCGATCGATCTGGTCGACCTGTTCGCCGTCTTTCAATCGGCCGAGGCCAACGACGTCGTCAACTTCTCGCTCGAATTATTGCCGTCGGTGCTCGAGACCAAGCGCGCCTCGGGCGTGCAGACCTTCGCCGTCGACGGCTACGCCTCGATCGAGCGCCAGGGCCAGCTCGACGCGCTCATCCTCTCCGAGTTCGCCTACGACGACGATCTGTTCGAGCGCAAGGTCATCGACGACGAGCTGTACTACTACGGCCACGAAAAGCAGCGCGAGGAGGAGCGGCGCCTGCAGTACCTGCTCGTCGACTCGTCGCCGTCGATGCGCGGCGTTCGCCAGGTGTTCGGCCGCGGCCTGGCGCTCACGCTCGCCAAGAAGCTGGTGCTGCAAGGCGACGAGGTGTGGCTGCGCTTCTTCGACTCGCGCCTCTACGACACGCAAAAAGTCACGCACGGCGATTTCGCCGCGCCGTACCTCTTGTGCTTCAAGTCCGAGCGCGGGCGCAACTACGCCAAGGTGTTTCGCCAGCTCCATCAAGAGCTGCAGCGGCTGCGCCGCGAAGATCGGCGGCAGGTGGTGGTCTACATCATCACGCACGGGCAGTGTCACATCCCCGTCGACGTCGTGCAGCAGCTCCGGCGCGAGGCGTACCTCTACGGCATCATCATCCTGCCCAGCTCCGACGTGAGCCTGGAGTACCTCGACCTCTTGCACCGACACCAGATCGTCGACGCGAAGACGCTGGCGAGCCGCAAGGATCGGCGCGACCGCGCGATCGAGATCGTCAACGACGCGGGCGCGCAAAAGGCGCCGGGCGAGCCGGCGAAACCGAAAACGGCGGGGAGGGGCGCATGAAGACGGTGGCGGCGCTGGTGCTGTTGTCAGCGGCGGCGATGGTCGCGCCGCACGTCAAGACGCCGACGTGGCGCGAGCTGCTGGCGATGGACCTCGTGTCCAAGGCGCGCGTGCGCTGGGTGCAGGTCGCCGCCGACGGGCAGCGCACCGTCGTCGAGATCCAGGGCGGCGAGGCCTATCGCACCAACCCCGGGATCTCGAACCAGGCGCAGCCGCTCAAGTACGATCTGTCGCGCAACCGCAAGCTCGAGAAGGCGCTCAAGGGCGCCAATTGGAGCGCGCCGAACAAGCGCGATCCGCGCGAGGGCGATCGCACGCTCGAGCTGCTCGCCGAGGCGGACGCCGGCTGGGTAGTGGTCGGGAGCTGGACCGCGCCGCTCAAGAACTGGCAGCGCGGCAAGTGGGCGCCGATCGCCGACGAGCTGGAGCCGCTCATGAAGGTGCAGGCCGACGTGTTCGGCACCATGAAGACGGTGGAATGAAGCTCGCCGCGATCATACTGGCGCTCGCGCTGGCCCCGCTCGCCGCCGGCGCCCACGAGAAAGCCGACGCGTCGTCGAGCGAAAACGCAAACGAAACAGCAAAAAAGCCGGCAAACGAAAACTCAAACGAGTCGGCAAAAAGACCGACAAACGAAAACGCAAACGAAGCGGCAAAAAAGCCGGCAAACGAAAACTCAAAGTCGGCGGCAAACGCGCAGGCAAACCCGCTGCCGTACGCGCTGTGGTGGTCGTTCCCGCGCGACGATCTGAGCGCCATCGAGATCGACGATCCCGATCTGCGCGTGAGCGAGTTCACCTCGCGCTGGCAGTTCGTGACCGAGATGCAGCGCTGCGAGTTCAAGCGCGGCGACAAGCTGCTCAAGCGCCGCGAGGGCACGCCCTTGCGCGAGGTGCGCATCGACGCCCTCGACGGTGAAGGCGCGGTGCGCACCACCACCCGCTGCGTGATGACGCTGGCCGCGTGGCGCGCGCGCCTCGGCACGCGCCTGGTCGAGCGCCTCGACGACGAGCTGGACGCGCACGTCAGCTTCCTCCTGCCGCGCCACCGCCCGCCGCCTCCGCCGTCGTCCACCGCGGAGAAGCCGCGCCCATGATGGAGGCGAACGCGGAGCTGCTCGCGCGCGCTCAATCGCTCTTCAACGCGCACCGTTATCCCGAGTCGGAGCGCATCTATCGGCAGCTGCTTACGCAGACCCATGTCATCGACTTCGAGTACGACGATTGGCTCAAGGGAATCGCCGAGTGCTATCGCGCCATGGGCCGCCTGCGCGAGGCCGGCTACGTCTACCTCTACCTGCACCACTTCGAGCGCGCCGCCGAGGTGTTCACGCCGCAGCAGCAGCCGGTCGAGGCGGCGCGCGTGCACGAGCTGGAGGCGCGCCGCGCGTCGGGCGAGGGCGCGCGCCGCCTGTTCGCCGACGCCGGCCGCGGCTACGGCGACGGCGGCAAGCACGTGCTCGCGGCGGTGGCGTTCGCGCAGGCCGAGGACGCGCGCGAGGAGCGCCGCGCCTGGGAGCGCGTGCTGCGCGATCAGCGCCTGCGCGGCCACGCCTACGAAGAGGCGCTGGTGCACTTCAACCTCGGACTGGCGTCGCAGCGCGACGGCGATCGCGAGGCCGGCAACCGCCACCTCGTCCAGTCGCAGCGCCTGCTCGAAGAGGTGGCCGACGACTTCGAGGTGCGCGGCGAGCGCGAGCGCGCGTTCGACTGCTACGCGATCCTGCTCAAGCTCGGCAAAGACTCCAGCTCCTACGAGAACCTCGCCGAGGGCTACATCAACTGCATCCGCGTGCTCAAAGAGGACAACCTCAAGTTCTACGTCTTGCAGTACTACGAAGACTTTTTGCGCATCAGCCTCGAGCGCGAGGAGTATCACGCCGCCGCGACGGTGTGCCGCGAGGCCGCCGACTACGCGCGCCGCGTCGGCCTGATCTACGACCGCGGCTACATGAAGCGCGCCGCCGAGATCTGGTGGAAGGCCGCCGACAAGAACGAGCGCGACGGTGGCCCCGTCGAGATCACCGAGAACGCGTACCTCGCCGCCATCGACGCGTTCAACTCGGTCGGCGACTTCTTCCACGTGCGCGACAGCTACAAAAAACTTTCGGTGCTCGGGCTCGGCGAGAAGAAGCAGAAGCGCTACGCCGAGGTGGTGAGCCGCTACTCGGAGGTCTGGCAGGAGGCGATCGACGCCGCGCCGTTCCCCGACTACCTGCGCCAGCAGCACGCGTATCCCGAGATCTGGTACCTCGACCTGATCGAGTGGGAGCTCGACGGCGATCACGAGCAGGTGTGCGCGTCGATCATCGGCGACGTGCGCTACGCCGACATGATCCGCCGCCGCGCGCTGTCGGTGCTGCTCAATCACCTCGACGCCGGCCAGCGCCCCGGCGCGGCGCCCGGCGGCGTGGTCGAGCTCGATCCGCACGCGCTGGCGCAGATCGCGCAGGGCATGGGCGAGCTACAGGCGTACGCGGCGCTGCGCCCGCTCGAGCGGCTCTACGAGCACCCGCGCGACGAGGTGCGCCGCGGCGTGATGCGCGCGCTCAAGCACCTCTACTTCAAGCGCACGTTCCTGCTCATCCACCGCGGGCTCAAGGACGAGTCGCGCGTGGTGCGCGAGGCGGCGCTCGAGGCGATGGCGGCGCTGCACTTCCCGCACGCGTTCGATCCGCTGACGCGCATCTACCGCGAGCAGGACGACGTGCGCGTCAAGGAGGTGGCGCTCGAGAGCATCGGGCGCATCGCCAGCCTGGAGGCGGGCGAGTTTCTCGTCGAGGTCTTGCGCTACGAGGCCGATCCGCTGCGCGACGTGGCGCGGCGCCTCCTGGCGCAATTCGACAATCCCGACATCCTGCCGATCCTGCGCAAGCACCTGGAGCTCGAGAGCGGCCCGGCGCGCGTAGCGCTCGAGCAGATCGTCCGCGCCCTCGGCGTGCGCGCGCCCAACTAGGCTAGAGCGCGTTGGTGAAGGTTCGCGGGCGCTCCGCCCACGCTACGCCGCGCGCGCAAAACAGGTTGCCGTGCTCAAACAGTCCTCGTCGCGGGCGTGCGCCTTCCTGTTTTGCGCGCGCGGCTACGCGTGGGCTCCGCTCGTGGTCGTTCGGACGCTCGGTCGTGCGGCAATTTGCCGCAGACGCTATTGCGGGGCCAGCACGATCAGGTCGATCAGCGCGTTCGTCGACGAGTCGCTCGGGTTGATGGTGCCGGGCGAGACTAGGCCGGGCGCCACCGTCCCGTCGAAGATCGCCGCGCTGCCCTGGTCCTCGCGCTTGGTCCAGCCGCTCGGGCCGGTCCACATCGGCGGCGACGGCACCGAGTAGACGTGGCCGAGGAGCAGCACCGCTGTCGACGCGGTCGACACGCTCACCGTCGACAGCACGATCGGCAGCGGCTTGTTCGCGCCCACGTCCAGCACCGTGAAGTTCTGCACCGGGTTGGTCGTGCTCACGCCGCGGTACGCCGCCACCGCCGCGGTGAAGCCGGCCGCCTGGCTGAGCGCGAAGTAGTACGTCGACTTGCTCGCGTCCGCCTGGCTGACGATGTGCGTCCACCACAGCGCCTTCGACGTCGGGCCGTCGGTCTGCGACTGCATCGCCTGCTGCGTCCACGACGAGTCGGGCGGGCTGGCGCCGGGCATGATGCCGTCGAACATCATGACCGCGAGCATGGTGTCGCCGATGGCCACGTTGCCGGGTTTCGGGAGGATCACGGTGGGGCCGGTGTTCGGCGGCACGTTGGCCGAGCCGACGAACGTCACCGGGCTCGTCACCGTGCCGCCGTCGCCGTTCGCGCCGCCGTCGCCGTTCGCGCCGCCGTCGCCGTTGGTGCCGCCGTCGCCGGCGGGCACGGGACAGTTGGAGTTGCCGAGCGGCAGCGTCTCGTAGTGCAGCCCGGCGCCGCTGAACGCGAAGCCGCGCTCGCCGAAGCCGACCGACTTGTGCATGGCGTCGAACGCCTCGACGCTGACGTCGGCGTGCTGCGTGGCCTCGGGCAGGATCAGCACCACGCGGTTCGAGTGGCCGAGGTTGGAGAAGAAGCTGGGCCCGTCGAGCGTGCGCGCGTCGCCGCCGCCGTCGGCCAGCATCGCCGACGGCGTGAGCGCGACGGTGACGGTGAGCTGCGCGACCACGTTGTTGTCGTCGACGCAGACCGGGTTGACGGTGATGTCGAGCGCCAGCCCCTTGCCGCAGCTCGCGGCGAACACCGCGCACGACGCCAGGGCGATCGCGCGCGCGCTCATTTGAACTCCAGCACCAGGCACGGCGCCTGGCAGCCCGAGCGCGCGTTCGCCGCGTAGTCGGTCGGGTGCGAGAGCACGACGCCGAGCACCACCGCCAGCGTCACCGCCGCCGCGCCGACGCCGACGCCGATCCACAGCGCGCGGCGCGAGCGACGCTGCGGCTGCGAGCGCACCGCCATTTGATCGTCGAGGATCGGCGAGCCGCTCACCAGCACCACCTGCAGCACCACCGTCTGCCCCGCGGTCACGGTCGCGCGCGACGAGAAGGTGCTGTAGGCCTCCTTCTCGACGGTGATGCGATGCTCGCCGGGCGCGAGCGGGATCGGCTTGTCGATCGGCAGCGCGCCGATCTTCTCGCCGTCGAGCGACACGGTGGCGCCGGCCACGCCGCCGGAGATCTGCAGGCGGCCGAGGTGCTGCTCGGCGACGCGCAGCGCCTCCTCGAGCACGGCGCGGTGCGACTGGATCCACGGATCGGCGGTGGCGAGCGCCTCGCGCAGGTGGTTCGCGCCTTGCGGCCAGCGCGCCAGCGCCTGCTCGGCGAGCCCGACCTGCGCCTCGGCGCGCGGCGTCTTGCCGAGGTCGTACGCCTGGCGAAACAGGTCCAGCGCCTCCGCGTCGCGCCCCTTCTTGCGCAGCTCGATGCCGCGATGAAGCAGATCCTCGACGGCGGCATCGTTCGCCGCCGAGCGCACCGCCGGCGCCGCGCGCGCGACCGACGAGCCGATCGCAAACGAGAATGCGAGCGCGACTGCGAGCGCGGAACGCAGAGGAGTGAACCGCCATGCCGCCGCAGACGCCAAAAGGATCAGAAAATTAAATTTCCGATCTTTCTTTTTGGCGTCTGCGGCGGCATGGCGGTTCAATCCGAAAGCGTCGCGAGCAGCGATGTCGCTCGGAGCGAGCGCGTGGTGTGGCGAGCGCGTATGAGCGGGGGCGATCATTCGACGATGGGCGCGCCGTTCGGGGCGGGGCGATCTTCGGGAGGAGTGGGCGCGGTGGGGCGAGTGGGGTGG
>DASREC010000470.1:0-17518 GCA_035652295.1 Polyangia bacterium
ATGCTCGGCGACTCGACGCTGTTCACGCGCGCCGACGAGGTCGAGGCGTCGTGGACGTGGATCGATCGCATCGAGAAGTCGTGGGAGCAGTCGCCGGACAAGTTCCCGCTGCGCAGCTATCCCGCGGGATCGTGGGGACCGAAGGAGGCGGAGGCGCTGCTCGGCGACGGTAAGAAATGGAGGCAGCCGTGAGCGAAGCCGAAGATCGGCTCGCGCAGTTCGAGCACGGCGACGCGATCGAAGTTCCCGTCGGGCGCATCGAGCGCGAGTTGGACGCGCTGTGGCGCCAGGCGGCGACGCCGCGCGAGGGCGAGAAGCACAAGCCGGTGACGCGCGCGTGCTTGTGGAACTTGATCGTGCGCGCCGAGGGCGAGCTGGAGTTTCGCCGCGCCAAGCGGCTGATCGACGATCTGTCGGCGTCGCTGCCGGTGCGCGCGATCGTGCTGCGCGTCGAGGCGGGGCCCGAGGCGCTGCGCGCGTGGGTCGAGGCCAACTGGCGCCGCTCGGGGCAGGGCGACTCGGGCTCCGACGAGGTGACGCTGGAGGCGCGCGGGCGCGCGGCCGAGCGGCTGCCGGCGCTGGTGCGCGCGCTGACCATCACCGACGTGCCGACGGCGATGCTGTGGATGGGCGCGCCGTCGGCGGCGGTCGGCTCGGACGCGCCGCTGCGCGCGCTGGTCGGCGAGGTCGATCGCTTGATCTTCGACTCGCGAAAACTGCCCGACGAGGCGGGGCTGATCGAGCTTCAGCGCCTCGCCGCCGAGCGGCCGCAGCTCGAGCTGGCGGATCTGGCGTGGCTCGGCGTCTCGCCGCTGCGCGGGCTGTGCGCCGCGCTGTTCGATCCGCCGCCGGCCGATCGCCCGTCGCGGCTCGACGCGCTCGAGCGCGTGCGCGTCGCCTCCGGCGTGCAGGGAGCGCAGACGCGCGCGCTGCTGACGCTCGGCTGGCTGATCGCGCGCCTCGAGTGGAAGCAGCTCGAGCGCCGGCCGCCCGACGGCGCGGTTCGCCGCTGGCGCGCGGCTCGCCGCGGCGGCGCCGTCGAGCTGCTCCTGGAGACGCGCGCAGGCGGGCCGGATCACGGCGTGGTCGAGCTGGCGCTCGAGGCGGGGCCCGACGCGTGGTCGCTCACGCGCGATCGCTGCATCGAGGTGCGCGCGCCCGATGCGCCGCGCCGCTCGCAGCCGGCGCGCAGCCACTCCGAGCCCGAGTTGGTGCGGGCGGCGCTCGGTCCGCGCGGCCGCGACGCGGTGTATCGCGAGGCGCTGGCCGCCGCGGCGCGCCTGTTGGAGGCGCGATGAGCGCGCGCGAGATCGTGGTCCTCGACGACGCGGACCAGGTGGCGGCCGCCGGCGCCGAGCGCTTCACCGCCGCGTGCGAGCGCGCGATCGCGAAAAACGGCGCGCGCGGAACGTTTCGCGTGGCGCTGGCGGGCGGCTCGACGCCCAGGGCGATGTACGTAAAGCTCACCGGATCGCCGTTTTGCGAGCGTATAGACTGGGCGCGCGTCGAGATCTTTTTCGGCGACGAGCGCTGCGTGCCGCCCGATCACGCCGACTCCAACTTCCGCATGGCGCGCGAGGCGCTGCTCGATCACGTGCCGCTCGACGCGAAGCACGTCCACCGCGTCGAGGGCGAAAAAGATCCCGAGGCGGCCGCGCGCGCGTACGAGGCGATCCTGCCCGAGCGGATCGATCTGGTGCTGCTCGGCATGGGACCCGACGGGCACACCGCGTCGCTGTTCCCCGGCACGCCGGCGATCGCCGAGCGCGCGCGCCGCGCGATGGCGGTCTACGTCGAGAAGCTGAAGTCGTGGCGCGTGACGCTCACCGCGCCGGTGCTCTCCGCCGCCGAGGAGGTCGTGGTGATGACGGTCGGCGACGAGAAAGCCGACGCGCTCGCGCTCGCGCTCGAGGGGCCCGACGGCGCGGTGCCGATCCAGCTCGTCAAGCCGCGGCGCATGACGTGGCTGATCGATCGCGCGGCCGCGAAAAAGCTGGCGCGAGTGTGATAGGCTCGCCGCCTCTTTTCGGAGGAGAACATGCCGGGCAAGCGCAGCAAGCGTCGCGTCAAACAACGCTCCAAGGCGCACCAGAAGCACGTCGCGAAGGGCCGCAAGCGCCGCGTGCGCTCGCGCCGCAAGGTCGGCTACGGCACCCGCAAGCGCCGCGCGAAGAAGGCCCGCTCGAAGAAGAAGTAGCGCGCGGCTACAAGCGGTACCACTCGAGCACCACGCCGTCGGGCGAGCGGCGCATGCGGTAGATCGTGCCGTCGTCGGCGACCGTGAACTCGCGGAAGATCTCTTCGGGCGCGGGCGCGCCGTCGAGCGTGAGCGCGCCGCGCGGAGCGCCGCCGGCGTCGAGGCTGCGCAGCTCGACGCGCTCGCCGGTGATGGCGTAGGGCGGATCGGGGCTCTCGCGGCCGACGCGCGCGCCGGCGTAGACCGAGCCCGACGCGTCGGAGTCGAGCAGCACGACGTAGAGGATCGTGCCGCCGAAGGCGATCGTGGCTTCCCAGACCAGCGTCGCGGCGGCGTCGTAGGCGCGGAGGGTGAACGTGCCGGCCGCGCGATCGGCGATCGCGCCGCGCAGAAAGACGCGGCCGCCGCGCGACGGGCGGCCGGGCAGGATCGGGCGATCGCGCGACGCGTGGCCGTCGGCGTCGGCGACGCGCACCAGCTCGGCGTGCTCGCGCTCGGCGTAGGCGTTGCCGTCGTCGTCGGTGTAGAGGCCGGTGACGCCGCCGGGCTCGGGAATTTTTGCGCCGCGCAGCGCGACGTCGCCGAGCGGGCGGCCGGTGGCGTCGAGCACCTGCACGTTCTGCTCGCCGAGTCGATCGAGCAGCATCACGCGGCCGTCGCGCGCGACCGTGAGATCCTGCGCGGTGTCGCCGCCGATCGCGATCGGCGCGAGGCGGCGGCCGTCGCGCGTCCAGCGCTGGATGCGGTGGTTGAGCTGATCGAGCACCAGCAGGTTGCCTTGCGCGTCGACGGTGAGCGCCATCGGGCCCTCGGGCGCGGACTCTTGATCGAGCTTGTGCGCGAGGTCGCCGGGGCCCGAGCCCCAGCCGGCGCGCGCGAGCACGTGCGGCTCTCGGCGCGCGCCCGCGTCGGGAAAAATCAGCGGCGGCTTCGTGCTCGGCGTTTCAGCGGCGCGCGCGCGACGTGCGTTCTCGTCGGCGGCGCGCGTTTCGTTACGCTGCGGCGGCGGCGATGAGGCGTGGCGCGGAACCAACGCGATCACCAGCGCCGCGGCGAGCAGCGCGCCGAAGGCGATCGCCCACCGACGAGACATGCCGCGATAGTAGACGACTCAGGCGCGCGCGCGAAAGTCGACGATCACGTTCGGCCGGGCGGCGCGCGGCGGCGACTCGAGATAGGTGAGCGCCACGCCCGCGCCGGGATCGGCGGGCAAGAGCGAGAACTCCTCGTGGCCGGGCGCGCCGAAGCGCAGGATGCGCCCGACCACCTGCACGCGCGCGCCGAGCTCGATGCGCCGCTCGACGAACACGCCGTCGGCGCCGTCGACGTGATCGAGCGCGCTGGTCGGCAGATCGAACGCCGCCAGGTCGAGCGCCGGATCGATCTTGACGCGCGTGTGGCCGTCGTCGACGAAGAACGACACCGCGCGGCGGCGCATCGGGCGCGCCGGTCCGTCGGAGTCGGACGCGTACAATTCGTAGAGCGCGACGGCGTGGCCGCTCGGCGCGGTGAGCGGGTGCTCGGCGACCACGCGGCCCTCGAGGCGGACCAGCGCGCCGTCGAGCGGGCCCTCGAGCACGAACGCCATCGTGTCGTTCTCCGGCACCTCCAGCGAGCGCGGCTGGCGGAGCAGGGCGTAGCCGCAGGCCACCACCATCAGCAGCGCGCCGGCGGCGATCAGGGTGATTGCGAGCGCTGACATGCCCTGACACTACGGCGAGGCCCGACCGGTCTTCCCTCGGGCCTTACAAAAAATTCACGGGAGCGCCAGCGTCGGCAGGTGGGCGAGGCCGGCGGCGTCGGCGTCGAGCGAGACCAGCACCGTGAGCGCGTCGCGCGCCTCGAGCCAGTCGCCGGGCGCGGCGTCGCCGATCATCACCAGCGGCACGGCGTCGTGCAGGCGCGCCTCGACCACCGGCTCGGGCGGCAGCGACGAGGCGGGCGGCGGCACCACCAGCGCGACGCCGCGGCCGAGACGATCGGCGAGCGCTTGCGGCAGGCGATCGAGCGGCGCGTCCGAGCGCTCGAGCACGTACAGGCCGCGCGCGGGCACCGCCGGCTGGCCGCTCGCCGGCTGCGTGATGGTGACGCGCGGCTCGGCGCCGTCGAGGAAACGGGCGGTGACGGAGCGCAGGCGCAGGCGGCCCGCGCGGCGGCGCACGAGGCCCGCGGCGGCCAGCGCGCCGCGGCCGAGCGCTTCGGCCCACGCGCGCTCGGGATCGCCGGCGGCGCGCACGACCGCGCGCGCGATCGACGCCGCGGGGAGGCCGCGCTCGCCGTCGCCGAGGAGCCACGAGGCGTAGAGCAGCGCCAGGGCGCACGCGGCCGGCGCGTCGAGGCCGGTGCGCGCCACCGCGTCGCCGAGCGGCGATGCATCGTCGACGGGAGGGAGCGCGATCCGTTGCGCGGTGCCGAGGGCGACTTGCGCCCAGTCGCAGAGGGCGGCGCGCCAGTCGGCCGGCGGTTCGTCGTCGTCGTCGGTGCGGCGGGCGTGGAGCGGATCGGCGGGGGATGGAGCGGGGGCGGAGGATTCGTCGTGGGCGTCGAGGTTCGCGTCGACGGCCACGTCGCCGTCGCCGTCGCCGTCTGCGGCGGCGTTGACGTTCGCGTCTACGTTGACGTTCGCGTTCGCGTTCGTGATGACGTTTGTCGTCGCGGGGGCGCCGCTGCCGAGGCGGGCGCGCCAGTTGGTGCCGCTCTCGGGCGGCGCGGCGGCGGCGGTCGCGTTCGCGGAGGCGCGGCGCGGCGGAGCCATCACGCGCGCTGGCGGCGCGGTGTCGTTGCGCGGGCGCGCCGCCGCCTCGGGCTTCTCGACGGTCATCGCCACCTGCAGCGGCAGCCAGCGCAGCGCGCCCGCCGCGTCGGCCACGACCAGCGACGGCGCCGCGCCCTCGACCACCGCGAACGCCGCCACGCCCTCGCCGGCGTTGACCGCGCGCCGCTCCTGGAGCTGCAGATCGTACTCGAGCAGCGCGGCCTGCGGCGCGTCCTCGCCGCGCACCGCCACCACCAGCCGCGGCGACTCGGGGTGCCCGTCGGCCGCCACCAGCCGCTTGCCGAGGTCGATGCGCAGCACCATTCGTCCATCCGAATATCTAAATACTTCGATGTTCCCGGGCAGGGCCGCGGAGCCGATCCACAAAAGGCGGCGCCGCGCCGCGAAGCCGGCCAGCTTGGGCCGATTGAGCGGCAGGTTGAGCCGGAACAGCGCCTGCCGCCGCACCGGGTCCCACGCCTCGAGCTGATCGCGCGACGCCACCAGCAGCCGATCCTCGGGCGCCGCGATCGCCAGCTGCACCGGCTCGCGCAGCGCGATCGGATCGGCCGCCAGCAGCTTGGGCGCGAGCAGCAGCATGCGCGGCTGCTCGTTCGACTCCGACATCACCAGGATGCGATCGCCGATGAACGCCATCGGCTGCGCGCGGCCCATCATCTCGAGCTGCGCCACCAGCTCGAGCGACGGCAGCGCGTAGGCACGCACCTGCGTGGCGGTCGCCTGGCGCGTGAAGGTGACCACGCGCGCGCCGAGAAAACCGACGTCGGTCTCCTCGCCGACCGGCAGCACCGTCGAGCCGGCGGCGTCGCGCGTGGCGGCGCGGTAGAGCGTCAGCTTCTCGCCGGCGGCGGCCGCGAGCCAGGCGTGATCCGGGCTGGCCCCGAGCCCGGGACCGCCCGCGAGGAGGCGGGGCATCGCACTTATGTCGCAGATTCCCGCGCGCGCTGCAAACGCGGCGCTACGGCGAGGTGAACGCGACCGGGTTGTAGAACGAGGTCTCGATGATCCCGGAGTGCGCGCCGGTGAAGTAGATGTTGACCCCGCGCGAGCCCTCGAGCTGCACGTCGATGTAGATCGGATCGGTCTGCGCGACGCAGTCGACGCCCTCGACGGTGGCGCCGGGCACGCCGGCGAAGTCGATGCGGTTGGTCGAGGTGGCGACCACGCTCTCGGCGCCGTTGATCTTGAACGTCTGCGTGGGATCGAACGCCACGTCGGTGGTGATGCTGCCCGAGAAGCGCGCCGCCGAGCCCTCGGTGTCGACGAACGCCACGCGATAGCCGCCCTGGCCGTTGGCGGTCACCAGGTAGCCGATGTCGCCGGCGGGGATCTCGGTGCCGACGTTGGCGAGCAGGTGATAGCCGGGGACCTGCGACGCGCCGAGGATCACCGACGGCTCGTGGCGGCCGCAGCCCGCGAGCGCGGTGGCCGCGAGCGCGGCGAGCGGGACGATCGAAAGCCAAGTTGACGAACGCATCGACACCTCCATGGCTGCTTCGACGAATGGCGGCCGGCGACGATTCACCGTGCGCCGGCTCACGGTCAGCGCAAGTTTCCGTCGGCGACGCTGCGCGCGGCGATGGCCAGCTTCTCCAGCGTCTTCCGGCCGAGGCCGTAGAGCGAGCGCAGGCGGCCCGACAGCGACGGATCGTTGACCTCGCCGCGCAGGACCGTCGACGTCGACATGCTGACGACGGTGACGTACTCGCGCAAGAACGGCGGCAGGCGGCTCTCGGCGCCGGAGAGCAGTGCCATCGAGCGGGCGCGCGCGCCTTCGGATGAATTCCAATAACGGAAGATGCCTTTGCAGATGGCGCGCGTGCCGTCGTCGATGCCGCGGAAGACCTCGTACATCGCGTCGGCGAGGATCTCGCGCGCGCGCACGTAGCGGTAGCGCTCCTGCTGGTAGCGCGCCAGCGCGGCGTCGACCTGCGCGCGGTCGCCGAGCTCGACGCCGGCGAGCGCGCGCGCGAGCAGGCGCGTGTCGTTGAGCGCGATGGTCATGCCGGTGGCGGTGAGCGGGTGCGAGCAGCCGCACGCGTCGCCGACCAGCGCCGCGCCGGGCACGGTGCACTCGTCGGTGTAGATGGCGTAGTTGGCGGCGATCTCGATCTCGCCCTTGGCCAGCGCGCGCTCGAGCGAGACGCGCACGCCTTGCGGCATTTTGCCGCAGTAGCCTTCGCGGATGCGCGCGATCACCGCCTCCTTGCCGCGATCCATGTCGGCCGGCAGATCGATGCAGGTGCGCGCGTCCCTGGCGCTGATCGGGTACGCCAGGATCGGGCCCCACGCGCCGAGGAAGATGTGGCCGAAGCCGGGCGCCGGCAGCTCGCAGTCCTCCAGCAGCGCGGCGGCGGTGAAGGAGAGCAGGGTGGCGCGCTCCTCGATGCCGAGCAGCGTGCGGATCTTCGAGTGGCGCCCGTCGCAGGCGATCACCACCGGCGCGTGGATCGTCCCCGACGTCGACTCGACGCCGATCACGCGCTCCTGATCGCGGATCACGTTGGTGACGCGCTCGCCGGTGCGCACCTCGACGCCCGGCAGCGCAATCGTGCGCGCGCGCAGCACCTCGACCAGATCGCGGTGATCGATGGCGAAGCCGTACGGGCGCGACGCGGGGATCTCGCGGTAGGGGAGCAGCGTCTCGGGCGCGCCGGGCGCGGGCACGCAGCAGAAGCCGCTCACGCGCGCGCCGCCGGCGGCTTCGAGCGGCGCGAGGAAGCCGCGCGCGTCGAGCACGTCCACGCCCGTCGGGTGGATCAGCTCGCCGTTGAAGCGCGGATTTTTTCCCGCGCGCGCCTCGAGCACCAGCACGCGCCGCCGCCCGTCGGCGAGCGCCGCCGCCATCGCGCAGCCGGATAGTCCGCCACCGACGATGACGACGTCCGCGTGGTTGCTCATCCCGCCACCTTATAATGGCTGGTTGCGCGCCCGCAAGTCGCCGTGAAATGATGCGCAGGATGGAATCTCCGACGCCGGCTCCCGCGCCCAGCTTCCGTGACGTGCCCTTCGAGAAGCAGATCTCGCTCGCCTACGATCACCTCGAGCGGCTGCGGCAGCTCAACGGCGGCTACATCGCGTCGCCGTACTCGGGCGACGCGGGCTACGACCGCTACGACGTGTACTGGCTGCGCGACATCATGTACGCGACCTACGCCAACGAGTACCTCGGGCTCTACGACAAGGTGAAGCAGTCGTACGGCGTGGTGCTCACCGTGTTCGAGAAGTTCCACCACAAGATCATCCGCGGGCTGCGCAAGAAGCCGGACCTGCAGCGAGCGAAAGGCGCGGTGATCCACGCGCGCGTGCATCCGACGACGCTCGAGGAAATCACCGACGAGTGGGGGCATCACCAGCTCGACATCTTCGGGCTGTTCCTGTTCAAGACCGGCGACCTGATGAAGCAGGGCTTTCGCATCGTCAACACCGTCGAGCAGATCCACATCTGCAAAGACATTCTTTCGTATCTGTGGACGGCGCGCTGGGACTCGGAGCCGGACTTCGGAATGTGGGAAGAGGGGCCGGAGGTGCATTCGTCGTCGGTGGGCGCGGTGCTGGCGGGCCTGACGATGTGGCACGATCACGGGTTCTACGACTACAAGTACCGCGCGCGCGTCGACATCTCGCAGATCATTCCGGTGTCGGAGCGGTTCCTCGAAGACGGGGCGCGCGCGCTGTCGAAGCTCTTGCCGCGCGAGAGCGCGTCGCGGCCGTACGACCTGGCGCAGCTCTCGCTCCTGTGGCCGTACAACATTTTGAAAGATCAGTTCGCGCTGCAGGAAGAGATCATCGACAACATCGAGAAGCACCTCGTGCGCGCGTACGGCGTGGTGCGCTACCCGGGCGATCGCTATTTCTCGTCGAAGCCGGACGATCCGTTCGGGCACGAGGCGGAGTGGCCGATCGGCCTCGCGTGGCTGTCGATCGCGTACTCGAAGATGCTGCAGCAGGCGGTGCGCGTCGGCGCGTCGCGCGCCAGCATCGAGCGCTACCTCGAGCGCGCCAGGCGGCACCTCGAGCATCTCGAAGAGGTCTCGACGCCCGACGGGCGCATCGCCGAGCTCTTCACCGGCGGCAAGTCGAACCACAACCTGCCGCTCGGGTGGGCGCAGTCGCTCTACATCGTGGCGAAGTTGTCGCTGCGGGAGGCTTCGAAGCGCGCCGCCTGAACGACGGCGGCGCGCGCGATTACTGCTGGCAGGTGTACGTGCCGACCAGCGGGCCGACGGGCGCCGGCGCGCAGAACGTGGTCGCGCCCGCCTGCATCGCCTGGCAGCACTCGCTGAACGCGGTCATGAAGCCGGCGGCCGAGCCCTGCAGGCCCGTGCAGTCGTCGCGCGTGTGGCAGAGCCGCGTGTGCACCGTCGCCATGCCGCCGCCGAACGACGCCGTGGCGACGCACTTGTTGACGCAGCTCGAGTCGCCGGTGCCCGTCGGGGGCGGGCCGCCGTCGGTGGTCGAGAACGTGATGTCGAGCGTGACGCAGCACTCGGGCGTCGACGAGGAGCAGTCCTCGGGGCCGTCGCACATCAGCGCGGCGCCGCCGTCGGGGCAGCTGCCGGCGGGCATGCACATCGCTTGCGCCGTGCCGCCGACGATCTGGAGGCAGCAGTCCTGGGTCGTGCCGCACGTCGACGAGCCGCAGGCGATGCCGGCGAAGTCGGGCTTGGCGAGATCCACCGGGGGCGTGAGGTCGGGCATCGCCATGTCGACGACCGGCAGGTCGGGGACGACCGCCGCGTCGCCACAAGCGGGGAGCCACATCGCACAAGAGGCCAGTAAGAGAAATTTGAAGTTCCGCATGGCCGCGGATGTGACCATGGGCGACGCGGGAAATCAAGGATTCGTTCGCGCTATTTTTTGCGGTGCAGCAATTGATTGCCCGGGCCCCACGAGAGCACGAGGCTGTCGGGATCGGCGACGTGGCCCTGGTAGCTGTCGAGGCGGCGGAGCGCGTTGTCGCAGCGGCTCGGCTCGGCTTTGTAGTCGACCTCGGTGAGCATCAGCTTCTCGCCGAAGCGCTGCCCGACGACGGTGTAGCGCGTCGACGTCTCGTACTTCGCTTCGCCGTTGCAGGGGAAGCCCGAGCCGTCGCCGCGGATGCGCCGCACCACGCGGTCGTAGTAGCCCCGGATGCCGTCGGCGGTCTCGGTGAGGTGCCACTCCTCGCGCTCGGTGCGCTCGTCGCCCTCGGCGTCGATCGAGCGCAGCTCCCACTCCCACGTGCCGTCGACGGCGGCGGAGACGGTCGACGACGCGCGCGTGGCGTCGCCTTCGTCGGGCGCGCCGCCGAACTCCTCGGCCTTGGCGAGCGGCGCGTGGTTGCCGTCGGCGCGGCGCACCAGCGTCTGGCCCGCCTCCGGTCCCCAGCGCAGCGCCAGCGTGCCCGAGTGCAAGACGCCGCGGTACTCGACGAGGTTGCGCGCGCCGTCGTCGCACGGCCCCGGCTTGGCCTCGAAGCCGATCTCGCGCAGGAGGATGTGATCGCCCTCGAGCTGCCCCGTCACGCGCACGCGCGTCACCTTGGTGAAGCCGAGCTTCTGGTTGCAGCGGAACAGCCGCTCGTCGGTGGACATCATGGTCACCGCGCGATCGTAGTAGCCCTCGACGCGCGAGCCACGCTGGAGCAGGTGCCACTCCTCCTGCTCGACGCGCATGTCGCCCTGATCGTCGGTGGAGCGGAACATCCAGTCCCACACGCCCGAGGCGTCGGGCGCCGACTGAAGCTGGGTCGCCGGCGCCGGCTGGAGCTGCGCGACCGGCGCCTTGACCTGCGGCTTCGGCGCGGCGCACCCCAGCGGCGCGAGCGCCAGCGCCGAGGTGAAAGCTAGAGCGGTGAAACGCGACATCCTGCGACCTCCGGCGGCGGCGACGAGCAAATGGCCCTCGCCTTCATCATAACGCCTCGTCGCGCGCGATGCATTCACAATTCCCGTAACCCACATCACCGACTGGCGCTATCGGTTGCGTACGAGCACCGAGAGCTTTCGGTACCAGGGCAGCGCGTGCCACGCGGTGAGCTGACGGAACGCGGGCTCGTCATATAGATGTAGCGGGCGCCGTTCGGCCTCGAAGGCGGCGAGGAGCGCCGTGTCGCGGTAGCCCGCCGCCGAGGCCACGCCGGTCAGATCCTGCTCGGTGCGCGGCACGCCGAAGACGTACAGCGGCTCCCCGGCGCGCACCGCGCGCACGAACGCGGTGCGGGTGAGCGCGCCCTCCGGCGGCTCGAGCGCGTGCTCGACGAAGCGCGCGCCCAGGTGCAGCTCGACGTCGGGGTGCAGCCGCCCGTCGTCGCCGGCGATGCGCAAGAGCGCCGCGCCGGTGCCGTCGGAGAGATAGAGATCGCGGCCGTACTCGACGGTGGACAGGCCGGGGCGCCCGAAGTTGTACAGCTCCTCGACGTCGACGCGCGCGAGCGCGAGCGGCTCGCGATCGGGATCGTCGTCGCCGAGCTCGTCCGGCAGCTCCACGCCGCGCGCGCCCGGCGGCAGCGCCGAGAGGATCTCGCCGCGCACCAGGCTGAAGCGTCCGGTGCGCCGAGCGGCGTCGGCGATCGGCTCGGGCGGGCGGTAGAGGCGACGCACTGCGGACACGATACAGCACCCGCGCCCGCGCCGGTAACCCATCTCACCGACGGTAAACACCGTTGATCCACTTGCGCGGAGACGCGTATCTTGGGGACGATGAGGATCTTCGCGGCTACGCTGATCGCGCTCACCACCGTCGCTGCGGCGCCGTCGCGCGCGGCCGCGGCGCCGCCGTCGCAGTCCGCGAGCGCGAATGGGAACGGGAGCGGCAACGGCGCCGCGCTCGACGGGCACGCGCTGCTCCAGCGCGGCATCGCGCTGCACCGCGAGGCGGCCTACGCGGCGTCGGTGACCGCGCTCGAATTGGCGCGCAGCTCGCGCTCGCTGGCGGCGCCCGAGCTGGTCGAGTGCGCGTTCTACCTCGGCGCCGACTACGTGGCGCTCGGCTCGATCGCGGCGGCGCGCCGCGAGCTGCGCGCGGTGATCGAGACCGACCCGAGCTACGAGTCGCCGCCGTACACCTCGCCGAAAGTGGCGGTGGTCCTGCGCGAGGTGCGCGACGAGCTCGCGCGCGCGCCGCGCTTGAAGGCGCTGCCGCCGCGCCGCCCGTCGAGAAATCGCTTCGTGCTGGAGTTCGACGCGTCGCGCACCGGCGGCGAGGCGTTCGGCGTGGCGCGCTGGCGCTGGCGCGGCGAAGTGGAGTGGCGCGAGGCGCCCCTCGGCCACGACGGCGATCGCATGGTCGCGCCGCTCGCGCTCGAGCGCAACGGCACCGTCGAGTACTGGGCCGAGCTGCGCGCGCCCGGCGGCTACGCGCAGACCGGCTCGGCCGAGCGCCCGCTCGAGCTTCCGGTCTCCGGCGTCGACCCGCTGCTGCTGATCACGCCGGTGGCGCGCCCCGAGAAGAAGAGCGTGCTCAAGAGCTGGTGGCTGTGGTCCACCGTCGGCGCGGTGGCGGTCACCGGGCTCGGCGTCGGCCTCTACTTCGCGCTCCGGCCCAATCCGTCGCCCACCGCCGACGCGGTGCTCGACTTCCAGGTGCGATGATGAAACGCGCGCTCGCGATGGTGGCGTTCCTCGCCGGCTGCGGCAATTCGCCGCAACCGACCGCGGTGCACATGACGATGGACTCGTCGAGCGGCCTTTCGGCGAGCCAGGTCGGCTCCGTCGAGATCCTGGTGATCGGCGGGCCGCGCGCCACGTGCATGCGCGCGATGCAGCCGGCGTCGCCGCTCGACGATCCGGAGCTCGAGATCCTGATGCACGCGCTGTTCACGCTCGACGGCAGCGCCAAGCACCTGTCGGGCGTGCCGGCCGATCGCCCGCTGGTGTTCTACGCCGAGGCGTTTCAGGGCAAGAACGGCGAGCGCCCGCGCATCGGCCGCGGCTGCTCCGAAGGCCAGCTCGCCGCCGGCTCCTCGTCGGGCATCTCGATCGTCATCACCGCCAGCGACTAGCGGCGGCTAGCGCGCGGCGAACAGGTCGGCCTTCAGCAGCGACTCTTTGTTGGGCGTGATGACGATGCGCTTCTTGGTGACGACGCCGAGGTCGCTGTTCTTGAGCGTGACGGTGTGCGGGCCTTCGCTCAGGTCCATCGGCGCGAGCGGCGTGACGCCGAACGAGCGGCCGTCGACCAGCACCTCGGCCCACGGCGCCACCGCCACGCGCAGCATGCCGCGCCCGAGGTGGATCGCGCGCACCGCCGCTTCGTCGGCGCGCAGCTCGACGGTGAGCAGGCGCGGCGCGGTGAGCTGCGCGCTCGACACCGCGACGACGTGGCGTCCCGGCTGAAGGTGCAAGAGGCCGTCGGCGCCCGGCTTGGCCGCGTGCCCGTCGACGACGAAGCTGGCCGGCGCGGAGATCTCGATCTTGAGCGTGGCCTCGCGCGGCGCCGCGGCCGCCATCGCCATCGCCGGCGCGGCGCGCGGCCGCTCGGCGGGCTGCGGATCCAGCTTCGGCGGCGGCGCGTCCACCTCGCGCGGCGGCGCCGCCACCGCGGCCGGCGCGCCCGACGGCGTGCGCAGCGCGCGCAAGACACAGCTGCGCGAGATCAGCGCGCCGCCGACGACCAGCACGCCCGCGCTCACCAAGAGCGCCGCCCGTCCCGCGCGCCGCCGCACCCGCTCGCGCGTGCTGGTCACCATCGGCTGGAGCGGCAGGAGCGGCTGCTCCGCCGACGGCTCGCGCCCCGAGAGCGCCGCCTGCGATCCGGTCGACACGCCCACGCTCACCGCCGGCGCCGCCGCCTCGTCCAGCTCCACCGACTCCGGATCGACGCGCAGCTCCGCCTCGGGCGGATCCTGCATCTGGTCGCCGAGCGCCGGCACCGACGCGCGGCGCGGCGGCGCCTCGTCGGCGATCGGGCACAGCTCGGCGAGCAGCTCCGCCACCACCTCCGGCGACGCGTCGATGCACTCGGCCTGCGCCACCGCCTCGATCGAGTCGGCCAGCGCCTCCGCCGACGGCAGCCGCCGATCGGGATCGCGCTGCAGCGCGCGCAGCGCCACCGCGCCGAGGCCCGGCGGCACGCCCGCGCGAACCTTCTCCGGCGCCTGCACCTCGAGCTCGAGCACCCGCTGCAGCGTCTCGCCGTCGTTGTGCCCGCGGAACAGCGGCTTGAGCGTCAGCAGCTCGTGCAGCACGATGCCGAGCGCGAACACGTCCACGCGCTTGTCAATCGGCTGCCCGCGGATCTGCTCGGGCGCGAGGTACGCGAACTTTCCCTTGAGCGTGCCCGCGCGCGTCTGGTGCAGCTGCGACGCCGCCTTGGCGATGCCGAAGTCGAGCACCTTGGTGGTGCCGTCGGCGCAGACGAACAGGTTGTGCGGCGTGACGTCGCGGTGCACGACGCCGAGCGGCCGCCCCGCGTCGTCGACGGCGGTGTGCGCGTAGTGCAGCCCGCGCGCGGTGTCGGCGACGATGCGCACCGCCGCGCCGAGCGGCAGCTCCACGTGCGCCCGCGCCGCCGCGCGCAAGAGCTCGATCGCCGGCACGCCGCGCAGATATTCGAGCGCGATGTACGGCGTCTCGTCGATCTGCCCCGCCTCCAGCGTCTCGACGAGGTTCGGGTGCTTGAGCCGCTGCCCGAGCCGCCCCTCGTGAATGAAGAACTGCACGAACTCCGTCGACGCCGCGTACTGCGGCAGGATGCGCTTGACCACCACCAGATTTCCCGTCGAGCGATCCTCGGCGAGGAGGATCTGCGCCATCCCGCCGAACGCGAGCGTGCGCAGGATGGTGTAGCGCCCGAGCTCCGTCGAGGTCGGCGTCACGTCCTTTCGCGGCTCGGGTCCACTGACCAAGATCTGGTTCATCGCCCACTCCGGTTATGTGAAATCCGGAGGGCTGCGGGTACGAGCAGGCCGAGGGCGCGCGTCCCTCCGGATCCCACTCTGGCGGCCCGCCTCTCCCCGCCGACGGCGACGGGTAACGTGGCTCTGCGTGTCCCCCGAGGGGACTTGCTCTGATCAGAGTCTTCTATGTCGTGTCGATGTTCTTTGCGAGTTCATTTTCGACGGTGCGTGCAGTTTCGTCAAGCGATTTCCCGTCGAGAATCAGGCGATTTCTCGTCGGTGGCGACGATTACCAAACGCGAAGCGCGCGTACTGTCGGCGCGTGACGGTCAGGGTGAGAGCGTCACCATCGCCGCCGCGGCGACGGGGAGCTGCACGTGAAACGCGCCGTCACCGTCGGGCGCGAGCGGCGCGTGCGCCGGCGCGGAGAGCGCGCCGGTCGCCGGATCGATCGCGGCGCCGCCGAGCTGCGTGTGGTCGAGATCGTCGAGCGACGGCGCGGCCAGCAGCAGCAGATCGCCCGTGCGCAGCGTTTTGGCCGAGCGGATCACCACCTCGCCCGCGGCCGCGAGATCCTCGTTGAGCACGAACAGCTTCACGCCGTCTCCTTCGGCGACCGCGAACGCGACCACGTGCGCGCCGCTCGACACGCTAGCGCCCACCAGCGCGCGGCCCGCGGCTTCGCGCGCGAACAGCAGCATCGCGTAGTAGATCGGGCGCACGTGGATCGCGTAGCCGCCGGCGGTGGCGTCGACGTGGACCGGCGCGTAGCCGCCGTGGCCGTAGCTGTGGAGGTTCACGCCGCGCGCGCCCGCCTGCGCGGCGGAGAACAGGAAGTCGAGCGCCCACAGCGCGCTCGAGAACGCCGCCGCGATCGGCGGACCGCCGCCGCCGCACGCGATCGAGTTCGATTCGTCGATCTGCAGCGCCTGTCCCGTCGACGCCGCCGCTTGCGCCGAATTCGCGATCCCGGCGCGCCACACGCCGGCGGTCTTCGGCGACAGCAGGTTCTCGATGGTGGCGTTCGACATCGGCTGATCGCCGCAGATGCCGGTGGCGTAGTAGTGCACGGTGAGCAGCGCCAGGCGCGCGCCGAGCGTCGGCTCGACGCCGTTCGGGAACGCGGCCAGATCGGCGAGCCACGTGCTCGCGTCCGCGGGGCCGGAGAAGGGCAGCTGCGCGCCGCCCGGCACCTGCGCGATCGCGCCGGCGTAGGCGAGGAACTCGGCGCGGTGCTCGGCCTCCGACCAGCTCGACGGGCGCAAGCCTTCGCGCGGGTAGATGTCGGGCTCGTTGCCGATCTCGATCGCGCGCAGGTGGTCGGCGCCGGCGACCGGCAGCACGCCGTCGCGCACGTAGCTCGCCGCCGCCGCCGGATCGTTCGCCGCCAGGTTGACGCCGAGGATCACCGTCCAGTCGACGGCGGCGGCGGTGGCGAAGATCGCGCGCGTCATCTCCGGCGTCACCGGGTACGTGCAGCCTTTCGGCGGCGCACCCGACGGCAGCCAGCACGACTTGTCCTCGCTCGCGCCGCCGATGCGCATCGTCCCCGCGCCGAGATTCGCCAGCAGTTGCCGGTAGACGAGGTTCGGCGCGGCGTCGGTGCCGAGATACGCCGGCACCAGATCGTACTCGAGGCTGACGCCGAGAAAGTCGCGCGGCACCGTCGGGCCGCCGGCGCTCGCGTCGACGCGCACCTCGGCGAGCGGCGCGCGCACGCAGCCGCCGAGCAGCGACGCAGCCGCGAACGTGAACGCAAACGCGAGCGACCGCGCGCGCAAAAAATCCACGGCCGACGCTAGCACGCGCCGAACGCGCAACGTGTGACGACGGTCCTAGGCGCTTTTCGCGTAGACGATGGTGAGGGACGTCTGCTTCGCCGCCTTGAGCCGCGCGCACAGCACGTCCAGCTCGTCGTCGGCGTCGACCACCACCGCGCCCGAGCGCAGCGCCACCATCAGCGGCGTCTGCTTCCCGTCGCGGTTGCCTCGCGGATCGATGGCGACCCAGCGGTCGCGTAGAAGGGGAACCTGGGCGAGCTCACGTAGCGCAATCGGAGACAATCAGGCCCTCGAAATGGTTCGCAGGGGATCTAGTCGTTTCCGTGATCGGAGTCAAGTACCGTCGGACAGTCGCGCGGCTACGACTTGGGCGCGCTCTCGTCCATGCCCGGCAGCTCCTCGATGTTCGGCACCACGACGATCTCGATGCGGCGGTTCTTCTTGCGCCCCTCGTCGGTGTCGTTGGCCGCCACCGGCAACTCGTCGGCGTAGCCCGCCGCCGACAGCCGCTTGCCGTCCATGCCGTTCTCGATCATCAGCTTGACGACCTCGACGGCGCGCGCCGTCGAGAGGCTCCAGTTGTCTTTGAACTGGCCGTGCTTGATCGGGATGTTGTCGGTGTGGCCGGTGACCTGGAACTTGCGGCCCTCGATGCCGGCGAGGATCTGCGTCACCTGCTTGATGGCCTCCTGGCCTTCCTTCTTGAGCGCGGTCTTGCCCGGGTCGAACAGGATGTTGTCGGGGAGCTTGACCAGCATCAGCCCGTCGCGGAACTCGACCTGCAGCTTGCCGGCGTCGATCATCGACTTGAACTTGGCGACCATCTCGCGGAACTGCGCGGCGCGCTTCTCGGCCGCCTCGCGCTGCTTCTTGAGGTCCTCGATGTCCTTCATCGCCTGGTCGCGCTGGCCCTTGACCGACGACAGATTGCCGCCGAGCGCGGC
>DASREC010000471.1:0-2809 GCA_035652295.1 Polyangia bacterium
CGCAGCGGCTCGACGAGCTTGAGCTTCATCCGCTCCGGCAATCCGCCGACGTTGTGATGGCTCTTGATGGTCGCCGAGGGACCTTTGAACGACACGCTCTCGATCACGTCGGGGTACAGCGTGCCTTGCGCGAGAAACTCCACGCCGGAGATCTTGCGCGCCTCCTCGTCGAAGACGGCGATGAACTCGCGGCCGATGATCTTGCGCTTCTGCTCGGGATCGGTGACGCCGGCGAGCGCGCCCATGAAGCGCGCGCGCGCGTCGACCACGTGCAGGTCGGCGTGGAACGCGCCGGCGAACAGCGCCTCGACGCCCGCGCGCTCGCCCTGCCGCAAGAGCCCGTTGTCGACGAAGATGCACGTCAGCCGCTCGCCGATCGCGTTCAGGATCAGCTTCGCCGCGACCGAGGAGTCGACGCCGCCCGACAGCCCGCAAATGACGCGCCCGCGCTCGCCGACTTTCTTTTGCACCGCAGCAACGGCTTCGTCGGCGAACGAGGCCATGGTCCACGACGGCGCCAGCCCGCACACGCGAAACAAGAAGTTGGCCAGGATCTCGCCGCCGCGCGGCGTATGCGCCACCTCGGGGTGAAACTGCACGCCGTAGATCTTGCGCTCGTCGTCGGCGATCGCCGCCGCCGGCGCGTTGTCCGATTCGCCGATGAGCGTGAAGCCGCTCGGCAGCCGCTCGACGCGATCGCCGTGTGACGCCCACACCGCCAGCTCCTCGCCCGCCGCGAAGCCGTGAAACAGCGCCGCCCGCGCGCCCGCCTGGTTCACCCGCACGTGCGCGCGCCCGTACTCGCGCTTGTCGGCCGGCTTGACGTCGCCGCCGAGGAGCTTCACGGTGAGCTGCTCGCCGTAGCAGATGCCGAGCAGCGGCACGCCGAGCGCGAACACGCCCGCATCCACCGTCGGCGCGCCCGGCTCGTAGCACGACGACGGCCCGCCCGAGAGCACGATCGCTTTCGGCTGGAGCGCGCGGATCTGCTCCAGCGCGAGCGGTGGATGGATCTCCGAGTAGACTTTCAGCTCGCGGATGCGGCGCGCGATGAGCTGCGTGTACTGCGACCCGAAGTCGAGGATGAGCACGAGGTCGCGATTCATGGTCCGTATTTGTTACCGCGATCCGCGAAGATTTGCGACTCTCGGCGCGCGGTAGGAGGAGCGATGCGCCAGGCGCTTTGGATCGCCGTTTTGACGCTGTTTGGCCGAGTGGCCGGCGACGCGCGCGCCGAGCCGCGGGCGGTGATCTCGGACGCGCCGGAGATTCCGACGCTCGAACGGCTGGCGACGCTGACGCTCGACGACGATCCCGACAAGCCGAAGATCCTGCACCGCCTGGCGGACGCCTACGATCAGCGCGCGCGCGAGCTGGCGCGGCTGGCCGCCGACGAGTCGAACGAGTCGCGCCACATCCAGCTCGAGCGCAAGCAGCAGGCGTTCGAGCGGCTGTCGATGAACGCGTGGGCGGTGCTCGCCGACGATCCCAAGTGGTCGCGCTACGCGCGGCGCGACGAGGCGCTGTTCCGCGCCGCCGAGCTGGCCGCGCGCGCGCACGACGACGAGCGGGCGCGGCGCTGGCGTCGCGAGCTGCTCGCGCAGTACCCGCTGTCGCGGCTGGTGCCGGAGGTGCTGCTGTCGAGCGCCGAGGACGCGTTCGAGCGCAAGGACTGGGCGGGCGCGCACGCGCTGTACCTGAAGGTGATGGAGCACCGCGACGCGCCGGTGTTCGCCTACGCGCGCTACAAGGCGGCGTGGTCGCAGTTCAACCTGGGCAATTTGCCGCAGGCGCGCGCGCTGTTCGCCGCCGCGGCCGCCGACGCGTCGAATCCGCAGTTGCAAAAAGAGGCGCGCAAGGATCTCGCCGCCGTCGAGCAGCGGCTGGGCGCGCCGCCGCCGCCCGACTTCGCGAAGCTGGAGCGCGAGGCCGCGGCGCTGCCCGACGACGATCTCTCCAAACCCGGCGCGTACGCGAAGCTGGCCGAGCAGTACACGATCGCCGGCCGCGGCGACGACGCCATCCGCACGTACCGCGCGATCGCCGACCGCCCGGAAAAATTCGCAGCGGCGCCGCAGTTCGACACGGTGCTGCTCGGGCTGGCGTCGCAGCTCGCGGCCGCGCGGCGCTGGGGCCTGGCCGCGCGCTACGCCACGCGCCTCGTCCAGGACGCGCCGCGCTCGCGCCTCGTGCCCAAAGCCGCCGCCCTGCTCGAACAGGTCGCCGGCGAGTTTCGCAAGCTCGGCCGTCTCGACGAGTGCCGCGCGATCGCAGCCACGATCAAGAAGCCCCTCTGCGACGACCGCGAGCCGTGAATTTATTCGACCGTCGCGCGTAGAACCAGCCATGCGGAGCTCCACTCCTGCGCGCGCGTTCGTCTGCTTCGTGCTTTTCGCGGCCGTCGGTACTGCAGGCGGCCCGGCGCGCGCCGACGTGTCGACTGCGCCGCATCGCCTCCCGTCGCAAGCGCAGCTCGACGTGCTCGGCCGCCTGATCGCCGACACGCCCGACGAGTCGCCCGAAAAACCCGACCTGATCTTCCGCCGCGCGCTCATGTACCTCGAATGCGCCGATTATTACGCGGCGCTTCCGAACCCGGAGGCTGCGGTGAAGGCGCAGCAGTGGCGGCTCGCCGGCGTCAAGGCGCTGCTGGCGCTCGTCGACCCGCCGACGTACGCCGCCTGGCCGCGCATGGACGAAGCGCTGTTCACGCTCGCCGACCAGCTCACCCGCGTGCGCAAGGAGGAGGCGGCGCGCAAGTACTTCAAGCGGCTGGTCACCGAGCATCCCCGGTCGCGCTTCGTCGCCA
>DASREC010000472.1:0-6390 GCA_035652295.1 Polyangia bacterium
AGTTCGAGCGGCTCTCGCAGCGCGAGCGCACCATGGTGACCGCGCTCGGCGTGACGTTCGTGGTGATGGTGACGCTCATCGTCGGGTTCTTGATCACCGACGGGCTGTCGTCGCTCGGCGAGCGCAACGCGGACATGCGGCAGGCGCTCAAGGACATCGAGACGCAGCGCGATGGGTATCTCAAGGCCAAAGCCAAGGGGGCGCAGCTCGACGCGCGCATCGGGCACCAGCCGATTCAGCTCTCGGGATATCTCGAGCAGGCGGCCAAAGAGTCGGGCGTGGAGATCCCCGAGTCGAACGAGCGGCAGGCGACGGCGGCGGGCAAGCTGTTCATCGAGCGCTCGGTGGAGCTGCGGCTCAAGTCGGTGCGGCTCGAGGCGCTGGCGGCGTTTTTGAAAAAGATCGAGACCGGGCCGAACCTGGTGCTGGTGACGCAGCTCAGCGTGCGCACGCGCGACGACAAGCACCAGGAGCTGGACGTGGAGATGACGGTCTCGACGTGGGAGCACGCGCCGAAAGAGAAACCGGGCGCGACGAAAAAGGGAGACAAGACGTGATCGAGCTGCCGGCGATTCCGCTCAAGGTGCGGCGCGCGCTCGTGTGGGTCGGGTATCCCGCGTTCGCGGTCGTCGTCGCGATCTTGACGATGTACGTGACGCTGCCGCGCGATCGGATCAAGGATCGGTTGGAGCAGCAGCTCTCGAGCGATCCGATGAGCGGGCAGCCGCTGGCGCTCGGGCTCGATACCACGATCGAAGATGTTTCGTTGACGCTGTTCTCGGGGCTGGGGATTCGCGGCGACAATTTACTGTTGCGTACGCGGCCGACGGCGCCGGACGCGAAGCCGGCGCGCATCTCGATCGACGACGCGACGGTGCACGTCGGGCTGTTCGGGCTGATCTTCAATCGGCCGACGTACACGTTCAAGATTCACGGGTTCAAAGGCATCGCGTCGGGGGCGGTGGATCTTTCGGTCGACGAGTCGGCGTTGAATCTGGCGATCGGCGGCGTGGATTTGGGGAGCGCGCCGCCGGGGCTGATCGGGTTGCCGCTCGAGGGCACGCTGTCGATGACGCTGGACGCGAAGGCGCCGAAGAACCTGGCGGGGAACGCGGAGGGATCGCTCAACCTGACGATCGAGGACGCGGCGATCGGCGACGGCAAGGCGAAGCTGACGGTGCCGGGGGATCCGTTCTTGAGCCAGGGCGTGACGTTTCCGCGCATTCGGCTCGGGCGGATCGCGGGGCAGGCGGTGATGGAGAAGGGCAAGGCGAAGCTCGACGGGTTCGTGGTGCACTCGGGGGACGTGGATTTGACGCTCGAGGGGTATATCGAGCTGCGCGATCCGATCTCGATGTCGCAGGTGCACGCGTTCTTGAAGTTCAAGCCGTCGGAGGCGCTGGTGAAGCGCGAGCCGACGATCGACCTGATGAACAACGCGCTCGGGGCGATGGCCAAGCGGCCGGATGGGTACATCGGGTTTCAGCTGACGGGGCCGCTCGGGGCGGTGTTCGTGATGCCGAGCAAGGATCCGCCGCCGGGGGTGACGGTGCGCGCGATGGCGGCGGGGACGGTCTCGGCGGCGCCGCCGGCTGGAGCGTCGCCGGCGCCGACGATGTTGCCGCCGCCGCCGGCGCCGCCGCCGCACGTGGTGGCGAATCCGGAGCCGGAGGAGGCGCCACAGCCTGCGCCGCAGCCGCCGCTTCCGCCGCCGCCGCCGCCGAGCGCGACGCCGCAGCCGACGTCGGTGCCGCCGCCGGCCGCGGCGCGCGCCAATCTCGGACGCGCGCTCGACGAGCTGACGGCGACCGGCAAGCACGGCGAGGATCCGTCGACGCCGCCGCCACCGCCGCCGAATCCGGAGGGCGGGCCGGTGGTGCCGAAAGTCGAGTAGCGAAGTGCGCGCGTTCGCGCGAGGCGCGTCGTGCGCGTTTGCATGCGCGTTCGCGCTCGCGCTCGTGCTGCTCGCGGCGTCGGGCGTGGCGCGCGCGGATGCGACGGTGGGATCGCCGAGCGCGCGGGCCGGCGATCGCTGCGCTGCGCTCGGCGCGGATCATCCCACCCCGAGCGCGACGGCGAGCGCGGCGCCGAGCGGGCGCAAGAGCGGGAACGGCCTGGCGCGGCGCGAGCTGACGGAGGACGAGCGGACGCGGGTGGCGGCGCTCGACGCGGCGATCGCCGGGCCCGACGAGGCGGCGCGCGGAGCGGCGCGCTACCGGCGGGCGCGGATCTTCTACGAGGCGAATCAGTGGGCGGAGGCGGCGCGCGGATTTTGCGACGCGCTCGAGCGGCCGCACCCGACGGAGCTGTCGCTGTACGCGGCGGAGCTGCTGCTCGACTGCTTGAACGCGCTCGGCTGGTACGACGAGCTGGAGCGCGCGGCCGAGCGCTATCGCGCGTGGCCGGAGCTGGCGAAGGATCGATCGTTCGTCGAGATCTGCGATCGCATCCGCGCCGGGTTGTGGCGGATGCACGCCGAGCGGCTGGATCACGAAGAGCGGTTCGCGGAGTCGGCGGCGCTGTATCTGCGGATCGCCGATCGATTCAAGAGCGATCCGCGGCTCGACGAGATCCTCTACAACGCGGCGGTGTCGTTCGATCGCGCGGGGGACGCGGCGGCGGCGGCGGCGGCGCGCAAGCGGCTGATCAAAATCAAACCCGACAGTCCGCTGGCGAAGAAGGCGGCGGCGCAGCTCAGTCGCTGATGCCGTAGCGGCGCGCCTTGTCGCAGAGCGTGGACTTGGGGATGCGCAGCGCGTGCGCCGCCGCGCGCTTGTTGCCGCGGTGGCGGCGGATCGCCTTCTCCAGCACGTCGCGCTCGATCTCGAGGTACGGGCGGTTGTCGATGCGCACCACCTCGCCGCTCTCGTCGCCCGCGCCGAGCGGCGGGCGCAGCTCGAGA
Source organism: Polyangia bacterium (assembly GCA_035652295.1). Lineage (GTDB taxonomy): Bacteria > Myxococcota_A > Polyangia > Palsa-1104 > Palsa-1104 > DASREC01. The sequence goes on from DASREC010000472.1 coordinate 2,903, forward strand.
TCGCGCTCGTCGATCACCGGGCCGCCGAGCACCGCCGCGCGGCGCAGCACGTTCTTCAGCTCGCGCACGTTGCCGGGCCACGGGTGCGCGGCGAGCGCGGTCATCGCGCGCTCGGTGATGCGGCAGCGGCCGGACTGTCCGTCGAGCTCGTCGAGCAGGTGGCGCACCAGCGCGCGCAGATCGGACGCGCGCGCGCGCAGGGGCGGCGTCTCGAGGATGGCGCCGTTCAGGCGGTAGTAGAGGTCTTCGCGGAAGCGGCCGGCGGCGACCGCGGCGCGCAGATCGACGTGCGTCGCCGCGATCACGCGAACGTCGACGGGCAGCTCGCGGTCGGCGCCGACCGGCCGCACCACGCCGCTCTCGAGCGCGCGCAACAGGCGCGGCTGCAGCGCCGGCGGCAGCTCGCCGATCTCGTCGAGGAACAGCGTGCCGCCGTCGGCCTCCTGAAAAACGCCGGCGCGCTTGAGCGTGGCGCCGGTGAACGCGCCGCGCTCGTGGCCGAACAGCTCGCTCTCCACCAGCTCCTTCGGGATCGAGCCGCAGTTGACCGGCACGAACGCGCCCGCGCGCCCGCTCTGGCGATGCAGCGCCAGCGCCACCAGCTCCTTGCCGGTGCCGGTCTCGCCGGCGACGAGCACCGGCAGATCGCTCGACGCGAGCAGCCCGATGTCGCGCCGCAGCCGCTGCATCGGCGGCGACTCTCCGACGAGCGGCGAGTCGTCGGCGCCGGCGTACGCCACGCGCAGCCGCGTCGAGCCGAGCTCCACGATCGCGCCGGCGCGCAGCTCCGCCGTCGAGACGCGCAGGCCGTTGACGAACGTGCCGTTGGTGGACTCGAGATCGCGCACCTCGCAGCCGCGCGCGTTCACGTCGATCACGCAGTGGTGGCGCGACACCGAGAGATCGCGCAGCACGATCTCGTTCGAGCGCGATTGACCGATGGTGACCGGGTGATCGAGGCGCACCTCGCCGCCGTCGGCGAGCTTGAGCGCGAGGCGGCCGTTCGGCGGCGTCGACGACGGCAGCGGACGGGTGGTGATGCCGGTGGTCTGCGGATGGATCTCCGTCGACGGCACGCCGGTGAAGCGCGCGTCGAGCACGATCGGTGCGCCCATTTTCAAAGCCCCCTTGCGTGATCGTTTTCGGCAAACGCGCGGGGCGAGTTGCGCAAAAAGATTGCAATCGTTTTGCAAAGACAACTTTGTGAGATTGATTGCGCGGCAAACTGCCGCAACCGAATCAAGGGCCGAGGCCGATCCACTCCTCGCCGTCGGCGGCGATCTCCTTCTTCCAGATCGGCACGTCGGTCTTGAGGCGCTCGATGGCGGCGCGGCAGGCGTCGAACGCGGCCGCGCGGTGCGGCGCCGACGCGGCGATCACCACCGCCGCTTCGCCGACGGCGAGCGCGCCCACGCGGTGCACGATCGCCAGGCGCACGCCGGGCAGCTCCTCGGCGATGCGCTGCGCGATCTCCGCCAGCTTGCGCTCGGCCATCGGGCGGTAGGCTTCGTACTCGAGGCGCACGATGGTCTTGCCGCGGCTGCGGCTGCGCACCACGCCGGTGAAGGTGGCGATGCCGCCGTGCTCGTCGGCGCTGACCGCGCGCACGACCTCGGCGAGCTCGAGCGGCTCGTCGGTGACGCGGAACAGGCCGGCGCCGCCGGAGACCGGCGGGATGAGCGCCACCTCGGCGCCGTCGGCGAGGCGGTGATCGCCGGAGACGAACTCGCGATCGACGGCGACCTTGACGGCGGCGCGCAGGGCGGCGAGCGGCGCGCGGCGGGCGGCGAGCACGTCGAGCAGATCGTCGACGGTGGCGCCGTCGGCGAGCTCGAGCGATTCGCCGTCGAGCTTGAGCCGCTCGCGGACGACCGCGAAGTAGAGGACGCGCACCGTGACGCTCACGGCGGAAATCTAGCATGGCGGCGAGGGCAAAAAAAAACGGGGCCGCCCCGAAGGACGGCCCCGTGAAGAACGAGAGCGCCGGCTAGTGGTTGACGAGGCCGAAGTAGCCCTTGCCGCCGGTGAAGAACACGGTGTGGCCCATCGTGCCCGTCGGGTTCGCGCTGAGGCGAACCAGCGCGAGCAGCGCCGAGCCGCCGGTCTGGCCGCCGAGCATCTGCGTGATGGCGGCCTTCTTGAGCGTGACGGTGCCCGAGCCGAGCTGCTCGGCGCACTGCGCGGTGCCGTAGTTCTGCGTGATGCCGAACTTCTCGCGCGAGTTGGTGCTGACGATGGCGAGGAAGCCGGCGAGATCGAGGATGCCGGTGGCGCCCGACGGGCAGCCCATGCCCGGCGTGGTCGAGCCGTCGCAGCTCCAGGTGACGGTGAGGTCGGCCGAGCCGTCGAGCACGACGCCGCCGAACGGATCGGCCGGGTTGGCCGGCGCGGCGCCCGCGACGTTGATGATGGTCATCGGCGCGGCGATGGTGCCGGCGAGCGGCACCGACTCGTTCGAGAGCGCGCCGTAGCCCGAGCCGCCCGCCAGGTTCTCGGTGAGCGTGGCGCCGGTCGCGATCGGGTGCTGCTCGCAGAGCGTGATGGTCGTGCCGCCCGGTCCGAACGGGCCGCTGTGAGGATCGGTGCCCGCCGGGCAGGTGACGCCGCCGGTGAGGATGACCGGGAACGCCGGGAACACGACCGAGAGCGGCGACTCGCCCTCGATGTTGCCCTTCATGTCCGTGCTCGGGTTGCCGAAGATGCAGCCGTAGAACGGCAGCGTCGCGCCGCCCCACGCGCAGTGGATGGTATCCGGAATCGGCGGGTTGTAGACCACCATCGCCGGCGGCGTGTTCGCGTCGGCCGCGTACAGCGCCGTCGAGTAGCCCTTGTACGAGATGATGCCCGCGTCGACGTCGAAGTTCGGGAACGGACCGGTGAGCTGGTTGTAGCGGTTGCTGGTGCAGCCGTGCACCATGCCCGCGGCGCCCGAGAAGTCGGAGTCGATGTACTGCGGATTGGAGGCGAACATCGCCACCGATTGCTGCGAGAACAGGATGTGCGTGAACGGCGCGGGCTGTTCGCTGCCGGCGGTCGCGCCCGGCTTGTAGAACGTGCCGCCGATGTCGGCGAGCGTCAGCTGCGCGGTCGCCAGCGGCTGCTGGAGATCGGGGCCGGTCGCGATGTCGGCGTTGGACCGCAGGTCCTGGCTCACCGAGAGATCGATCGACCCATCCTGGCCGCCGGTGGTGTCGTCGCCGCAGCCCGCAACCGCAAAGCTCATCGCCGCCGTAAAGGCGACGATCCCTCTAATAGCCACCACTCTCATCACGACCTCCTAAAGACAAGTTGTTAACCACGGGACAACGATTATAAGCCGGAGCGGAAAGTCAAAGCAAGCAACGTTCACCGCAAAATGCGCGCGCGCCGATCGAATCGCACCGGGCGCGGATCGAAACGTTGATCGCCGGGCCCTCGCGAATACAACCATCGAGAAGCGCACGAGGTCTCGCCGCGGGGTGTGGATAAATTGCCGGGCGCGGTGGGGC
>DASREC010000473.1:0-3322 GCA_035652295.1 Polyangia bacterium
GGCCCGCCGCCGCCGCTCGACCTCGCCGGCTGCGCGCCCAACTGTCCCGACCTGGCGCAGCCGATCGTCGATCTCGCCGCACCCGCGCCCGACTTCTCCGGCACCGATCTCGCGAACACGTCGTGCGTCACCGCCTGCAACCACTGCCCGACCGGCGGCGCGTGCTGCCCGGGCGCGCCCAACGGCGGCTGCTGCAACACCGGCGAGTGGTGCGACAACGGCACCTGCCGCTGCGGCGGCAACAACGCGTGCCCCGCCGGCGAGTTCTGCGCGTCGGGTGGCCCCGCGCCGGGACCCGGCGGCAACCAATGTGGATCAATCTGCTGTGGCGGACAGGGACACCCCTGTCCGTTATAACGGAGGCGTCCATGCTTTACCGGATCCTGCCCGCGCTGCTGCTCGCCGCCTGTACCGCGGACAACCCGCTCTACGTCGGCGACGGCGATGGGGGAGCCGGTGGCGGCGGCGACGCGGCGCAGGCGGACGGCGCGCGGCACGACCAGGCGGCGTGCGCGCCTTCGTGCAGCGACGATCTGGCCGGCGCGCGCGATCTCGCGGCCGCGCCGCCGAGCGACCTGGCGCAGGCGCCGGCCGATCTCGGGCAGCACCAGTGCACGCCGACGTGCAACGGCTGCTTCGGCGGCGGCGCGTGCTGCCCGGGCGCGCCGCACGGCGGCTGCTGCGCGTCGGGCGAGTGGTGCGACAACGGCACGTGCCGCTGCGGCGACGGGCCGGCGTGCACCAACAACGGCGATCGCTGCGCGCAGGGCGGCATCATCCAATTCGGATCGTGCGGCAGTCTGTGCTGCGGCGGCTTCAACGATCCGTGCCCGCTATGAGCGCGGCCGCCCGTATCCGCTTTAACGGACGCGCGCCGCTTTGACGGAGGCGACCATGCGCCACCTGCTCTGCGCCACGCTGCTCGTCGCCGGCTGCACCTCCGACAACCCGCTCTACGTCGGCGACACCGACGGCGCCGCGTCCGCCGATCAAGCCGGCGCGCACGACCAATCGACGTCGGGCGACGATCTCTCGTCGAGCGCCGACGATCTCTCGTCGAGCGGCAGCGATCTCTCGTCCAAGCCGCACGACCTCTCGATGGCGCCGAACGATCTCTCGAAAGCGCCGAGCGACCTCTCGATGACGCCGAACGATCTCTCGAAAGGCCCGAGCGATCTCTCGACGGCGCCGAACGACATGGCGCGCGTCTGCGTCTCCAACTGCGGCGCGTGCGGCGGCGGCGGCGGCGCGTGCTGCCCGGGCGCGCCCGGCGGCTGCTGCCAGCGCGGCGAATGGTGCGAGAACGGCACCACCTGCCGCTGCGGCTCGAACGGCGCCTGCCCGTCGGGCCAGATGTGCGCCTCCGGCGTCATCATGTTCAACTCCTGCGGCTCGGTCTGCTGCGGCAACGGCGTCCCCTGCCCGCTTTGACGCTCGCCCGCGCGCGGTGCATGCTGAGGGAAGATGCCGATCTATGAATACCGCTGCGAGTGCGGCGCCACGCTGGAGTCGATCGAGAAAGTCGGCGCGAGCCGCGAGCGCTGCGGCGAATTGTGCGCCTGCGACGCCGCCACGCCGGCGCGCGGCGAAGGGCGCATCGAGCGCATCTTCTCGACGGGGATGATCCGCGGCGACGGGCGCGAGGCGAAAGAGCCGACGTTCGATCCGTGCCGCCGCTCGAACCGTCCCGGCGGCGGCTGCGACGACTTCTAATGCCCGACGCGCCGCTGCTCGACGTGCGCGGGCTGGTGACGCGCTTTCAAACCGAGACCGGCGAGGTGCGCGCCGTCGACGGCGTTTCGTTCTCGGTGCCGGCGGGCGCGTCGGTGGGGATCGTCGGCGAGTCGGGCTCGGGCAAGTCGGTCACCGCGCTGTCGATCCTGCGCCTGGTGGCCGATCCGCCCGGCCGCATCGTCGGCGGCGAGATCCTGTTCGAGGGCCGCGACCTGGTGAAGCTCCCCGAGCGCGAGCTGCGCGCGGTGCGCGGCGATCGCATCGCGATGATCTTCCAGGAGCCGATGACCTCGCTCAACCCGGTGCTCACCGTCGGCGCGCAGGTGGCCGAGCCATTAATATTGCACCGCAGCATGAACCGCGCTCGCGTCGGCGAAGAAGTGGTCGCGCTGTTCCGCAAGGTGGGCATCGCCGATCCCGAGCGGCGCGTGCGCGAGTATCCGCACCAGCTCTCGGGCGGCATGCGCCAGCGCGTGATGATCGCCATGGCGCTCGCCTGCCGCCCGCGCCTGGTGATCGCCGACGAGCCGACCACCGCGCTCGACGTCACCATCCAGGCGCAGATCATGGAGCTGCTGGCGTCGCTGCGCGCCGAGCTGGGCATGGCGCTCCTGCTGATCACGCACGACCTCGGCGTGGTGGCCGAGAGCTGCGACCGCGTGGTGGTGATGTACGCCGGCCACGTGGTCGAGCACGCGGGCGCGCGCGAGCTGTTCGCGCGGCCGCGCCATCCGTACACCGCGGGGCTCTTGCGCTCGGTGCCGAGCCTGCAGCCGCTCGAGGCGGGCGGGCGCGGGCGCTTGCAGGAGATCCCCGGCATGGTGCCGCGGCTCGATCAATTGCCGTCGGGGTGCCGCTTCCAGGATCGCTGCCCGCGCGTGCAGGAGCGCTGCCGAAAGGAGGCGCCGCCGCTCGCGCCACCGTCGGCGAACGAGCCCGAGCGGCTCGTGCGCTGCTTTTTTCCGATCGAAGATCCGGCGGAGATCGCGGCGTGAACGCGCTCGTCTCCGTCGAGAACCTGACCAAGCACTATCCGCAGCGCACCAAGATCTTCGGGCCGGCGACGTCGGTGCGCGCGGTCGACGGCGTCAGCTTCTCGATCGCGCCCGGCGAGACGCTCGGCCTCGTCGGCGAATCGGGCTGCGGCAAATCGACGCTCGGGCGCGCGCTGTTGCGCTTGCAGGAGCCGACGTCGGGGCGCGTGATCATCGACGGCACCGACGTGACCGCGCTCGCGCCGCGCCCCCTGCGCGAGTTCCGCCGCAAGGCGCAGATCATTTTTCAGGATCCGTACGCGTCGCTGAATCCGACCATGACCATCGGGCAGACGCTCGACGAGCCGCTGGCGATTCATCGGCTCGGCGGCGATCGCGGCGGGCGCGGCGCGCGCGTGCGCGAGTTGCTCGAGCGCGTCGGGCTGCGCGCCGACATGGCGTCGCGCTATCCGCACGAGTTCTCCGGCGGGCAGCGGCAGCGCATCGGCATCGCGCGCGCGCTCGCCGTCGAGCCGCGCCTCATCGTCTGCGACGAGCCGGTGTCCGCGCTCGACGTCTCGGTGCAGGCGCAGGTGATCAATCTGCTGCAGGAC
>DASREC010000474.1:0-26784 GCA_035652295.1 Polyangia bacterium
GTGCTCGAATTGTGGGCGCTCGCCGAGCAGGCCGAGCCGGGGCGGCAGCGCCGCTACCTGCGCGAGATCCTCGAGCTGGATCCGAACAACGTGAAGGCCGCCAACATGCTCGGCACCGACGTCGGCATGCGCGCCGACGAGCTCGACGGCGCGCCGCCGGGCGTGAGCCTGCCCAAGGGGACGACGGCGCTCGCCGACGCGCCCGAGTCGGGTTCGAACCCCGAGATGCTCGACGTCGAGGAGCTGGAGGAGCTCTCCGACGACGAGTTCGACGTCGCCGATCCGTCGGCGAAGATCTCGCTGGCGATCGGTTCCGCGGCCGGCGCGCACGACGAGCTGCCGTCGGGCGAGCGCTTCCGCGAGCAGCCCTACTCGAGCGGCCGCGACGACGGGCACGGCGACGACGCCGACGACGATCTGATCCCGCTGGTGGTCGAGCCCGTCGCCGACTCGCCGCTCGAGGACGCGCTGCCGGCGCCGGTCGAGGATCGCTTCGGCTTCAGCGACGAGGACTCGGGGCCGATCGGCGACTCCTCCGAGCGCTCGACCGAGCAGTCGGTCGAGGACGTGGAGCCCGACGCCGCCGGCTCCGAGCCGCGCCGCGCCGCCATGGCGCCCACCGACTCCGAGCGCCACGCGGTCTCCGCCGGCATCGAGGCGCTCGGCCGCAGCCGCGATCGCGATCGAGACCGCGCGCCCGCGCCGCCGGCGAAGGACGACGACCACGACATCCGCACGCGCTTCGACGAGGCGCCGCTCAAGTTCCTCGGGCAGGAGACGCTGTTCGGCGGCGGCAACGAGGAGATCGACGAGAGCGAGCTGCCGCCCGTCGAGAACCTGCGCCTGCCCGGCACCGCCACGGTGCCGAAGGCGGCGGTGCTGCGCGACGACGACGACGAGGGGCGCACCGAGAACGCGCCGCCCGAGGGCGCGACCAACCTCGAGGACGATCTCGACGAGGCCGACTTCTTCGTGCAGCAGAGCCTGTTCCAGGAGGCGCGCGACATCCTGCAGTCGCTGCTCGAGCGCCACCCGAGCCATCCGCTGGTCTCGGCCAAGCTGCGCGACCTCGAGGCGATGGAGCGCACCGCCGACGGCCACTCGCCGCTGCCGCCGGTCGAGGAGCCGACGCCGCTCACGCCGCCGCCGCCGATCGAATCGATCGTGTCGTCCGACTCCGGCGAGCACTCGACCAACCTCGCCGCCGAGCCGCCCGACGAGCTGCCCGGCTCGAGCGACGCCGAGGCGCCTCCCTCGCCCGACGCCGGCGATCCCGTCTACGAGGTCACCCGCCGCGGCGTGATCGAGAAGGGCGTCACCGCCGAGGACTTCGAGACCCACTACGATCTCGGCATCGCCTACAAAGAGATGGGCCTGCTCGACGACGCCATCGCCGAGTTCAAGCTGGTGATGAAGGACGCCGCGCGCGAGGTGCAGTGCCACCTGATGATCGGGCTGTGCTGTCTCGAGAAGGGGCTGCAGACCGAGGCCATCGGCCACTTCAAGAAGGGCCTCTACGTCGAGGGCATCACCGAGCGCGAATCGCTGTCGCTGTACTTCGAGCTGGGTCAGGCGTACGAGCGGCTCGGCGATCCGCGCGAGGCGCTCTACTACTACGAGAAGGTGATCAAGCGCGACCCGCGCTTCCGCAACGTCGAGAAGCTGGTCGAGTCGCTGCGCGGCGGCGCGACCGCGTCGACCAACAACCCGGCGGCGCCCGGCGGCGAAGACGTCGACGCCGCGTTCGATACGCTGCTCGACGGCAACGGCAGCTAGCGCGCCCCGGCGCCATCGATCGATCGCATGCCACGCGCGAGCAGACCCAACATGCCCGGCTACGGCCTCGCCGCCGAGAACGAAGGCGACGGCCTCTTGGCCTGGAGCTGGGCCGTCGAGCGCCTCGCCGCCGCGCGCAACTACTTCCTCTCCACCACGCGCCCCGATGGCGGCCCGCACGTCATGGTCGTCTGGGGCCTGTGGCTCGACGACGCGTTCTGGTTCTCGACCGGCCGCGCCTCGCGCAAGGGCCGCAACCTCGCCGCGAATCCGCGCTGCGTGATCTGCCCCGACGACGCGGAGGAGGCGGTCATCGTCGAGGCCGCGGCCGCCGAGGTCACCGACCGCGCGCTGCTCGATCGCTTCGCGCGCGAGTACAAGATCAAGTACGACTGGGACGTCTCCGGCATGAGCGAGCCGGTGTTCGTCGCCCGCCCGCGCGTCGTCTACGGACAGATCGAAAAGACGTTCACCAGGTCGGCGACGCGCTGGCAGTTCGACTGATCAGTTCGACGTGTAGTCGTAGTTCGCGCCGCCGTTCGAGTCGTAGATCTGCGTCCCGTCCCAGCCGGTCGCCAGCAGGTACCAGATTATATGGGTACCCATGGATTGCGCCGGGATGATCGCGTACCACTGGTCGTTGTTGCCGGGCGGCGTGTTGGGATCGGCGAGCATGGTCAGCGGATTGGTGCTGGCGAAGTTGTCGGTGGTGTAGAAGAGCTGCACCATCTGCGCGGCGCCGTGCGGATACGTCTGCACGATCACGCTCACGCTGTTCGTCGACGGCGCGCTGCCGCCGACCAGCCCGACCGAGTTGGCGGTGCCGGTTTGAAACGCCGCGCGGTTGCCGACGAAGCTGAGCTGCGCCGAGCACACGCCTTGATAGCAACCGTATTGGCAGCTGGTGGTGAACGGCGGGTAGTCGCACTGCCCCGCATTGCACGAGCCGGGATTCGGGAACGCGCGCGCGGTGGCGCCCTGGCAGTCATTCGCCGGCGGGTTGGTGCACGGGCCGGAGCAGGCGAGATCGGCGGGCGAGCTCAGGTCCTGCGGCGCTTGCGAGAGATCGTTCGGGGCATGCGCGAGATCGTTCGACTGCGCGGTCAGATCGTTCGTCGCCGCCGCGAGATCATTCGGCGCTTGCGCGAGATCTCTCGGCGCCGCGAAGTCGAGCGCGGCGAGATCGGCGCGCGCCGCGAGATCGGAATTCTCCGGCGCGAAATCGGGCGCGGCCAGATCTCCGACGGTGGTGATGGTGTTGGTGCAGCCGGCGAGCGCGAACAGCGAGAGCGCGAAGGCGCGAGTCATGATGCGCGATTATAGCGCTCGTTCACGGCTTGGGCGCGGGCGCGGGATTCGTCGCGGGCGCGGGCGCGGCGTTCGGCGCGGGCGCGGCGTTCGGCGCAGGCGCGGCCGCGGGCGCCGGCTGCGTGCCCGCGGGCGTGGTGCCGGCCGGCTGCGGCTGCGCGGCCGACGCGGTCGCCTCGTCGGCGCGCCGCTTCTCGGCCTCCTCGAGCCGCTGCCCCTCGAGCTCGCGATCGGGCGGCCCGATCGGCCGGTCCTGCCGGAACTGGTTCTTGATGTGCGAGTTGCGCACGACCACCGTCGGCGACTGCAACAGATCGAGCGGCCGCAACCCGGTCCAGCCCGGCGGCAGCGGCGGCGTCACCCACTCGAACACGTGCCGCGCGTCGAGCGGCGCCACGTTGACGCATCCGTGGCTCTTGGTGATGCCGAACTTGTCGTGCCAGTACGCCCCGTGAATCGCGTTGTGCCATTGAAAGAACGTCGACCACGGCACCTTGTTGACGAAGTACTCCTTGTCCTCGTACGGCTGGTTCTTCATCGTGATCGCCGAGACCTTGGCCCACACCGGATAGGTCCCCATCGGCGTCGCGATCGCGCGCCCCGACGAGACCAGCGTCGCGAACAGCGGCTTCTCGCCCTCGTACGTCACCAGCACCTGCTCGCCGAGATCGACGTCGACCCACTTGGTCACGCCCGCCGGGATCGTCTTCGGCACCGCCAACAACCGCACCTCGTTGACCGCGTCCGCGCTGATCCACATCTCCGCCAGGTTCGCCGGCGTATTGTCCTCGGTCGCGGTGTCGCTCTCCGCGGTCTTCTTCTTCGCCGGCGTGCTGTCGGCGATGATGTTGCCGCTCGTCGGCGCCGGCGCCGCGTCGGCGATCGTGATCTTCAGATACTTCTTCTTGCCGACCATCTTCTCGTCGACGATGTTGACGCGCGTGCGCCGCTCGAGCGTGGTCGCCGGCTTCGCGCCCTTCTCCGGCGGCGCGTCATAGATGTTGGCCTTGTCCGGCGTAATCCAGCCAAACGGCAGCGGCGTCTTATCGGTCAATTCAATCCCGTGCCATTGACTGCCGCCGCCCATCAACGCCGCGCCCTTCTGCGGCATCACCTTCCCGTCGACGGAGATCCAATATTTCGTCCCGTCCCAGGTGAATGGTTTGTCGATCGCGACGGTATCGCCGCGCTCCAATTGCCGCTCGGGCTCCGCGCCCTTCTTCAAATCCTCGAGCGTGGCCCACATGGGAACTTTGTCGCCCTCTTTGACCAGCAGCATCACGTATTGAAACGGCAGCCGCGAGTTCTCGCGCACCTTGAGCACCGACTCGGTGGTCGGCGCCTCGCTGGTCGGCTTCGCCTCGTGCCCGCACAGATAACCGAACGGCTCGAGCGCGTACCACTCCCGGGCCGAGCAGCCGCCGCGCGTGTTCTTGACGACGCCTTTGATCGGCAGCCGCGCGCCGTGAATCGCGTTGCCCACCATCGGCGACGACCACGGGCGGATCTCGATCACCGCCTCGGCCGCGGTCACCTCGACGGTCTTGACGTCGCTCGGCTCGACCGGCGGCTCGGGCAGGAGCTTGGGCGGCGTGTAGGGCTTGATGTCGTCGGCCTTGAGCGGCACGCCCGGGATGATGTGAATGGGATGCGGCTTCCACGGTCGCGCCGACGCGCTCAGCGACGAGAAAACCACCACAGCGGACACGAATGTACGGATCATGACGCCGCGATCGTAGCACGCGGCTGCGCGAGGAGCGAGTAGACGCATCGGCTTTGATACGCTGTTTCGAGGCGGTTTATCGCCTCCGTTGCGGCTCCATGGTTTCGGCTAGGCACGTGGGGCAATACCGGCCTTCGCCGGCGTATCCGCAGACGCGGCAGACGCGCCGCTCGGCCGGCGCCCGAGGCGTCACCTCGCGTTTGCGACGCTCGTCGCGCGCTTTCTGCCGGTGCTCGATCGGGTCGATGAATCGCAAGAGCGAACGAAGAATGGACATGGCTCCTCCCCGGTTTGGCTGCGCTCGAAAAGAGATCGAGCGCGCCTACCGACGAAGAACGCGATGGACGAGGTACAGCCGGCGAGGTTGCGATTGATACGAATGCGATTGAAACGAATACGACCGAGAATCAAAACGGGGATACGAACGCGAACGTAGATGAGAACGCGAGCGAAGGCGCGACGCGCCGGCGCGCGCGCGCTCGACGGAGACACGCCGGGCGACCTCGGCATACGACGCGCGCGCGGGAGCAGGAGCCGTCGCCGCAGCGATCGCGGCGCAAATCAAGACCAACCGAACCCAGCGCGTCACCCGCCTTTGATGATCACGCGCTCGAGCGCTGTCAAGCGCGCCTAGCGGAACTTGGAGTGGCACTCCTTGCACGTCGCCTTCATCTCGGCGAGCGCGCGCGAGGCGGCGGAGGCGTCTTTGGCCGAGGCGGCGGTGCCGAGCGCGGCGGCTTTGTCCTTGAGCTGCATCGCCAGCGCGTCGAAGCCGGCGCCCTTCGAGAAGTCTTTGATCTTGGCGCTGGTCGCGCCGATGCGCTCGGCCGCGTCGGCGAACGCCGCCCAATCGGCGTCGGAGTAGCTGGCGGCGCCGATCTTCTTGAACTGCGGATCAGCCAGCGTCGCCTGCACGTCCATCACGTCGTCGAGCTTGGTCAGCTTGGGAATCTCCGCCATCGGGACGTTCTTGATCGGCGGCGCGCAGCCGCACGCGAGCACGGCCAGAGCGAGGAGCGTGGTCCGCATGAGGTCCTCCATCATTAATGAGGTGGTTGCGGCTCGGAGTGCGGCTCGGGAATCCCGACCGCGTCCGAGCGATCGACCCGGAGCGCCTGCCGCGTCGGCACCACCGCCGCCGCTTCGCCGGGCCACGTACCGGTCACGCCCAGCATCACCGTCTGGCGCGACAAGCTCGGCTGCGGCGCGAAGTCGTCGGGGTTGCCGATCTGATCGAAGTATTGGTAGCGCAGGTACGCGCTCAATTCGCGGCGCGGCGTCCACGACAAGGTGGCGTCGGCGACGATCAGGTCCACCGTCGAGAGCGCGCCGCCCGTCGAGAAATCGAGCACGCGCCCGTGCTGGTAGCCGCCCGCCGCCGAGAGCGCCACCTTGCTCTTCTGCCCGAACGGAACGCCGCCGCGCAGCGTGACCGAGTCGAGCGCGAACGTCTGGCCGACGAGCGTATTGGGCTGCACCGTGTGCGCGTAGCTGAGGTCGATCTGCGCGTACGGGTTCAGGTAGCGGATCGCGGCCAATCCGCTCGGCTGCGCGATCGGGTTGCCGACGCCGTTGGCCGGCACCACCACCAGGCCGCCGAGGTTGAGCTCGAGGTTCCAGAAGTGGCCGAAGTCGTGACGCCACTTCGCCACCAATCCCGCGATCACCTGCGACGAGCCGGGCGCCACCACGCCGTTCGAGTTGAAGCCGGCGGCGTTGCAGCTCGGCGGCCCCGTCGGCGTGCCGCACGTCGGGTCGAGCACCGGGCCGCGCACCTCGGTGTACGTCGCGTAGTCCATGCGCAGGTCGAGCCCGGCCGCGTCGTAGCGAAACGCGCGCTCGACGATCCAGTGCGTGTCCACCTCGAAGCTGTTGGGCGACAGCCGCGGATCGATCGGCACGTAGGCGTTGAAGCCGAGCGACTGCACGAAGTGCCACTTGGGCTCGAACTCCCACTGCATCGACTGCAGCAGCGTCGCGCCGATGAACGTCGTGCCGCCCGGCGGCAGCACCGCGATCATCGTGCCCTGCGATCCTTGCGTGAGGTTGAACGTATTGAGCCGCCCCTCGGTGAGACTGGCGGCGACCAGCACCTCGACGGTCTTCGACGGCAAAAAGAAGCCGGCCCAGTCGAGTCGGTTTTGATACGAGTTGGCTTCGCTGTGGCTGGCGTAGAGCGTGGCGTCGAACGTGTACGCGAGGCGCTGGATGGCGCGCGGCGAGCCGGTGGTGAGCGCCACCGACGGGCGCAGCTCGAAGAACCAGTCGGCCTGCGGCCCGACCGTGCCCGTCGGCGAGTTGGCGTCGGGCACCGGCACCGAGAGGATGTTGTTGGTCCAGCCCGCCGACGCGAGCGCGATCCCTTGCAGGCTGACCCGGTCCGCGCCGGCCGGCCGCGCGACGGCGGCGATCGCCAGGATCGCCATCCCGATGCTCCCCCGCGCGCGGCGCATGCCGGCGCAAGCGTACCACAACGCCGCTCGACGCCGACTTCTTGCTATGCTCGCGCGCGTGGAGTCCGACGACGACGGCGCGCGCTTGGAGGCGATCGGCATCCGCGTCGTGGTCGACGAGGAGCATCCGGAGATTCGCGCCGAGTGCATTCGCATCGCGCGGCGCTTGCGCCACTCGGGCTGCAAGATCATCGGGCTCCTGCCGGCGTCTTCCGACATCGGCGTGCCGCCGATCGCGGTGCAGCTCGGCCTCGCGCTCGCCGAGGTGAGCGGCGCGACCATCGCGTTCGTCGACGCCAACCTGCGCTGGCCGGCGATCTCGGAGATCGCGGGCGGCGACGCGGCGAGCGGCGGCGACGCGGCGAGCAGCGACGAGGCGGCGTTCGCCACGCGCTGGCTGCGCGGCTCGCTGGCGTTGCTCACGCCGCCGCGCGCCGGCGACGCGGGCGCGGGCGTGCCGCACCTGGCGCGCGTGATCCGCGAAGGCTCCGAGCTGTTCGCGCAGGTGCTGGTCGACCTCACCGGCTTCAAGAAGCTCGGCGAGCACCTGGCGGCGATCGAGATGGTCGACGGCGTGCTGGTGATCGGCCGCGCCGGCCGCACGCGCGAGGACGAGCTCTTGCGCCTCAACCACGAGCTGCCGCGCGCGCGCAACCTCGGCGTCCTGCTGCTCGGCTAATCGACCTCCGCATGCGCTATGCTGTGGGCCCGTGATCGCCCGTCTCAAGCGCAAGAACCTGCACACGTGGCTCGGCGGCTACGCGCGCCACCTGGTCTCGTCGGTGCGGCCGCCGCGCGTCGCCGGCCCGCGCCATCTTCTGTTCGCGTTCTGCGATCACTACGAGCCGCTGTGGGGCGACGCGTCCGCCGGCGTCGGCGAGGCGCGCGTGCGCGCATGGGAGGACGCCTATCCGAAGTTGGCCGGCGCGTATCGCGACGCCGACGGCTGCGCGCCCAAGCACAGCTTCTTCTTTCCTGGCGAGCAGTACGCGCCGTCGTATCTCGAGCGCCTCGGGCGTCTGGCGCGCGCCGGCTTCGGCGAAGTCGAGCTGCACCTGCACCACGACGGCGACACCGCGCCCAAGCTGCGCGACGACATCGCCCGCTACCTCGCCGCCTACGCCGAGCACGGCCACCTCGCGCGCGACGGCGCCCGCCTGCGCTACGCGTTCATCCACGGCAACTGGTGCCTGGCCAACGCGCGCAAGGATCGCCGCTGGTGCGGCGTCGACGACGAGATCCCGCTGCTGTTCGACACCGGCTGCTACGCCGACTACACGTTCCCCTCGGCGCCCGACGAGTGCCAGCCCAACATCGTCAACCAGATCTACTGGCCGATCGGCGATCTCGCGCGCACGCGCGCCTACGAGCAGGGCGAGCGCGCCCGCGTCGGCGACGTGCGCCGCGACCGCATATTAATGATCGAGGGCCCGCTCGCGCTCGCGCGGCGTCCGGGAAAAGTCTCGCTGCGCATCGAGAGCGCGGCGGTCACCGCGGCCGATCCGCCGACGGCGGCGCGCGTGCGCACGTGGGTCGAGCAGGGCATCCACGTCGCCGGCCGTCCCGAGTGGATCTTCGTCAAGGTGCACACGCACGGCGCGCCCGAGCCGCAGGCCGCGTCGCTGCTCGGCGAGGGCGGCCACGCGCTGCACCGCGAGCTGACCACGCGCTACAACGACGGCGCGCGCTGGGTGCTCCACTACGTGACCGCGCGCGAGATGTTCAACGTGGCGATCGCGGCCATGGAAGGACGCAGCGGCGATCCGGCCCAATACCGCGACCACGTCTTCGCGCCGCCGCCGGTCTGCGCGGCGGCGAACGCCAAGGGATGACGAGCCGCATGGATCTGTACTCGACGTTTTTCCGCAAGGTCCTGTATCCCGGCTGGGAGAGCAAGCTGCGCGGCCGCCCCACGCTCGAGCGCCTCGCGTATCTCGAGCAGACGCAGTGGCGCTCGCTCGACGAATTGGAGGCGCAGCGCGAAGCCGACCTGCGCAAGCTGGTGCGCCACGCGTTCGAGCACGTGCCGTTCTACCGCGAGCGCTTCGCCCGCGCGGGCGTCAGCGCCGACGACGTGCGCACCGTCGACGATCTTCGCAAGCTGCCGATGATGACCCGCGCCGACGCGCGCGACACGTTGGAGGCGCGCGCGTCCGAGGTCGAGCCCAAGCCGCGCATCCGCAAGACCACCGGCGGCACCACCGGCCAGCCGCTCTTGTTCGGCTACGACGCCGACTCCGAATATTGGCGCCAGGCGATCAAGCTGCGCGGCTACGGGTGGGCCGGCTACCGTCTCGGCGACCGCACGCTGCACTACTGGGGCGCGCCGACGCGTCCGCTGCCGCCGTGGAAGGTGCGCGCCAAGGTGTTCGTCGATCGCTACGTCAAGCGCGAGCACTACGTGAACTGCACGCTGCGCTCCGAGCGCCACATGCGGCAAGTTGCCGCACACATCCGTTGGTACAAGCCGCGCGCGATCCTGTGCTACACGCAAGCGGGCGCCGACCTGGCGCGCTTCATCGTCGAGAACGACCTGCGCGGGTGGGACACGATCCCGGTCTTGTGCTGCGCCGAGCGGCTGTTCCCCGAGGATCGCGCGCGTCTCGAACAGGCGTTCGGTCCGGCGGTGTTCGAGACCTACGGCTGCCGCGAGGTGATGCTGATCGGCACCGAGTGCGACGCGCACGACGGCCTGCACGTCTCGGCGGAGAACTTGATCGTAGAGGTCGTGGTGACGGAACAGAACGGGTCGCAGCGACCCGCCGCTCCCGGCGAGACCGGCGAGATCGTGCTCACCGACCTGCACAACTACGGCATGCCGTTCATCCGCTACGCAAACGGCGACCTGGCGATCGCCGGCAAGGCCGAGCGCTGCGCGTGCGGCCGGACGCTCCCGCGCCTCGCCGCCGTCGACGGCCGCTCCGCCGAGACCCTGCGCGACGGCCAGGGCAACCGCGTCGGCGGCCTGGTGTTCAACCTGATCTTCAGCGTGCTCGCGCAGACCGTTCGCCAGTTCCAAGCGGTGCAACACAAAGACGGCTCGATCACGCTCAAGCTCGTCCCCACCAGCGCCCTCGACGCCACCGCCCGCGAGCACATCCGAAAGAACTGCGCGCAGTATTTGAAAGGCGTCGAGATCAAGACCGAGATCGTCTCCGAGATCCCCGTCAGCAGGAGCGGCAAACGCCAGGTCGTAATCGTCGAGCGCTGATTCCCACTCTGATTCTCACTCTGAATCTGAATTCTTAATCGCCAAAGCCCGGTCTCAGGCGACGGGGCCTCGCTGTGGGCAGGCGGTCTGCCGGCTGTCCACAGCGAGAGCGCTGTGCGCGTCCCCGTCGCCGTTCGAAGCACCACCCCCCAATTCAAAATCTCAAAAAAACCTCCGCTCTCCCTCTTGCGGCCTCCAAAAATAAATCTATGCTATAATCAAGATGAAACGATCGCGACGACGCCCCGCGCAGCTCGCGCTCACCTTGCGCGCACGAACCTGGGGCGGCCCGCGCCCGAATGCCGGCCGTCCGAAGAAAGCCGGCGCCGGCGTTTCACACCTGCGCCGCCCGTCGCTGTTGCGCCGCCATCCGGTGCACGTGGTGGTGCGCGTGACGCGCGAGACCTGGAACCTGCGCGCGGGCCGCTGCTTTCGCGTCTTGCAACGAGCGTTTCGCATTGCGCGCGATCGCTTTGAAATGCGGCTGTGTCATTTCAGCGTCATTGGCAATCATTTGCATTTGCTGGTCGAAGCCACCGACGAGAGAGCGCTATCGAAAGGAATGCAGGGACTCGGCGTGCGAATGGCGAAAGCGCTCAATCGCGTAATGAAGAGAAAGGGACCGGTTTATTCGGATCGTTATTACGCGCGCACCTTGAAGACGCCGAGCGAGGTCGCGCGCGCGATGAACTACGTGATGAACAACACGGTCAAGCACGAGCTGATTCGCCGCGGGATCGATCCGCGCTCGTCGTGGAATGCGGAGAACGACGATTGCGTGAGCGCGGCGAGCACCTGGCTGCTGCGCGTTGGTTGGCGTCGCGCGGGGCCGAAGCGAGCCGGTTAAGGTAGCGCGCGCTGGGTCTGCTGCGGCTGCTGCGCCCCGTTCGTCGACGACTGCGCGATCGCGTCGCGCACCGCCGGCCAGCCGGGCCAGCTCACCATCAACCCCTCGGGGTCGAACTCGATCATCTGCAGCAGGCGATCGAGCTTCGCCAGATCGAGCCGCAGCACGTCGGGCGGCGCCACGTGCTTCTGGTCGCCGTTGAAGTTGCGCTTGTACCAGCAGTGGTGCGGGCTGTAGTACACGCACGTGCGCGGCTGCTCCGGCGTGCCGTGCACGTTGCAGCGCCGCGTGCGCGCGTCGAAGTTGCTGCACTCGCGGTGCACCACCAGGCTCCAGCGCCCGTCTTCGTAGAGCAGCGCCTCCATGCCGGGGAAGCCGAGCGAGTAGCGCAGAAAATCGAAGTCCATCCAGCGCACCGGCGCGGGATGCGGCAGCACCAGCATGGTGCAGCACGGCGCCGAGCAGCCCTCGCACGGCTGCGTCAAATCATGTTTGAAGAACGAGAGCCGCCCGTTGCCCGATTCCAATGACATTCATTTACCCTCGCGCCGTAAGGCGCGTCTGTTCTGATTGCCGCCTTCCGCCGGCCAGCGCGTATTGAAGTGCCGAGCGTGGAAATGCTCGGGTTGCTCGGAATCGAGGAGGGTTTGAATCAAGCCGCTTTGATATTCGGTGGCGTCGCCGGCGGGGTGCTCGCTGCCGGAGGGCTGCGCCGGGCCCCAGAGGCGAGCGCGTCGATCATGATCGAGCGCTTTCAAGGCCTGGGCCCGCGCGCGGTCGGAGCTGTAGAGCTCCTCGCGCAAGTCGTCGAGATCGTCTTCCCCGCCTTCGCGGTCGTCCATCTCTCCCCCCACCATATCACGCGTCAGTCGGCGGCGCGCCTTCTCTTGAGCGCGTGGCGCAATAAATGGAGCAGCTCGCGCGAGGCCGAGCGCGCGATCACCAGCGCGGCGAGCACGTAGGCCACGCCCCCGGCCGCCGTCTCGATCGCCAGCCGGGCGATCTTCCCGTCGAGGCCTAGGCGATCCATCCCGTGCCGAACGCCGAGCACCGCGCCCACCAGCGGCACGCAGGCGAGGAGCGGCGGCACCAGGCGCGCGAGCATGCGCGCGAACGCGATGCCGTCGAACAGGTGCACCACCCACAAGCTGGCGAGCGCGTGCAGCGCGAACGCCACGCCCACCGCCGCGCAGGTCCATAGCGGCCCGAGCCGCCCGAGCGTGACGATGGCGCCGACGAGCGCGAGCACCTTGAAGCACTCGAGCCCCATCACCGCGCGCGGGCGATCGCGCGCTTGCAGGTACGACGAGATGGTCCAGCCGATCGGCCGCGTGAC
Source organism: Polyangia bacterium (assembly GCA_035652295.1). Taxonomy (GTDB): domain Bacteria; phylum Myxococcota_A; class Polyangia; order Palsa-1104; family Palsa-1104; genus DASREC01. The sequence goes on from DASREC010000474.1 coordinate 12,655, forward strand.
CGAGAGCGCGCTCAGGTACATCAGCATCGGCCCGACGGCGAGCCAGCGCTTGTCGAAGATGGCGTGCACCGCGGTGGGCGCGACCGCGCCGAGGCCGACGGCGAGCGGGAACATGATCAGCGCCAGCAGCGTCGTCGAGCGCACCAGGCCGTCGGCGCGCTTCTCGGGATCCATCTTGGCGAACGAGGGCAAGAGCACGTCGCCGATCTGCTCGCCGACCTGCACCGCCGGCACGTCGGCCAGGTTGTAGGCGTAGTTGTACATGCCGGCGATCGCCGGGCCGAAGAAGCGCGCGACCAAAATGTTGTCGACGCGCCGTGAAGCGAAGTTGGCCGACGAGCCGATCCAGATCGGCAGGCCGAACTCGAACATCTCGGCGGCGACCTCGCGGCGGATCGGCGTCGGCGAGAGCCAATCGCGGCGATTGGCCGCGCTGGTCATCATCGCGCAGCGGAGCACCGAGCGCGCGACGTTGCCGATCACGATCGCGGTCGCGCCGTATCCGGCGATGGCGAAGCCGATCGAGACGCCCGAGTAGGTCAGCTCGGCGGCGGTGCGCGCGAGACCGAGAAATCCGAAGCGCATGTCGCGCACCAGGATCCGCTCGGGCATGAACGCCACGCGATCGAGCAGCACCGAGATGACCAGCCCCGGCACGTACAGGCCCATCGTCGGCGTTCCGAACTGCACGCCGAGCGGCCCGCGCAGGAGGTACGCGCCGCCGAGCGCCACCACGCCGATCGTCAGGTGAAAGAACGTCGCGTGAAACGCCGCCTCGCGCCCCGCGTTCGGCCGCGCGATCACGTACTGCCCGACGCCGAGCGTGGTGAACTGATTGACCAGGAGCAGGTAGACCGACGCGGTCGAGACCTCGCCGTAATCATCCGGCGCGACGAAGCGCGCGATCAGCAGCGTGCCGACGAGCCCGAGCGCGCGCGAGCCGAGGCCGGTGGCGATGGTCCACGCCGCGCCGCGAACGGCTGTGCGCGCGATCGACACTTAAGGCGCGAACAAATTGTCGCCCGAGATCAGCACCAGGTTCTCGTCGGGGTGCTCGCCGGAGCTGATGCGGTTGTAGTCGATCGGCACGCGCCGCCGCCCGTGCTCGTCGAGCCGAACGATCACCAGCTTCTTCGGATCGGCGAACTTGTTGAGCCCGCCGGCGAGCGCGATCGCCTCGGCCACCGTCACGTAATACTTCGACGTGAAGATGCCGCCGTGCTCGACGTTCCCCGAGACCGTGAAGCGATAGCTGTTCACCTCGGTCACCGCGATGGTCACGGTCGCTTCGTCGCTCTTGACGAAGTTCGAGAGCTTCTTGCCGATCTCCAGCTTCAATTCGCCCGGCGTGCGCCCGGCCGCGTGCACGTCGCCGATGAGCGGCATCGTGATCGTGCCGTCGGGGCGCACCTTGGCGTCGGTCGACAGCTCGGGATTTTTCCACACGGTGATCTTCAATCCATCGGAGGCGCCGATGACGAACTCGTGATTCCGCGGATCGGGTTCCTTGCTATAGTCGTACGAGATCGGGCCGCAGCCCGTCGCTGCCAGACAGAGCGCCAATAACGTGCCGGTCAGTCGCATGGTCCCACAGCATATGCTGGTCGCCTGATGTTTGCCATCCCCGGCATCGTCGCGCTCATCGTCTTCATCTACATACGGCCGCAAGAGTTCATTCTCCCGTTGCGCGTTTTGCCGCTGCTCTATTTGTTTTTCGCGGCGGCGATCTTCGGCTTCGGCGTCGATCTCAAGCTGCGGCGGATCCGGCCGATGCTGACGCCGCAGCTCGGCTGGGCGGGCCTGTTCTTCGCGTGGTGCATGCTGACGCTGGCGGTGCGCGCGCCGGGGAAGATCCCGCGCGGCGCGCTCGAGCTCGGCATCTCGATCATCTTGTACCTGCTGATCGGGCACGGCGTGCAGACGTTCCGCGCGTTCCAGCTCGTCGTCGGCACGCTGCTCGCGGTGACGCTGTTTCTCTCGGCGGTAGGCGTGCACCAGGGGACGGCGCCGTTCGGCTGCCACGTGATCGACACGTCCGATCCGGGCGACTTGTCGGTGGGCGTCTACGACGGGCGGCCGTGCGAAAACGAGCGCGAGTGTCTGCGCGACGACCCCGAGCCGGGCGCGGACTATCTGTGCGAGCGCGTCGGGCTGTTCGGCACGTCGTCGATCGGCAAAGGGCGCGTGCGCTATCTCGGACCGCTGCAGGATCCGAACGAGCTGTCGCTGGCGATCGGCATCGGGCTGCCGTTCGCGTTCGCGTTCTTCGAGCGCAAGCGTTCGAGCGCGCGCCTGGCCCTGCTGGTGACCGCGCTGGCGCTCGTCGGCACGTGCACCGTGTTCACGCAATCGCGCGGCGGGCAGCTGGTGTTCCTCGCCGCGGTCGGCGCATACTTCGTCAAACGCTATGGCTGGAAGGGAATGATCTTCGGCGCGGTGCTGGCGCTGCCGCTGCTCATGCTCGGCGGTCGCTCGGGCGAAGAGGCCGAATCCTCGTCGCTGGAGCGGCTCGAGTGCTGGTACGAAGGCATGTCGATGTTCAAGCAGTATCCGATCTTCGGCGTCGGCCAGGGGCAGTTCACCGAGCACCATTTCCTGACGGCGCACAACTCGTACGTGCTCGCGCCCGCCGAGCTGGGTTTTCCCGGCATGGTGCTCTGGAGCATCGTCATGTACATCACCGTGAAGATCCCGGTGAGCGCGCTGCGGCGCCTGCGAGCGCTCGGCCCCGAGGCCGACGTGGCGCGCACGTGGGGAATGGGTCTATTGGCCGCGTTATTGGGGTTATTGGTCGGGATATTCTTCTTGTCGTTTTGTTATCACCAGAGTCTTTGGATCTATATCGGGCTTTCAGGCGGGTTTTATTGCGCGCTCAAACGCCACGATCCCGATTGGGACGTCAAATTCGCCTGGCGCGATTTCTTTTTAGTGGTGGCAATCGACGTAATGCTGGTGGCGCTGCTGTTCGTCTATACCCGCTTGAAAGCGCCCTAGCGATTCACTTTACGCCGATCACCATGGAGTCGGAGCCGAGCAGGTGCTCGACGCGCGTGTGGCGGAAGCCGGCGTCGCGCATCCACGTGATGCAATCGGCGCCGGTATAGTCAAAGCCCGCTTTGGTTTCAATCAGCATGTTCAAACTGGACAATAGACCGTAAACGTTGGAACGCCGGTCATCGTCAATGATGGCGTCGTAGACGATCAGCGAGCCGCCGCTCGGCAGCGCGTCGAACGCCTTGCCGATCAGCATCCGTTTCTCGTCGCGGCTCCAGACGTGCAGGATGTGGCCCATGATCAGCACGTCGGCGCGCGGCAGCGGATCGGCGAAGAAGTCGCCGCCGTGAAAGCGCAGCCGCTCGGCGAGCCCGAAGCCCGCGACGTACTCGTCGAACAGCGGCGCGCACGCGGCGATGTCGAAGCCGCCGCCGCGCAGGTGCCGGTGCTCGAGACACAGCTCGACGGGCAGCGCGCCCTCGGCGGTGCCGACGTCGACCACCGTGCGGTACTCGCGAAACGGAAACTTCTTGGCCATCGCGCGCGCGGTGCCGAGGCTGAGGCCGGTCATGCCCTTCAAGAACTTTCGCAGCTGCACCGGATCGGCGTAGAGCGCGCGATAGAAGTCGCCGCCGCCGCGCGCCTCGTTCTGCGGCTGCCCGCTCTTGAGCGCCTGCGTGAGCGAGCGCCAGAAGCGATACAGCCGCGCGTCGGCCAGCTCCAGCATCGCGCCCACGTACGTCGGCTTGGCGCGATCGAGGAAGCGGTCGCTCTCGGCCGTGTTGCGATACACGCCGTCCGTGCGGTCGAGCATGCCGAGCGCCACCAGCGCGTCGAAGAAGTCGCGCGCGCCGCGGCCGTGGAGCGCGAGCCGCGCGGTGAGCGCGTCGGCGTCGAGCGGCTGCTTCGCCAGCTCGGTGAACACGCCGAGCTCGATGGCGCTGAGCAGCGTCTTCGACGCCTGGAAGGCGAGGCCGAGCCGCAAGATCTTGTCGGGCGTCGGCTCGCTGCGCACGGCCGGCGGCGCCTCGAACGTCAGCGGCGCGCCCGTGGTGGTGTCGTGCAGCTCGCGATAATCGATTGGGTTCATGAAAGGGAATACGGGCTACCACGCGCGATATCCCCGTGAAAAGGAAAATCAGGCGCGGAAGCGCGCGCGCAGGCGGGGGGCGAAGGCGAGCAGCCGCTCGACGGCGACGCGCGAGCGCTCGCGCATCGGGGCCCGCACCGCGCGCACGCGCACCAGCGGCCGGGTGGCGAGCGCGAGCTGCATCTTGTACTGCGACGCGCCGGCGAGGAAATCGTACTCGCGGCGGCCGGCGGCGATGGCGCGCTGGAGCGCGTAGGCGTGGGCGACGATGCCGGGGCGGATGCCCTTGGGCAACTCGATCTTGCGGCCGCTCTGGTAGAAGTGGATCTTGCCGTCCCAGACGATGTTGTAGAGCGCCGCGATCGGCTCGCCGCGCACCGTGAGCCACGACAGCTCGAGCGCGTTTCGCTCGAGCAGCGCGGCCATCACCCGCTCGTGAAATTTGGTGAAGCGCTCGGAGCGGAACACGCCGCCCTCGCCCTCGGCGCCCCAGCGCTCGCCGTGCAGCGAGTGCAGCACGCGCTGGCCCTCGACGAGCTCGGCGGGCGTCGACGCGACGTGCAGCCGCGAATCGCCCGCCGCCCACTTCTCGTAGTCGCGCAGCGAGCGCGTCACCAGGTAGCGGCGCGACGACGGCAGCTTCTCCAGGTACGCGGCCCACGTCGCCGGCAGCGGGACGTACGGCGCCTCGCTCGTCACCACGCTCTCGGTGGCGATGCGCGCGTGCGTGAGCGCGCCGGTGAGCAGCGACGTGAGCGCGCTCGCGCCGTCCATCGCCGGCAGCACCAGCTCGTCCCAGCCGCCGAGCGCGCCGGCCTCGAGCGCGGTCACCACGCCGCGCGCCACGTCCTCTTCGGCGCCGCGTTCGGCGACGACGCCGATGTAGTCGGAGCAGATCTCGTCGGCCTCCGCCTCGCCCGACGCCAGCAGCTCCAGCCGGCGATACGGCAATCCCGGCCGATACCAATAGCGGCGCGCCTGCAGCGGCGCGAGGCCGACCAGCCGCCCGCGATCCCAGAACAGCAGCACGCGCAGGTCGCGCCCATCGTCGTGGCCGAAGATGCTCCACCACGTGCGGATCCACAGCGGCGAGAGCGTCGGCTGGTTCGAGTCGCTGCGCTCGAGGAGCGCGCTCCACTCGGGCTCGAGCTGCTCGAGCTCGTGCGCGTGGCGCAGCACCGAGACGTCGAGCCTCATTGCGCGGCGGCGAGATACGGAATCGCCAACACGCCCCGGTACTCCGCGTCGGGGACCTGGTAGTCGACGGCCAGCCGCTTGATGTCGAAGCGGTCGATCGGGCGCCAGACGGGATTGATGCCGGTGGCGTTGGAGAAGCCGAGCTCGTAGCCGGCGCGTCGCACGGCCTCGCGCAGGCGCGGGCGGTCGGCGATCGCGTGGCCGACGGGATAGGCGAGCGCGCGCACCTTGTCGCCGAGGACCGACTCGAGCTGCTCGCGCGAGCCGCCCAATTCGTCGTCGAGCTTGGCGGCCGGCAGCGTCTGCAGCACCAGGTGATTGCGCGTGTGCGACTGCACGTCCATGCCCGCGGCCTTGAGCGCGCGCACGTCGTCCCAGCTCATCAGCAGCTCGTCGGCGAAGCGGCGATCCAGCTCGCGGTTCCACTCGACGTCGCAGGCGCGCGCCAGCTCGTCGAGGAAACGCTCCAGCTCGAGATCGTAGAAGTCCTTGACCAGGCGCAACACGGCGCGCAGCGCCTGGTAGCGGCGCGGGCCGACGAGGCGCACCTGCATGAGCGCGGGGTAGCGCACCTCGATCCATTCGCGCTTGGACGACTTGAGCAGATACGCGGCGCGATCCCACCAGAAGATGCGCCGCTGCTCGAGGAAGCCGGTGGTGACGAAGAAGATCGCCTTGACGCCGTGGCGCTTGAGGATCGGCAGCGCCACGTCGTGGTTGTTGCGGTAGCCGTCGTCGAAGGTGATGGCGACGGCGCCGGGCGGCAGGCGGTGGCCGTTGGCGAAGCCGCGGATCTCGTCGACGCCGAGCACGTGGCAGTGGCGCGCGATGACGGCAATTTGCCGCTCGAAGTCTTCCGGCGTCGCGTCCAGGACGCCGTCATCGAACGGGTACGGACCCGGCGCGCGCACGCTGTGATAGGTGAGCACGGTGAGCCACGGCGACGGGGCGCGCGCGCGCAGCCGCAGCAGCAGCTCCGAGGTCCCGGTGACTTGCAGCAGTTTGAGGAGCTGGCTGCGGGGAGACACTCCCGCGAGGATACCTCAAATGTGGTCGTACTTCGCGACCCGCGGCTCGCTCGCGGCGGCGGCGCGCCACTCCTTCATCGACGGCAGCTCCCAGATCGCGTGCAGGTACGCTTTGCACACCGCGTCCTCGACGGGGACCACGTAGCTCTTGAGGCGCGACACCACCGGCGCGTACATGGCGTCGGCGATGGTGAAGCCGCCGAAGAGGAACGGGCCGCCGGCGCCGAAGCGCGCGCGGCAGTCGCGCCACACGTCGAGGATGCGCGCGATGTCGGCCTGCACCTCGCGCAAGAGGCCGGCGCGCGGCGCCGTGCGGCGCACGTTCATCGGCATGTTCGAGCGCAGCGCCGCGAAGCCCGAGTGCATCTCCGCCGCGACCGATCGCGCCACCGCGCGCGCGTGCATGTCGGCCGGCCACAGCTTCGCCTCCGGATGCCGCTCGGCGAGATACTCCGCGATCGCCAGCGAGTCCCAGATCGTCACGTCGCCGTCCTTCAGCACCGGCACGCGCCCCGACGGCGAGTGCGCGCGGATCGCCTGCGCGGTCTCCGGCGTGTCGAGCGCGATCACCTGCTCGTCGAAGCGCGCGCCCGAGTGTCTGGCGCACAGCCACGCGCGCAGCGACCACGACGAGTAGTTCTTGCTGCCGAGGATGAGCGTGTAGTTGGCCATGCCCCGCTCATATCGCATCGCGCGGGAAATCGGAATACGATGCCGCGCATGATCGTGTTCGCGCGCGAGGTCTTCGTGTGCAAGTGCCCGACGAAGGTTCCCGAGTGGAACGACGCCGCGGCGGCCGAGCTGGTGCAGCGCATGCGCTTCATTCGCGGCGGGCCCGACGATCTCGAGCGGCTGCCGCGCGAGCATCACGACGAGAAGCACCTCGACGAGCTGCGCTCGCGGCTGGCGCGCGGCGAGCACTGGATGGTGGGCGAGGCCGACGGGCAGATCGTGACGTACACGTGGCTGCACACGCGGCGGCGCGTCGACTATCCATATCTGCCGGGCTGCTCGTTCACCGTCGCCGAGGACGTGGGCTACGGCTACGACGCGTGGACGCCGCCCGAGCTGCGCAACCTCGGCCTGCGGCGCAAGGCGTTCCTCGAGGAGCTGCACATCCTCGAGCGCGCGGGCATGCGCTGGGAGGCGAGCTACTTCGTCAAGCACCAGCTCGACGGGGCGAAGCGTTCGCTCGGCTCGGTCGGCATCGACGTGATCCCGCTGTGGCGCGTGACGCTCGAGCGCGACCGCTCGCTCGCCGTCGAGAAGCTGGCCGACGACGACTCGACCGCGCCCGCGTTTCCCGAGAAGACTCCGGCCGCGCCCGCGTAAAATCGATCATGAAAGTGGGATTCTCCAAAGTCTGGGGCGGCCTCTTGCTCGGGCTCGGCTGCTTGTGCCTGCTGCTGGCGCTGATCGCCGGCGGCAGCTTGATCGGCCCGATGATCTCCGGCGCGGTCTCGATCGTCGCCGGCCTCTCGATGCTCAGCCGCACGTATTTCGAGATCGGCGGTGGCGTGCTCGTCATCCACGCCATGATCGGCCCGGCCACCAGGCGCTACCCGTACTCGTCGCTCGCCGACTTTCGCTTCGAGGGCAACAAGCTCTACCTCGGCGCGCAGAAGATCGGCGTCGCGAAGTCGCAGGCCGACGCGCGCGACTGGCTGGCGTTCGTCGAGCACCTCAAGAGCGGCGGTAGGGAAAGCGCGACTTCAGCTTGAGGAGCTGCTTCTCGAACAGGTGCCAGCTCACGATCGCCAGCGCGATCGAGACGGCGAACGTGACCGCGAAAGTCGCGACGTAGCGAAGCTGGCCGTAGGGCATCGGCTTGAGCAGGCGCCGCGCCGCCCACGTTCGGACCGGCAGGTGAAACAGGTAGATCGCGTAGCTGTAGCGGCCGAGCGCGCGCAGCGGCGCGAACGTCCACAGCGACGGGCGATCGGCTTTCGCCAGGACCAGCACGAGCGCGGCGCCGCACAGGAGCGCGATCGGCGTCAGTAACAGCGTCGACAGCGACGCGTAGTCGTAGGCGAGCCACGGGAGATCCACCACCACGGCGTAGATCCACACGGCCACGAACGCCGCGCCGACGAGCGCCGCCGTGGCGCGCGCGAGCGGCACGAACGGCGCGAGGCCGCGATCGCCGCGCGCCACCGTCGCGATCGCCGCGCCGAGCGCCAGCCCCTCGCAGTGCGTCGGCGTGAGCACGAACAGCGCGATCGGCGACACGCCCGCGAGCGTTCCCGCCACGCGCAAGAGCGGCGCCGCGACGATCAGCGCGACGCACACGCGCACCAGCGCGCGCGGCGAGCACCGGTACACCACCAGCGGCCACACGAGGTAGAACTGCTCCTCGACGGCGAGCGACCACGTCGGGTCGAGCGCGAGGTTGGTGGTCCACCGGCCGAACAGCGCGACGTGCACGTTCGACAGGTGCGCGACGTACCAGCCGGGCGCCTGCCACGGACCGAGCGGCAGGCGCCGCGTCGCCCAGAAATAGTAGAGCGCGAGGAACGCGTAGTAGAGCGGCCAGATGCGCAGCGCGCGCCGCGCGTAGAAGCTGCGCAGCGCGCCGGGCTCGCCCTTGGCGTCGAGCAGGATGCCGGTGATGAGGAATCCCGAGAGCACGAAGAACAGGTCGACGCCCGCGTAGCCGACGTGCGTGTAGCGGTGCCACTGGATCGGCACGTGGTGCAGCACCACGGCGAAGATCGCCAACCCGCGCAGCCCGTCGAGCGCCGGCACCCGGGCGAAGGCGAGTCCGGCGCGCGGAGTCAGGCGTCCGGTCTCGTGCGCCCGCGTCTCGTGCGCTCGCGTCTCATGCGCGCTTGACGATCCGAGCCGGTACGCCCATCGCGAGCGCGCCCGGCGGCACGTCGGTGGCGACCACGCTCCCCGACGCGACCGCGGCGCCGCGCCCGATGGTGACGCCTTTCAAGATGTGCGCGTCGCGGCCGATCCACACGTAGTCCTCGATGGTGACCGGCTGGATGTCGTCGGCCGTCATCGGCTCGCCGCGCAGCCGCCGCTCGACGTCGCCCGGATGCCCGTCCGAGTCCGAGATCGCCACGCGCCCCGCGATGCCGACGTGATCGCCGATGGTCACCCGCTTGTTCACCGACATGAACACGCCGGTGCCGATGGTGACGTGGTTGCCGATGCGCAGCTCCGGCTCGTCGACGAAGCGCCCCGAGGCCACCGACAGCTTGCCGATGGTGCAGTCGTCGCCGACGGTGATCTTGGTGTGGCCGACGATGTACGGCAATTTGCCGCAGCGCAGCCGCGCGCCGACCGAGTGGAAGCGCGCGCGCACCATCGGCTCGATCAAAAGCTTCGACAGCGCCCACTCGCGCCCCGCCTGCGCCGCGTCGTGCGCGTAGTACAGCGACGCGAACAGCCGCCGCGTCGCCGGCGTGTCCGGCAGGTTGAAGTGGAGCAGCGCCCGATACGTGTCGCGCGCCAGCCGCGTCGCCGGCGTGTCGCCGCGCTTGATGCTCAGGATCAGATCGTCGACCACGCTCATGCGTCGCCTTCGGCGCCGCCTGAGCGGACGGCCGTCAGGATCGCATTTTCTTCGAAAATGCTCATGCGAAGATCTCGCTCCGCAGCGACGCCGGCCAGCGCGACGGCTCGTAGCCGTGCTGCGTGAAGCCGGCCAGCACCCAGCGCTCGAGCCCCCAGCCGACGCAGCCGGTGAACGCCGGCTGCCCGTCGGCGGCGGTGATGCCGAACGTCTTGCCGAAGAAGTTTTCGTGCAGGTTGAACGAGCCCGCGGCGATGGTGCGCGGCTCGCCGCCCGCGCCCGGCTCGACGGCGAGGCGCAGCTCGAACTTCAGATCGGAGCGCACCTGCCAGTAGGTCTTGGTGGCGTGCACCGTCGGGAAGAACGGATCGTTGGCGGTCTCGACCACACAGTCGAGATCCCACTCGGCCACCTGCTCGGCCACCGCGTCGATCGCCGCCGCGCGCTGCGCGGTCACCCACGCCTCGGTGCCGACCCAGATCACCTCGCGCATGGTGAAGTCCCACAGCCGATCGAGGCCGGTGATGTTCTTCGACTCGTAGCGAAAACATTTTCCCAGCGACGTGACCGTGTGGCCGCGCTCGTCGAGCTTCGCGCCCTCGAGCGACTGGTAGCAGTGGTAGCAGACCGCGGGCGTCAGGCACGCCTCGGGCGTCGGGATCGCGGAGGCGCGCGGGATGGTGAGCTGCGGCGTCTGCGCGTTGGCCTGGCGGAACTCCTCGATCAGGTCGTAGTCCTCGACGAGGTGCGCCACCAGCGACACTGCCTGCGGGAACGACGAGAAGTAGCCGCAGCGGCCGAGCACCTCGGCCGGGATGAGCGCGGGATAGGTCTGCTCGACGGCGCCGAAGCGCTCGCGTCCGAGCCGCGCGCACTGCTGCTCGAGCGTGCGCGCGAGCGCCAGCGCCGGGCCGGCGAGCCCGACCTGGCCGCGGCCGAGCTCGAGCACCCAGCCGCGCCGCTTCAGCTCGTCGTACACGCCGCGTTCGAGCGCGCCGCCGTCGCGCCGCGCGTTTCGCTTGAGCGCCTTGCGCTCGAGCTTGCGGTACTTCGCGACCATGGTCTGCAAATAGCGCTCGAGCTTGCCGCGCAGCGCCGCCTCGTCGGTGCCGTCGTCGGCCTCGACCGAGACCTGCGCGCCTTCGACGCGCAGCTTGCGGATCTCGGGCGCGGCGTACACCGCCTGCTTCTCGACGTCGGCGGCCAGCTCGCCGTCGATGGCGCGGCCGAGTGGAATGGTGAGCTTCACGCGAGCAGCTTTCCCACGAGCGCCGCCAGCGCGTTGACGGTGCGCGAATCGCCGAACGCCTGGTCGTCGATCGAGACGCCGAACTCCTCTTCGAGCGACAGCAGCAGATCGAGCGCGGCGGTGGACTCGACGCCCAGCTCGCGGAACAGGTCGGCGTCGGCGTTGAGGGCGGCGCCGTCGCCGTCGAGCTTGGCCACGCGGGCGACGATCGAGCGGACGCGGGTTTCGATGGCCTGGGTCATGATCTCCCGAGAATCTGCCGATAGAGGGCGAGGTAGTCGCGCACCATTCGCTCCGCCGAGTAGCGTTCGAGCGCGAGCGCGCGGCCGCGACGCCCGTAATCTTCGCCAAGAGCGCGGTCGAGCGCAAGCCGCTCCAGCCGCTCGCGCAAGGCCGCCTCGTCGCCGCTCGCGACGAGAAAGCCGGTCTCGCCCTCGACCACCACGCCGGGAATTCCGCCGACCGCCGTCGAGACCACCGGCAGGCCCGTGGCCATCGCCTCGGGGATCACCAGCGGCAGCCCCTCGGTGCGCGACGATAATGCGAACGCATCAAAAGCGGCCAGCAGGCGCGGCACGTCGCGGCGCGCGCCGGCGAGGTGGACGAAGCGCGCGCGATCGCCGAGCGCCGCCACCTGCGCCTCCAGCGACGCGCGCTCGGAGCCGTCACCGACGAGGATCAGCCGGCGCTCGTGCGAGAGCAGCGGCGCGGCGGCGCGGATCAGCAGCGCCTGGTCCTTCTCCGGCGCCAGCCGGCCGACCGTGCCGGCCACCCACGCGCTCGCGGGGATGCCCAGCTCGGCGCGGATTTGTGCGCGCGCATCAAAATCGGGATGGAAGCGCGACAGGTCGATGCCGTTGGCGATGGTGTGCAGCTTGCGTTCCGGCACCTCGCGGTTCGCGCGCGCCACCTCGGCCGTCAGCGACGAGACCGCCACGTACGCCGACGCCAGCCGCGCCGCCGCGCGACGCAGCAGCAGGCGCCGGCCGGTGTCGGGGTTGGCGCCGTGCTTGGTGTGCACCGCGCGCGCGCCGGCCAGCCGTGATGCGAGCGCACCATAGATGAGCGGCTGCGGATTGTGCGTGTGCACAATATTGGTGTGCGCGCGCATCAAAATCCACGCGAGGCGCGGCGGCAAGGTGACGTCGAAGCCGGCGCGCTTCGGCACCGTCACCACGCGGCAACCCACCGACGAGAAATCGGCGGCGAGGGGCCCGTCGGGCGGCGGCGCCAGCGAGATCGCCAGCACCGTGCAGCCGAGCGCGCGCTGCCCGGCCGCGAGATCGAGCGCCACGCGCTCCTGCCCGCCCATGCCGAACGACGACAGCACGTGCGCGATGGTGAGCGGCGGCGACGAGGAGCTCAGCGACCCAGGCCCTTGAGCATGACCAGCGGCGTCCGCGCGATCACCGTCAGCTCGGTGGCGAGGTACGACGACAGCTTCTCCAGCGACGCCGAGTACGCCAGGTCGTAGAGCATCTTCATGCGCATGTCGTCGGCGTCCGAGTCGTCGGCGCCCTCGAGCTTGAACGGGTTGGTGAGCGCCTCGCGGAACGCCGCCACCGGGCTGCCGTCGGGCGCGCGCCCCGAATAGCCGAGCGACACCTGCGCCAGCCCGGTGATGCCCGGCTTGACGAAGCGCATGCGCTCCTCGAAGAACGGGATCGCCAGCGCGAGGTTCTCCAGCAGCTCGGGGCGCTCGGGGCGCGGGCCGACGAGACTCATGTCGCCGCGCAGCACGTTCCAGAACTGCGGCAGCTCGTCGAGCCGCGTCTTGCGCAGGAACTTTCCCACGCGCGTGACGCGCGGATCGTCCTGCGCCGCCAGCACCGCGCCGGTGCGCTGCTCGGCGTCGGGCCGCATCGTGCGGAACTTGAACATCTCGAACTCGACGAAGCGAAACCGCCCGCGCGCCTCGCCCGGCCCGATCAGCTCGCCGGCGCGCCGCTGCCGATAGAACAGCGGTCCCGGCGAGTCGAGGTAGATGGCCGCGCCGATGATCGGGTAGAGCGGCAGCGTGGCCGCCAATCCCACCGTCGAAGCGAACAGGTCGAGGCCGCGCTTGGCGATGCGCACGAGAGGCGTCACGCGCGCGATTCTATCAGAACGGATCCGCGATCTGATACGATGCGGGCGTGATTCGGCTGCGCGTCCCCGGCGCCTTGAAGTACCGCGACCTGGTCGTGCGGTGCGTCGCCGCGGCGTGCAAGCTGGTGGGCAGCGGCGACGGCGGCTCGGGCCCGCAGCGCCTCAATCGCGAGTTCGACGATCAAGTGGTGTCGGCGTTCTCCGAGGCGTTCAACAACGCCGCGCTGCACAGCTACGACGATCACGCGGCCGGCGAGGTCGAGATCCAGATCGAGCTGCGCGCCGACTCCATCACCATTCGCCTGCTCGATTACGGCAAGGGCTTCGACATCGCCGACGTGCCGGCGCCCGATCTCGACGCGCTGCCGGAGTCGGGCCTCGGCATCTTCATCATCAAGTCCTTCATGGATGAGGTGACCTACGAGGCGGGAGCGCCCAACGTGCTTTCCATGACCAAGTCGATCCGATCGGCCTCCAACGGAGGCGGCGCATGAACTTCTCCAAGACCGTCGAGGGCGCCGCGGTGGTGCTGCGCATCGAGGGCTCGCTCGACGCGATGTCCACGCCCGAATTGCGGCCGCTCATCGAGGAGCTGATCGCCGAGCGCGTGGCGCAGGTGACCGTGGATCTGTCGCACCTGCGCCTGATCGATTCGTCGGGCGTCGGCGCCATCGTCTCGCTCTACAAGCGCATGCGCGCGCAAGGCTGCCACGTGGTGGTGCGCGGCCTGCGCGATCAGCCGCTCGCCATCTTCCGCCTGTTGCGCCTCGATCGCGTCTTCGCCGGCTGACTCACTTCTTGAACGCGCCCGTCACCATCCCGAGAATTGCCGTCGCTGCGGCGGCCGCGGCGCCGGCGGCGAGCGCGCGCGTGTAGACGTTGCCCCACGCGTGCAGCAGATCGTGCGTGATGAACGCGGTGGTGGTGGCGGCGATCCCGATGATGATTCCCGACAGCGAAG
>DASREC010000475.1:0-3858 GCA_035652295.1 Polyangia bacterium
GAGATGGGGCACTCATGATGTAGATGCGCCCGAGTGATTCCAGGCCCCATGCCGCGCCGCGCGATCCGGTCGCCGAGGACTCGGCGCTGGCCGCGCTGGTCGAGCGCCACCGCTCGGGCGATCCGAGCGCGCTCAACGCCCTGATGGTCGAGATCTACCCTTCCATTCATCGCATCGTGTTTCGCCTGGCGGGCGTGCGCGGCCGCGATGCGCACGAAGACCTGGTGCAGAGCGCGCTCGAGCAGGTGTGCCGCTCGATCGACGCGTTCGAGGGGCGGTCGCGGCTGTCGACGTTCGTGTTCGGCATCTGCCACCGCGTGGTGGCGCGCTCGCGCCGCTACGAGCGCGTGCGCAGCTGGTTCAAGCGCGACGCCGAGGAGGCGTGTTTGCCGCAGGGGAGCGCGTCGCCCGACGAGCTGCTCGATCGCGCGCGCGGCGTGGCCGGTGCGCGCGCCGCGCTCGACGAGCTGGGCGCCGAGGAGCGCGCCGCGTTCGTGCTCCACGAGGTCGAGGACCTGCCGCTCGAAGAGGTCGCCACCGCGCTGCGCTGCTCGACGAGGACCGTCAAGCGCCGCCTGCGCGCCGCGCGAGAAAAACTGATCGCGCGCCGGCCGGAGGCTCAGTCATGAGCACTCCTCGCCCGATGTTCGTGCACGCCGGCGGCCCGACCGAGGACGCGCTGTTCGATTACCTCGCCGGCCGGCTGCACCCGCAGGCCGCCGAGTGGATCGCCGCGCACGTCGACGGCTGCGCCCGCTGCACCGAGCTGGCCTCGCGCGTGCGCGACGTGCGCTCGGCGCTCGAGCCGCCGCCCGAGGAGCCGTTCCAGCGGCAGCGCGACATCACCAACGTGCGCCGGCGGCTCGAGCGGCCGCGCCGCCGCTTGCGGTGGTGGGCGCTGTCGACGGGGTTGACGTTCGCCGCGCTCACGGCCGCGCTGTGGCTCGGCTGGAAGCGCCACCGCACCGTCGAGGTCGCGTCGCTCGCGCCGCCCGCGCCGGTGGTGCAGGCGCCGTGGAGCGTGCTCGCCCGCGAAGGCGCCGCCGACGTCGAGGTCGGCGACGAGCACTCGGTGGTGCAGGCGAACGCGCCGGTGCCGACGGGCGCGGTCATCGAAGTCAAGCCGGTGTCGCGCGTCGCGGCCCGCTGGGGCGGCGCGCGGGTGGTGGTCGACGGCGGCTCGCGCGGCGCGCGGATTCGGCTCGAGGCCAGCCGCGCCGACGAGCGGCGCCTCAAGCTCGAGCGCGGCCGCGTGGTGCTGGAGGTCGATCCGCTGGCGCCCGGCGCGCAGCTCGCGGTGGTCACCGACGACGTCAAGGTGAGCGTGCGCGGCACGCGGTTCCTCGTCGAGCGCAGCGCCGAGGGGACGGTGGTGGCGGTGAGCCACGGCCGCGTGCTGGTGACCTCGAAGACGCGCTCGGTGGAGGTCGGCTCCGGCCAGCGGCTCGCGCCGCACGCGACGCAGCCGACGGCGCTCGAGCCCGACGACGCCAAGGCGCTCGACCTGGTCGGCCCGCTGGCGCAGATCGGCGCCGCGCCCGAGAGCCTCGACGTGTTCGCCGATACGCCCGGCGCCGAAGTCTCCGTCGACGGCGTTCAGCACGGCCGCGCGCCGCTGTCGCTGGCGGTCGCGCCCGGCGTGCACCGCGTGCGCGTCACCGCGCCCGGCCGTTTGCCGTCGGAGGAGCGGGTCGCGGTGGCGGCCGGCACGCCGATGCTGTTCCGCGCCGAGCTCAACGAGCTCAAGCCCGAGCTGCCGTCCGAGCCGGTCGGCCCGCGCGCCGCCGCCGAGCCGCGCGCCGCGGATTTCTCGACGGCGCGCGCCGAGGTGCTGGCCGGCGCGTACGATCGCGCCATCAATCACCTCGAAGGATTGCGCCGGCAGAAACTCTCGCCGTCGGACGCGACCCGCGCCGCGCTGCTCGAGGCGCAGGCGTATCGTCTCGAGCGCCGTCCCGAGCGCGCGGTGCCGCTGCTCGAGCACGTCGCGCGCGGCACCGGTCACGAGGCGGAGCAGGGCCTGGTGCTGCTGGCGCAGACGCTCGGCCGCGACCTCGCCGATCCGCGCCGCGCGGCCGTGGTGTGGGCCGACGCCGAGCGCCGTTTTCCGAAGGGCATCTTTCACGAGGAGGCGTCGTTCCGCCTCGGCGAGTCGCTGCTCGACGCCGGCGAGACGCTCGAAGGCGTGGACGCGCTCGAGCGCTACCTGCGCGCGTTCCCGTCGGGGACGCACGCCGACGACGCGCACCTGCTGGTCGCGGGCGCGCGGCGCGATCGCCTGGGCGACTGCGCCGGCGCCATCCCGCACCTGCGCGCGGTGGCCGACGGCAAGCCGGGCGCGCAGCCGAGCCCGCGCGCCGAGCTGGCGCTGATCGGCGAGGCGCGTTGCTTGAAGTCGGTCGGCCGCACCGACGAGGCGCGGGCGCTATACGCGCGCTACCTCGCGCAGTCGCCGCGCGGCCGCTTCGCCGACGAGGCGCGCCAGGCCGCCTCCCGCGCCGACCGCCGCCGCTAATCCTCGACGGTGGTATGCTTCGCTTCGTGGTTGGTTCGTCGCTGAGCTCGCGCGCGCTCGCGCTCGCCGCCGTGTGCGCGGGCGGGTGCACCGACGTCTTTCTGCTGCCGTATGACGGCGGCAATTTGCCGTTCGGCGACGGCGCGGCCAATCGCGACGGCACCGTGATCGTCGACGGCGACGGCGCGATCGTCGGCGACGGCGGCGGCGGCATGGACGCGCCGCTGGCGCTGCCGGCGTCGTGTACGCGCCTGGCGTGCGTGCCGGCGATGAACGAAGGCGACGTCACGCTCTCCGACGGCACGCAGTCGGGCTGCCACGCCTACGGCAAGCTCACCATCGATCTGCCGGGCATCTTCGTCGGTTCGTCGGGCGCGCTCGGTTTCGCCGCGTGCGCCGACACCATCGTCATCAACGGCTTCATCAACGCCGACGGTCAAGGCCTGCCGGAGAAGACCGGCACCGGCGCCGGCTCGGGCTGCGGCTCGGGCGCGGGCCACGGCGGCGCGGGCGCCGATCCGATCGGCTGCGGCGCCGGCATCACCTACGGCGATCCGGTCAACCCGCGCGAGCTCGGCTCGGGCGGCGGCGGCGCCAACGCCGGCGCGGGCGGCGGCGCGATCGAGCTGCAGGCGGGCACCATCAACGTCATCGGCATCATCAGCGCCAACGGCGGCTCGGCGGGCGTGTCGCTCGCCGGCGGTGGCGGCTCGGGCGGCAGCGTGCTGCTCCACGCCGACACCATCCTCGGCGCCGGCAAGGTCTACGCGCGCGGCGGGCTCGGCGTCGGCGCGGGCGGCGGCGGCGGCGGCGGGCGCATCGCCGTCTACTCCGGCGTCGCCGACGGCATCAGCTGCGACGCCAAGGGCGGCCCGACGATGAGCGGCGGCGCCGACGGCTCCCCCGGCAGCATCATGCAGCTCCCCTGAGCGGACAGAGACAGAGATTGAACCGCCATGACGCCGCAGACGCCAAGCAGATCAGACGCCAGGAAGATATAAATCGTGTGAATACGATCGCGGCGATTCTGAAACCTTGTTTATCTGTTTTTTTGGCGGATTGCTGGCGTCTGCTTGGCGGCTCCTGGCGGTTCCTCTGATCTGATTTCGGCTACTGGCAGGTGCCGGTGGTGGTGTCGCAGGTCGAGCAGCCGAAGGGCGTGCCGGCGCAGTCGGAGTCTTGCGAGCAGGTGAGCAGCGAGCAGAAGCCGCCGATTCCGCCGTCGCCACCGAAGCCGGGCAATCCGCCGCCGCCGGGAAAGCCGAGATCGCCGAGGCCGGGCAATCCGCCGCCGCCGCCCGGGTTGCCGCCGCCGCCGGGATTGCCGCCGCCGCCGGGCGATC
>DASREC010000476.1:0-14724 GCA_035652295.1 Polyangia bacterium
GCCATCGCCGCGATCGCCTACGCCATCGTGCGCTCGGTCGCCTCGCCCGACGACGATCCGATCGAGGTGCCGAAGCGCGAGGCCGAGACGCCCGCCGAAGCCGCCGCCGCCGCGCGCGGGCCGATCGAGACCGACGTCGAGCGGCTGCTCGCGCTGGCGCGCGCGTGCGCCGATCGCGGCGAGCACGATCGCGCGCTCGACTTCCTCTACGCCGCGCTCTTGCGCCGCCTCGACGGCGACGGGCTGATCCGCATCCGCCCGTGGCGCACCAACGGCGACTACCTGCGCGATCTGCGCGAGCGCCCGCAGCTGCGCGCCGACGTGCAGTCGATCGTGCGCGAGATCGAGCGCGTGCAGTTCGGCGCCACGCGCGCGTCGGGCGATCTCTACGGCTCGCTCTACAGGCAGGTGCTGCCGATGGTGTCGCGCGCGCTCACCGCGCTCGCGCTCATGCTCACGCTGTTCGCCGCCGGCTGCATCACGCGCCACGGCAGCGAGGAGGACTCGCCCTCGGGCTCGCACGCGGTGATGGAGCTGCTCGGCAAGTCGGGCTTCACGACGCACCAGCGGTTGACGCCGCTGTCGAAGATCGGCGACGACGCCGAGACGCTGGTGCTCCTACCCGGCGCGCACCTCGACGCGGCGACGTGGGAGAAGCTGCTGGCGTGGACGCGCGCCGGCAACACGCTGGTGGTGGCCACCGGCTCGAGCCACCTGCCGGTGCAGCTCGGCGTCGAGGTCGAGCACGTGATCGGCGACGGCAAGCCCGGCCCCGACGGCCACGTGGCGCTCGACTTCATCGGCGAGCTGGGCGACTTCACCGTCAAGGTGCCGGGCAAGGATCGCCTGCGCCTGCTCAAGGACTCGGAGGCGGTGCCGCTGGTCAAGCGCGGCGACGATCTCTACGCCACGCAGATCGAGCTGCTCGACGGCACCGCGGTGGTGCTGGCCGACGATCAGCTGTTCATGAACGCGTCGCTGGCCACCGCCGACAACGCGGCGTTCCTGGTGGCGATGCTCGACCGCTACAACTTGAAGGTCGAGATCTCCGACGAGGCGACCGGCGAGGCGCCGCCCAATCCGGCGGCGGCGCTGGCGCACGGCAAGCTGGCGCCGCTCGCGCTGCAGCTCGGGCTCCTCATCGGGCTGTTCTTTTTGTATCGCGGCGTGGCGTTCGGCGCGCTGCGCGATCCGCCGGCCCAAAGCCGCCGCTCGTTCGCCGAGCACGCGCGCGCGCTCGGCGCGCAGTACGCCAAGGCGCGCGCCGCGCGCCACGCGCTCACGCTCTACTCGGCCTACGTGCTCGACCGCGTCCGCGAAACCGCTCGGCTGGGAGGCCCCGGATCGCTGCATCGGCTGGCCGAGGCGATCGCGCTGCGCACGAGCCGCCCGCTCGGCGACGTGATGCGCCTGCTCGTCGAGGCCAAGACCGCGCGCGAGACCACGCCGACCGCGCGCGAGCTTCAGCAAAGCTCCCCCGAGGACCTCGCGCTCCTGCGCGAGCTCGGCCAACTCATGAAGGACATCGGAGGCACTCGTGAACATCGCAGACGTTAGCGCCCGGTTTCAGCGCATCCGCGCCGAGGTGGCGCGCGCGCTCGTCGGGCAGGACGAGGTCATCGATCACACGCTGGTGGCGATCCTGGCGCGCGGCCACGTGCTGGTCGAGGGCGTGCCCGGCCTCGGCAAGACGCTGCTGGTGCGCGCGCTCGGGCAGGTGCTCGGCTGCGGCTTCAAGCGCATCCAGTTCACGCCCGACCTCATGCCCTCGGACGTCACCGGCGGAAACGTCTTCAACCAGAAGAAGGACGCGTTCGAGTTCTTCCCCGGGCCGGTGTTCACGCAGCTGCTGCTCGCCGACGAGATCAACCGCGCGCCGGCCAAGACGCAGTCGGCGCTGCTCGAGGCGATGCAGGAGCACTCGGTGACCGCCGACGGCGTGACGCGCCCGCTGCCCGAGCCGTTCTTCGTCATCGCCACGCAAAACCCCGTCGAGTCGCAGGGCACGTACCCGCTGCCCGAGGCGCAGCTCGATCGCTTCCTCTTCAAGGTCAACATCCGCCACCCGTCGCAAGCCGTCGAGAAGCGCGTGTTGCAAAACCACCTCGCCGGGTTCGACGCCACGCAGCTCGACAAGTACGGGCTCGAGCGCATGATCAGCGCCGACGAGCTGATGGCGATGCAGGCGGCGCTCGCGGCGGTGCGCGTCGACGAGGGGCTGCTCGATTACATCACCGACATCGTGGCGCGCACGCGCGCGCATCGATCGATCTATCTCGGCGCGTCGCCGCGCGCGTCGATCGCGCTGCTCGCGTCGGCGCGCGCGCAGGCGGCGGCCGAGGGGCGCGACTTCGCCATCCCCGACGACGTGAAGACGCTCGCGCCCGCGGTCCTGCGCCACCGACTGGTGCTGCACCCCGACGCCGAATTGGAAGGCGTGTCGACCGACGACTGCGTCGAGGAAATCTTGCGCGAGGCGACCGTGCCGAAGACGGCTGCCGCATGATTCCGTCGCGCCGCCTGGTGTTGCTCGCGATCGCGCCGGTCATCCTGGCGCTGGCGGCGCTGTTCGATGCGACGTTGCTCTGGCCCATGCTCGCCTGCGACGCGGCGCTGGTCGCGCTCGCCGGCTTCGACGCGCTCATCGGCCGCAAGCGGCTGATCACCGTCGAGCGCAGCACGTCCGAGGTGTTCTCGATCGGCCGCGCCAACCCGGTGGTGCTGGAATTGCGCTCGACCGCGCGGCGCAAGCTGGCGGTGCAGGTCAACGACGATCTGCCCGAGTTCGCCGCCTCCGCCGATCTGCCGGCCGCCGTCGAGGTCAAGCCCGGCGCGACCGCGGTCGTGCGCTACAAGGTGACGCCGAGCCGCCGCGGCGCCTACGCGCTCGGCCCGCACCACGTGCGCTACCCGACGCCGCTCGGCCTCTGGCTGCGCCAACTGAAGATCCCCGCCACGCAGCCGATCAAGGTCTACCCCGACGTCAAAGCCATCCGCACCTACGAGATGCTGGCGCGCCAGGATCGCGAGTACGCGCTCATGCGCGCGGCCCGGCTGCGCGGCGGCGAGAGCGAGTTCGAGCGGCTGCGCGACTACCTCAAGGACGACGAGTTCCGCAACATCGATTGGAAGGCCACCGCTCGACGGCAAAAGCTGATCTCGCGCGAGTACCAGATCGAGCGCAACCAGAACATCGTGTTCCTGCTCGACTGCGGCCGGCTGATGACCGCCGAGACCGGCGGCATCACGCACCTCGATCACGCGCTCAACGCCACGCTGATGATGTCGCACGTGGCCGCGCGCACCGGCGATCACGTCGGGCTGATCGCGTTCGACGATCGCGTGCGCTCGTACCTGCCGCCGTCGGGCGGCGGCCAGGCGAGCCAGAAGATCATCCAGGCCAGCTACGACCTGCACGCGTCGATGGTCGAGCCGAACTACCGCGCGGCGTTCGATCAGCTGGCGCTGCGCGTGCGCAAGCGCGCCCTCATCGTCCTGTTCACGCACGTGATCGACGATCAAGCGGCCAAGGACGTCTCGCACCTGATGCGCAAGCTCCTGCCGCGCCACCTGCCGCTGGTGGTGCTGTTCCGCGACGTCGAGGTCGATCAACTCGCCGAGCCGGTCACGACGCGCCCCGAGGTCGAGCTCGATCTCTACCTGCGCGGCGCGGCGGCGGAGCTGATCGTGTGGCGCGATCGCCTGGTGCGCGATCTCGGCCGCTCCGGCGTGCTCACGCTCGACACGCCGCCCGCCAAGCTCACGCCCGCGCTGCTCAACCGCTACCTCGAGATCAAGGCGCGCCAGCTCCTGTAGCCTTGCCTGAATCACTCGACGCTCTAGAACCACGCGCATGAAGAGCCTGCTCGAGCTGCCGCCGCGCGATCGCGCCGGCAACTTTCACGCGATCGTCGAGTCGCCGCGCGGCGCGCGCGTCAAGCTCAAGTACGATCCGGCGCTCGCCACCTTCACCATCTCGCGGCCGCTCAACCTCGGCCTGGCGTATCCGTTCGATTGGGGCTTCGTACCGTCGACGCGCGGGCCCGACGGCGATCCGCTCGACGTCATGATCCTGCACGACGCCTCGACGTTCCCCGGCGTCGCCTTCGCGTGCCGCGCGCTCGGCGCCATCCAGGTGACGCAGAGCTCCGAGCG
Source organism: Polyangia bacterium (assembly GCA_035652295.1). Taxonomy (GTDB): domain Bacteria; phylum Myxococcota_A; class Polyangia; order Palsa-1104; family Palsa-1104; genus DASREC01. The sequence goes on from DASREC010000476.1 coordinate 4,156, forward strand.
GCGCCAGGGCCGCGAGCGCAACGACCGCGTGATCGCCGTGCCGGTGAAGGCGCCGCGCTCCGACGGCGTGGTCGACGCGCGCCAGCTCACCGAGCGCACGCGCCGCGAGCTCGAGCAGTTCTTCCTGGCGGTGAGCGAGCTGACGCCGAAGGAGCCGGAGGTGATCGGCTGGGCCGGCCCCGACGACGCGGAGCGGCTGATCGAGGAGGCGATCGCCGCGTTCGCGAAAAAGTGAGCGGAACCTTTCGCGCGCGCGGGTGTCCCTGCTGGCGCGAGGTGCAACATGGCCGGAGCCGCTCCGATGCAAAAACGCGGCGGGCGCAAGTCGCTCGACGCCGCGCTCAACCTGGTGCCGTTCATCGATCTGCTGTCGTGCTGCATCGCCTTCCTCTTGATCACCGCCTGCTGGACGCAGCTCGCGCGCATCCCGGTCGCGCGGCCGAATACCGGCGGCGTCAACGAGCAGCCGGCGGCGCCCCCCATTGGTGAAGCGCGGCCGACGCTCACCATCTCGCCCGACGGCTACACCTTCGAGCGCGGCGGCGCCACCGTCGAGATTCCGCTCGCGCGCGGCGACTACGACGTGGCGCGCCTCGCCGGCGAGCTGCGCGCCGCTCGCGGCAATTTGCCGCAGGAGGCGGGCGTCTCGGTGCGCGCGCGCGACGGCGTCCCCTACCGCGAGCTGGTGCGCGCCATGGACACCATCCTCGCGGCGCGCTTCGCCGACATCGATCTCGACGGCGCCTGAGCGGAACGGATAGCCGGGTCCGCTGCGCGTCCCGGCTACGCGATGGCGCGGAACCGCCGCGGCCGCTGATCGCCGCGCCCCTCGATCGCGCGGTGCAGCGCCCTGAGCATCTCGTCGAGGTCGAACGGCTTGGCCAGGATCTCCAGCTTGCCCGGCATCGCCAGCCGCTCGACCACGCCGCGGTTGGTGCTGGTGACGACGAAGCTCTGGTGCGGCGACGCGCGGCGCACGCGCTCGAGCAGCGCCCACTGCTCGCGCAAGGGCGGCGGAATGTCCCACAGGAACACCCACGGATTGCGTTCGTCGAGGAAGCGCCGCAAAAAACCCGGGCGCGCGAGGTTCTCGTGCGACTCCACCACCACGCGGAAGCCCTCTTCCTGCAGCACCAGCCGCAGAATCTCCGCCACCTCCGCCGAGCTCTCGACGATGGCAACCAACGCCCCACTCGAAGCAGCCACGTGACCTCCCCGGTCCAAGATTTTCTGCTGATCCCGTGGCAGCCAAATACCGCTTTGCATCATTGCAATCAATACCGCCGCTACCTGAATAAGGCATTGCAAAACGATTCGCGTGCACGGCGTGCGACGCGCGCGTTTCTCGACGGTAAACAGCGGTTCGACCACCGCATGCAAAATGGTCGCGATTGTGCGGGTGATCGCTTCGGCACAAAGACTTTGAGCGATCGGCGGACGAGCGGGCACTTCAACACGCCGCCGCGGCGCTTAGTTTCTGACGGTGAAATCGATCGCGCTCTCGATCGTGGCCGCGTGCACCGCGTGCTCGCACTCGCCCGATGAATCGACGCCGCCCCAGCCCAACTTGATCGCGGACGAGAACGCGCTCGCCGGCGATCCCGGCTGGGAGATCGACTCGGCCGCGCCGTCGCTCGCCGCCTTCGCGCGCCCGCTGTCGCTGCGCGCCGGCGAGCGCCTCGACGTGCCCGCGTCGTCCGATACGCCCGCGGCCGTGAGCTGGGCGGTGTACCGCCTCGGCCAATACGGCGGCGCCGGCGCGCGCAAGCTCGCCGAGGGCGGCCCGATCACCGTCGGCAAGCAGCCCGATCCGTTCATCGACGCGGCGACCGGCCTGGTCGAGTGCCGCTGGACGCCGTCGTTCTCCGTCGACGTCGGCCACGACTGGCTCTCCGGCACCTACGTCGTCAAGCTCCAGCGCGCGGACGGCGGCGCCACCTACGCGCCGTTCATCGTGCGCGACGATCGCCGCGCCGACGTGATCGTGGTGATGCCCACCGCCACCGACGCCGCGTACAACGACTGGGGCGGCGAGAGCCTCTACGTCGACACGCGCTTCAACTTCCCGGCGGGCCACGCGCACGAGGTCTCCTACGATCGTCCCAACACCGCCGGCGCGGGCGGCGGCTACATGCTCTCCACCGCGCTGCCCACCGCGCGCTACCTCGAGGCCAACGGCTACGACGTCACCTACGTCGCCGATCACGATCTCGACGGCACGCCCTCCACGCTCGACCGCGCCAAGCTGGTGCTCGCGCTCGGCCACGACGAGTACTGGTCGCGCGCGACGCGCGATCACTACGACGCCGCGCGCGCCGCCGGCATCTCGCTCGGCTTCTTCGGCGCCAACGTCGCCTACTGGCAGGTGCGCTACGACGCCGCGTGGGACGGCCTGCCGCTGCGGCGGCAGATCGGCTACAAGGAGGACGCCGATCTCGATCCGCTGCGCCACGTCGACGATCCCGACGTCTCGGGCGCGTTCCGCGGCGACGTGCTCAAGCGGCCGGAGAACGCGCTGCTCGGCGTGATGTCGGTCGACTGGCACATGGTCGACTTTCCGTGGGTGGTCGAGGATCCGGCGTCGTGGATCTACGCCGGCCTCGGCGTGCAGAAGGGCGACGTGTTCCCCGCGGTGGTCGGCATCGAGAGCGACGCGGTGGTCGACAACGGCTTCACGCCGCACGGCGTGCTGGTGGTGGCGCAGTCGCCGACGGTCGGCGGCGCGGTGTGGGGCATCGATCAGCAGCAGGCCACGGTCTACGACACGACGGCGGGCGGCTTCGTGTTCGCGGCGGGATCGATCCGCTTCGCCGGCACGCTGTCGGGCGCGCGCGGGCAGCTCGGCCCGCAGAAGATCCTGCGCAACCTGATCGCGCGCGCCGGCGGGCAGCCGCACGGCGCCGAGGACACGCTCGACGCCGAGAGCGGATTTCCCGCCGCCGACTTCGCGCGCGCCGCCGCGCAGGTGACGACCGTCGCCGGCTCGCCGGGCGTGGCCGGGTTCGCCGACGGGCCGGGCGCCGCCGCGCAGCTCTCGTCGCCGCTCGGCGTGGCGCTCGCGCCCGACGGCGCGCTGATCGTCGCCGACGGCGGCAACCACCGCATCCGCCGCGTGGCGCCCGACGCCGCGCACACCGTCTCGACGCTCGCCGGCTCGGGCTTCGTCGGCGACGACGACGGTCCCGCCGCGAGCGCGACCTTCCGCAACCCGTGGGGCGTGGCGGTGGCCGCCGACGGCACGGTGTTCGTCACCGACGTGCAGAGCCGCCGCGTGCGGCAAATTGCCGCAGACGGCACCGTGTCGACGATCGCCGGCGACTCCGCCGCGCTCTCCGGCCCGACCGGCATCGCGCTCGCCGCCGACGGCACGCTGTGGGTCACCGAGCTGTACTCGGGCGCGGTGCGCACCATCGCGCCCGGCGGCGCCACGCAAGCCGTCGCGCTCGACACCGGCACGGACGGCGGGCTCGGCTTTCCCACCGGCATCTTCGCCGACGGCGGCAGCTTCGTGGTGGTCGACAGCGGCAACCGCGTGCTGCGCCGCCTCGACCCGGGCGGCCGGCTGACGGTGATCGCCGGCAGCTCCGAAGGCGGCTTCGCCGACGGCTCGGGCGCCGACGCGCGGCTCGGCCCGATGGTCGGCGTCGCGCGGCTCGGCCCGTCGCTGGTGTTCGCCGACGCCGGCAACTACCGCGTGCGCGTGGTCGAGCCCGGCCCCGATCTCGCGTCGACGCGCGTGCGCACGCTCGCCGGCTCCGGCCGCTTCGCCGCCGCCGACGGCGCGGGCGCCTCCGCCGGGCTGGTCGCGCCCACCGGCCTCGCCATCGACGTCCTGCGCAACATCATCTACGTCGCCGACACCGGCAATCACACCATTCGCGCGCTCACGCCGTAGCGCGCGCGGAGGTCGTGCTCGATCCACCGCTGCACTCCGCGCGCGGGCGAATGGGCGCGCCTCCGCGAAATCGCCCGTTACCGATTTCGCTCCGGCGCGCCCATCCGCCCGCACGCTCCGTTCCGCTGCCTCGCGATTGGTGCGCTCCGTTTTTCGGGCGGGCGGTAGTAGAGTGGACGGAGATGAGATCGGTGCTGGTGCTTTGCTTGGTGGTGGCTGGGGCGCAGGCGTCGGCGAAAGGGCGCGGCGCGGACGAGGAGCGGACGGAGATCGCGCGGCAGCATTTTCAGGCGGCGGAGAAGCTGTTCGCGGCGGAGCGGTACGAAGAGGCGATCGTCGAGTACGAGCTGGCGCAGGTGGCGGTGCCGCTGGCGTCGATCGATCTGCAGATCGCGCGCGCCTACGATCGCTTGGGATCGCCGCGCCTCGCGGCCGAGGGCTACCGCCGCTACCTCGCCGGCGATCCGCACGCCGCCGACGGGCCCGAGGTGCGCCTGCGCATCGCGCAGCTCGAGCAGCAGCAGCCGCGCGCGCCGGCGCCCGTCGCCGCGCCCGCGATCGTCGCGCCCGTCGAGCCCGCGCCGGTGCGCCGCGCGCCGCGCTACCTCGCGCCGCTGCTGGTGCTCGATCTCGCCGTGCCGCTGCTGATCGTCGGCGGCGCGCTGGTCGGCACCGTCGACGCCGACGTCGACAACCTGCGCCGCACCTGCGCGCCGCGCTGCGCGCCGTCCCAGCTCTCGGGGCTGGAGACGCGCGAGCAGGCGGGCTACGCGCTCATCGGCATCGGCGCCGCCGCCGCGGTGGCCGACGCGATCTTGTGGTTCGTCGCCTACCGCAAGCGCCCCGCCGCCGCGCGCGCGCGCCTCGCGCCGTCCCTCCACGGCGCCGGCGCCGCGGCGCTGGTGCGCTTCTGATGCGCCCGCCGATCCGCTCGGCCAGACGCGCGCCGATCGCCGTTTCGCTCGCCTTCGCGCTCGCCGGCTGCACCGACTTCGGCGCGCTCACCGCGCAGTACGAAGCCTCGGTGCCGATCGATCTCGGCGCGCCGCCCGATCTCGAGAGCACGCCCGACTCGCTCGCTCCCGCCGATCTGATGAGCACGTGCATGGACGGCACCAAGGACGGCGACGAGACCGATCGCGACTGCGGCGGCTCGTGCGCGCCGTGCGACGTCGGCAAGCAGTGCAAGACCGCGGGCGACTGCACCACCGCCGCGTGCTCGGGCGCGCTGTGCGTGCTCGCCACCGGACCGCCGGGCTGGCTGCCCGCCGCGCCGCTGCCGGTCGCGCACTTCGAGATGGCCTCCGCGCTGTTCTCCGACGGGCAGATCTACAGCCTGGGCGGCTACGCCAACGGCGCCATCGTCGCCGACGTGCTCTCGTATTCGAGCACCAACGACACCTGGTCCACCGGCGTGTCGCTCCCGACCGCGCGCTCGCTGCACGGCGCGGCGGCGATCCAGAACGGCGCGATCTACGTCATCGGCGGCCTCAGCGTCACGGCGCTCGCCACCGTCGATCAATTCAGCGTCGCCACCGGCTGGACCTCCGCGCCCCCGCTCGCCGCCGCGCGCTACGGCCTGGCCGCCACCGTCGGCCCCGACGGCAAGCTGTACGCGATCGGCGGCAACGTCTACTCCGCCGTCGAGAGCTACACGCCCGGCGCCGCCGCGTGGGTCAAGGTCACCGACCTCACCGCCAAGCGCTACCTCGGCGCCGCCGCCACCGGCGTCGACGGGCGCGTCTACGCGATCGGCGGCAACGACGGCACGGTGGTGGTCGACACCGTCGAGGCGCTGCTCCCCGCCGCCGGCACGTGGTCGTCGGTCGCCAGCATGAAGACGCCGCGCAACTTCCACGCCGCCGCCGCCGCGCCCGACGGCCGCATCTACGCCATCGGCGGCGCCGACGCCACCACGTACCTCTACTCGGTCGAGGCGTACACGCCCGCCGCCAACGCGTGGACCACGGTCGCGTCGCTCAAGGCCGCGCGCTGGGCCCACGCCGCCAGCGTCGGCGCCGACGGGCGCATCTACGTGATCGGCGGCGCCAACGTCAACGGCGTCATCGTCGGCGTCGAAGCCTACGGCCCGGTCGCGCGCGTCTCGCCGTCCTCCGACGTGCCGGGCATGACCATCATGGTGTCGGGCTCGAACTTCGCCGCGCACGCGAACGTGAGCGTGCGCTTCGGCGATCCGGCGGGCGCGGTGCTGGCGACCGGGACGACCGACTCCAAGGGCGTGCTCGCGGCGATGCCGCTGGTGATCCCGGCGACGCAGCCGTCGGGCCCCACGCGCGTCTACTTCGTCGACGATCGCAGCCGCTACCCGGTGAGCGCCGCCTTCACCGTGAACTGATCGGATCGCGCCCATCGAGCGTACTCCTCTCGTGTTCGAAGCGATCTACAACAGCCCGTGGCATCACCCGGCGGTCGCGTGGGCGGCGGCGCTCGCGGCGGTGCCGCTGGCGCTCGCGCTCGGCCGCACGCGCCTCGTCGCGCTGTTGATCGTGCTCGAAGCCGAGATCGCGCTCGACGCGTGGATCACCGGCGCGTGGACGCCGCTCGCCGCGTCGTCGCCGTGGAGCGAGCGCGCCGCGGTCGCGTTCGTGGTGCTCGGCGATTGGCGCTTCTTCTACCTCGTCGAGCGTCAATGGCGCGAGCGCGCGCCGGCGCTGTTCGTCTCGCTGCTGTGGAGCCTGGTGATTCCGATCCATTCGTATCTGGCGAAGCTGGCGTGGCCCGCCGCGATGGCCGACTCGCACCTCCTGTTCTTCGTCTATGAAGTCGCGTTCGTCGCGATGGCGCTGCTCACCGGCTTTCGCGCGCGGCGGCAAATTGCCGCAGGGCCGGTGGCGCGCTGGCTCGCGCGGCTGGTCGCGTTCGAGCTCGCGCAGTACGCCGGCTGGGCGCTCGCCGACGCGTTCATCCTCGGCGGACACGATTGGGGCTACGCGTTGCGCATCGCGCCCAACGTTCTCTATTATGCGGCATTCGCGCCGTTCGCCGTATGGACCGCGCCGCCCGAGGCGCGCGCGTGAGGCTCGCGTGGCTCGGCTGCGCGCTCGTGCTGGTCTCGTTCGCCGGTTGCCGCCGCGCCAAAGCCGGCGGCGGCGCGGAGCCCGACGCGCGGCTACGCTTCACCCGCGACGGCGCGTTCGTCGAGCTGACCGAGCGCCAGCTCGAAGCCGCCGCGCCGCCCGAAACCATCGCCGCGTACGATCCGTATTACCGACGGGTCAAACGCTTCCGCGCGCTGCCGCTCGGCGCCGTGCTCGCGCGCGGTTTTCCCGGCGTCACGCTCGCCGGTGAGGAGATGGTGTTGCGCGCGCGCGACGGATATACCGTGCCGATCGCCGGCAAGAAGCTGCTCGAGCCCGGCGCCTACCTGGCGGTGGCCGATCTCGACGTGCCCGACTGGGAGCCGATCGGCCCGCAGCGCTCCGATCCCGGGCCGTTCTATTTGATCTGGAGCGGCGCCCATCAGCAGGATCTGGAATCGCACCCGCGCCCGTGGCAACTCGCGGTCGTCGAGGTGGCGCGCTTCGACGCGCTGTTTCCGCACGCGGTGCCGAGCGGCGCCGCGCCCGATTCGCCGGCGGCGCGCGGCTTCACCATCTTCCGCGCCGAGTGCATCCGCTGCCACGCCGTCAACCGCGAAGGCGGGCGCATCGGCCCCGAGCTGAACGTGCCGCAGAGCATCGTCGAATATCGCCCCGAGCCGCAAATCAAAGCCTATATCCGCAATCCATTGCAGTTCCGATATGGCGCGATGCCCGCGCACCCGCAGCTCAGCGACGGTGATTTGGACGATTTGATTGCATACTTTCGATTCATGAAATCGATTAAAAACGATCCGGATTCGGTGCCATGAGCGCGGCCGAGACGCTGGCGCTCTTGCAAACGCGCGCCGCCGTCATTCCCGCGGCGCTGCGCGAGGTGCTGGCCGTCGGGATCCCGCGCGTGCCCGAGCGCTCGGGCTTCGTGGTCACGGGCGGCGGGTTGTCGGAAGGGCCCGCGCGATTTCTGGTCGCGCTGCTCGACGGCGAGCTCGGCGGCGACGCGACGTATTGGCCGCTGTCGAGCTTCGCCGTGCCGTCGATGGCGAAGCGCGGCGGCGTGCTGGTTCTGTTCTCGCAAGGCCTGGCGCCGAACGCGCGCCTGCCGCTCGAGCACCTCGCGGCGTTCGATGAGGTCGTCCTGTTCACCTCGGTGCGCGGCGGTCTCGCGGCCGAGCACGCGCGCCGCGGCGTCCACGTCGTCACGCTCCCGCCCGTCGAGGAGAACGGCCTGCTCCTGCGCATCATCGGCCCGGCGTGCGCATCGCTCGCCGCCGCGCGCTACGCCCGCCCGCTCGCGCCCGAGCGGTTCGCCGGCCTCGACGACGTGCCGGCGATCTACGAGACTCCCGCGCGGCTCCCCGGCTCTTTGGTCCGCAGCGGCAAATTGCCGCAGGTGGCTCTGGTCGCCGGCGGCCACTACCTGCGCTCGCTGTTCGGCCTGCGCTGGAAGCTGCTCGAAGGCCTGCACGTCCCCGATCCGCCGATCTGGGACTTCCTGCAAGTCGCGCACGGGCCGTTTCAATCGTTCTACGACGCCGAGATCACGCTGCTGTCGCTCGAACGCGCCGAGGCGCCGCACGAGGCCGCGCTCGCCGACAAGCTGGCCGAGGTGCTGGTCCCCGAGCGCCACCGTCTCCTGCGCCTGCGCGCCGCGCGCCCGTCGCCGCTCGCCTGGTTCGAGCACGACGCGCTGTTCAACGCGCTGCTCTTCGACGCCCTCGGCGCGCGCCCGACCGATCTCGCGCGCTGGCCCGGCCAGGGCCACGACGGTCCGCTCTACGAGATCGCGCCGCCGGTGAAGCCGTGACGTACTCGCGCGCGCACCGCCGCTACGAGCTGGCCGCGCTGGCCGCGCACCTCGCGCTCTCGACGGCGCTGGCGCTGCGCGTCGCCGCGCGCCTCGACGGCGCCGCGTCCGCGCTCGCGCTCGCCGCCGCGCTCACCGCCGGCTACCTCGCCGCCGACTTCGCCTCGGGCGTGGTGCACTGGCTGGCCGATCGCTACGGCTCGACGGAGACGTGGCTGTTCGGCGAGAACTTCGTGCGCTCGTTTCGCGAGCACCACCGCGATCCGGAGGCGATCACGCGCCACGACTTCGTCGAGACCAACGGCGACTCGTGCATCTTCGTGGTGCCGCTGCTGGCGCTGGTGGTGCTCGGCGCGCGCGGCTCGATCGTTCTCGACGGCTTCACGCTCGCGCTCGGCGTCGCGGTGCTGCTCACCAGCCAGATCCACCGCTGGGCGCACATGCCCTCGCCGCCGCGCGCGGTGGCTTGGCTGCAAGCGCGCCGCCTGATCCTCGCGCCCGATCGCCACCGCGCGCACCACGCCGCGCCGTTCAATCGCCACTACTGCATCACCACCGGTTGGCTCAATCCGCTGCTCGACCGCGCGCGCTTCTTTCCGCGGATGGAGCGCGTGCTATCGGCGTTTGGGCGGCGGGTGGCCGGCGAGGCCGAGCGACGGGACGGCGGAGTTCACCACCGACGGTAACTTCACCGCGCCGCGCGGCGCTTGCGCCAGCCCCTTGGCGGCTTGCGGACCGGGCTCGCGTCCGTCGGGCGGTCCGCCCCAGCGGTTGTAGCGCGGGTTCTTGCACGCGACCGGCTTGTTCCAATAGTGGCGAATGATGTAGCGCGCCTGAAAGTTGTTCTCGCCGCCGCTCGGCAGGAAGTGCACGCCGGTGTCGTTCTTGTTGTTGCCGTCCCAGCCGCCGCGCCCGCCTTCGATCGGCTTCGCCTCGCGGAACAGCAGGTCCTCCGACAGCGCCGCTTTGTCGTAGCGCGTGTGCATGCGCGTGACGACCCAGCTGGCGAACCCGCCCGCGTCCTTGACCTGGTTCGCGCCGAGCGTGACCAGATCCTCCGCTTGCAGCGGCGGCACCGGACACGGATCGCACGACGTGGTCTGCCACGCGTACTCGGTGACCACCGCCTTGCCGTTCATCTTGCCGACGGTGGCGTCGAAGAGCTGCGCATAGAACGATGGAAACGAGCGCCGCACTTCGTCGGCGACGTCGATATTGGTGGGCACGAACGCGTTGGGATAGTTCGCCGCCTCGAAGCGCGAGGTCGGGCTCAAGACGTAGACGATCAGGTCCTGCTTGTCCTGCGCGTTGAGCAGGCCGAGGCGCACCGGCAGGCGCAGCTCGTTCGACTCGAACGAGAAGCGCAGCGGCGAGAGCTGCACCACGCCCTGCGCGTCGCGCTGAACTTTTTTGATATCCACTTTGGCGACGAAGAACTTCATCTGCTGGCGCACGTACGGCGCCAGCGCCTCGGCCGCGCCCGCCGGGATCGTGTACTTGTTGAGGCGCAGCCACTTGTCGAGCCCGCTCGAATCGTTGGCGCTCAGGATCACGATCTCGTATTCGCCGACGACGAAGCGCGCCTCCACTTTGACTCCGAGCGCGCCGTCGTCCGTCGGCCTGCCGCTCGGCGCCTCCGCGGAGTAGACGCGGCCGCCCTTCTCTTCCGGCGGCGGAATCCAGCACGGGTCCTGCTCCCAATATTCGACGAGGCGCGGCGCCGACAGCGAATCGATGTGCTCGAACACGTCGTGCGCCAGCGTCTTGACGTCCTCTTTGTGCAGCACCACCGGCACCGGCACCACCAT
>DASREC010000477.1:0-2123 GCA_035652295.1 Polyangia bacterium
AGGGCGGCGCGATCGAGATCGACGGCGTCGACATCCGGACGCTCGATCTCGCCTCGTGGCGATCCCGAGTCACCGCCGTGTTTCAGGATTTCATCCGCCTCGAGCGGCCGCTGCGCGAGAACGTCGCGCCAGGCGGCGCGCCCGAGGACGTGCTCGAGGCCGCACTGGCGTCGGCCGGCGCGTCGAACCTGGCGTCGCTCGACACCGTGCTCGCACGCGGGTATCAGGGCGGCACCGATCTCTCCGGCGGACAGTGGCAGCGCGTGGCGCTGGCGCGCGCGATCGCGGCCGTGAAGCTCGGCGCCGCCGTGGTGCTGCTCGACGAACCGACCGCCCAACTCGACGTGCGCGGCGAAGCCGAGATCTTCGACCGACTGCTCGCGGAGACGCGCCACTGCACGACGATCCTGATCTCGCACCGTTTCTCGACCGTGCGCCACGCGGATCGGATCTGTGTTCTCGAGCGCGGCCGGGTCGTCGAGCTCGGGTCGCACGACGAACTGATGGCGCTCGGCGGGCGCTATCGCACGATGTTCGAGCTGCAGGCGCAGCGCTTCAACGCGCCAGACGATGAGGAGGGCACGACGTATGACGTCCTCTCCTGACGCGCGCCCCGCCATCGAGCCGCTGCCGCCCGCGCTCTCGTCGATGTGGCGCTTGTGCAAGCTCGGATATCGCCACGAGCCTTCGCTGATGGTCTGGGCGTTCGTGCTGTCGCAACTCGCCGCGCTCCCCGATGCGCTGCTCGCGCTCTGGCTGATGCTCCTCGGCAAAGGCGTCGTCGAGCACCGGCCGGGCCTGGTCGAAGGCGCCGCGATCGGCCTCGCGCTCTCGAGCGCCGGCACCTGGTTCCTGCGCACGGTGAGCACGCGCGTGCAGCGCCGCTTCCGCGACAAGGTGACGATCGCGCTCGAATCGCATGTCGCGCGGCTGCAGGCGTCGATTGCGACGATCGCGCACCAGGAGCGTCCCGAGTATCTCGACCGCCTGTCGATGCTGCGCAACCAGGTGTTCGTGCTCGACCACATGTACATGGCGGTCTTCTCGACGCTCGGGTGGATGCTGCGGCTCGTCGTGACGCTGGCGCTGCTCGCGTCGATTCATCCGGCGCTGCTCCTGCTGATGGTCTTCGCGGTGCCGACGGTGGTCACCTCGACGTGGCGGCCCGATGTCGAGCGCGCGGTGCAGGAGCGCGTCGCGCCGGAGAGCCGGCTCGCGCGCCATCTGTTCACCGTGGCGACCACGGCGGCGCCCGGCAAGGAAGTGCGGGTGCTCGGGATTGGCGACCGGCTCGTTGCCGAGCGCCGCGCGGCGTGGGCGCGGTGGCACGAACCGATTGCAACGACCCGTCGCGACTCGGCGCTCTGGTACGCCGTCGCCTGGTCGATTTTCGGGTCGGCCTACGTCGGCGCGATCGTGTTCGTGGCGTACGGGCTGCGCGCCTCGGCTGCCGACGTCCTGCTCGTCCTCGCCGCAGGCGCGCGGCTGTCGGCTTACATCGGCGCCACGGTCGGGGAGATCGGATTCCTGCGCGGTTTCTGGATGGACGGATCGCGCCGTCTCGCCTGGCTCGAAGACTACGCCGCGTCGGTCGAAGCCGCCGGCGATCGGCCGGTGCCGCCGGCGCTCCACCAGGGTGTGCGGTTCGATCACGTCACCTTCGCCTACCCCGGCACCGCACGCACCGTGCTGGACGACATCTCGCTCACCCTTCCCGCCGGCGCCATCGTGGCCATCGTCGGCGAGAACGGCGCGGGGAAGACGACGCTCGTGAAGCTGCTCGCGAAGATGTACGAGCCCACGTCGGGCGCGATCTATCTCGACGACACGCCGCTCGCGCGCGTGCGCGCCGGCGAGTGGCGCGCGCGCATGGCCGGCGCCTTCCAGGACTTCTTCCGCTTCGAGTTCACCGCCGGCCAGACGGTCGGCCTCGGCGACGTGCCGCGTCTCGACGACGAACCGGCGATCGTCGCGGCGGTTGGCCGCGCGGGCGCCGACGATGTCGTGGCGCGGCTGGGAACGGGATTGACCACACAACTCGGACCGACGTGGCCGGGCGGCGTCGAGCTGTCGTTTGGACAATGGCAGAAGCTGGCGCTCGCGCGCGGCTTCATGCGCGACGA
>DASREC010000478.1:0-4693 GCA_035652295.1 Polyangia bacterium
TGACGCCGGAGCAGTACCGCAACGGCAAGACCGTCTTCTGGGGTAACCAGGCCGTCGACGCCTCGCTCAAGCCGGCCGAGCACGCGATCGAGAAAGTCATGGAGCACGCCGGCTACAAGCAGCTCTCCAAGTGGATCCCGGGCGCGCCGGGCGCGGTCATGGATGGAATGATCGACTTCGGCAAGGGCGTCGCCGAGGGACAGGCGCCGGGCCGCGCCGCCGCCGAAGCGGCGCAGAAGGTGCCGGGCAACTATCTCATGGGCGTGGCGGCGGGGCCGTTCGCCATTCCCTACACGATCGCGAACGAGTACGTGAGCGACGCCTATCGGCCGTTCGATTCGCCGTGGGCCGACGTGCTCAAGCTGCCCTCGTTCCTCGGCAACGAAGCCGGCTACGCCTGGTACGAGCACAAGCAGGCGGCGCTCGACAGTCGACCGTCGATCGTGCTCGAGCAAATCCACGCGCAGCAGCGGGCGGCGATGGCGGAGGAGGCGTGGCAGGCGCAGTTCAACCTCGCCAACGAGTGCGTGCCCGAGGGGCCGCCGCCGCCACCGAGCGTCCCGCTCATTCCCTGGTAGCGCGGCCGAAGCGGCTGCCGAGAAATGTGACACTTCACCTTGACGCTGCGTAGCGCCGCGCGTCCCGCCGCTCAGTCCCAGGTGCGCGTGGCGTCGCGGACGGCGTCGGGCGTCTCGAGCGCCTGGGCCTCGTAGCGATCCACGAACACGTCGCCCCAGGTGTCGAGCTCGCGGTGGAGCGCGTTCGCCAGGCGAACGCCGAACGACTGCATGCCGCGCGAGAGCGATCGCTTGTCGGGCGCGCGCACCAGCAGCTGCAGCTCGTGCGCCTTCGCCGAGAAGCGCAGCACGCGTAGCTCGAACTGGTCGGGGATCTCGTCGATGGACTTCTGGATCGCGGCCAGATTGACGGCTCTGCGCAGGTCGACGTCGGCGCGCGCGCGCAGCGTTACCAACAGCGGCGTGCGCGCGTTCACCTGCGGGCGTGTCTTGTGCGAGACGCCGGCCTTGTCACCTTTGGGCTTGGCCCCGGCGCCCGGGCAAGCGGTGACTCACCACGCGCGGCCGGGCTCGATCGAGAAGGCGACGAGCAAGTGGCCGCCCGGCGCCGGATCGACGCGCTCGCCGCGCACCGGCGCGAGCGCGGCGGAGAGACAGGCCTCGACGGAGGGCGCGGCTTCTCCGGCGGAGATATCGGTGACGCGGCCGTCGGGCGCGATGCGGAGCGTGAGGCGCGCGTGGTGCTGGCCGGCCGCGCCCGCGATGCAGCGCGCCGCGGCGGGCGCAAAGCGCGCGTAGATCGACCAGCGCAGCTTGCCGACGGCGAGCGCGCGCGCGTCGAGCGCGGGGCACGCGGCCATCACGCCGGCGCGCGCGGCCTCGGAGAGCGGAACGGCGTAGCGGGCGGCGAGATCGATCTCGCCCAGGCGACACGCGGCGCGCGACGCGATCGCGAGCTGCTCGGGATCTTCGGCGCCGCGCCGGCCGGCGAGCGCGCGCTCGGCGGTGGCCAGCGCGCGGTGATCGGCGTCGGCGTCGGCGGGCGGCGCGGGCTCGTCGCCGGGCGTCGGGGCCGTCACCGCGAGCGACAGCCCGCCCGGCGTCGCCAGCGCCTGCGCGATCAGCGTAGGCGCGACGTCGTCGAAGCGCGCGTCGGCGTCGCTCGGCGCGAAGCCGGCCGTGGCGAGCGCGACCGGCAGCGCGACGAAGTCTTGCGGCAGCACGTAGGTCGCTTCGCGCGGCGCATCGGCGGGCAGCGCCGGCGCCTGGCCGCGCGAAAACAGCAGCTCCACACGGCGCGCGCCCGCCGTCTCGGCGACGGCGAGCACCGGCAGGACGTCGCGCCAGCGCACCTCGCGATCGATCGCGATCGCCAGATCGGGATCGCCGTCGCGCCGCTCGGGATCGGCGGTTTGATCGGCGAGCGCGTGGCCGAGATCGCGTCCGAGGTTCATCGCCGCATCGGCGCTGCCGACGGCCGAGAGCCGCGCGACGCCGGCGCCATTGAGCGCCACCACCTCGCGCGCCACCTGGAGCGCGGGCGCGCGGTGCGGCGTGAACTGCTTGGGATCGAGCGCCGCCGTCGACGGCGGATCCAGCCGCGCGAACGTCGAGAACTGGCCGCCGAGCGCCGCGAGCAGGGCCGCGCGACGCGACGCGAACTGCACGTGCGTCGCCACGTCGGCGCCCCCGGCTACGGCGAGAAACGCCACCACGCTCCAGCCGCGCCGCCACGAGCGAACGCGCCCGCGCCACAACATCCACCCGAGCGCCGCGCAGAACAGCAGCGCCGCGCCATGCAGCGCCCACGAGTACGTGCGCTCGCGCGCGGCGAGGATGAGGTCGCGCGCGCGCGCGCCGCGCGAGAACGAGCCGCCCCAGATCGCGGTCTCGAGCGCGATGGCGTACGCGATGGCGCACGCCTGCGCCATCATGATCGCCAGGAGCGCAGCGGCGCGCGCGCCGGGCCGCGCTTCGGCCGCCGGGCACAGCCACCAAGTGATCGCGAGCGCGAGCGGCGCGAGCAGGAGCGGGCGCACCGGGTGGGCGTCGAGGGCGAGCGCGGCGGCGCCGAGGAGCGCGAACGCGAGCGCGGCGGCGGCGAGCCACGCGCGGCGCGCGGGCGTGGCCGGCGGTCCGGGCAGCGCGGCGAGCACGAGCGCGAGCGCCGTCGAGACCGCGCAGCCGAGGAAGCGATTGACGTTGGCTTCCCACATGCCGAGGTTGAGGATCACGAAGTGGCGCAGCGGCGGCAGGCCGGCGAGCGCGGACGACGATCGCAGCGATCCGATCAGCACGCCGCCGCAACCGACGATGCCGGGCGCGGCCGCCAGCCACCAGCTCGCCTTGCGCAGGCGCGGCCAGCGCGCCGATGCGAAGATCGCCGCCGCGCCGAGGAGGCCGAGCGCGAGCACGAAGTACGCCGCCCGTCCGCCGCGATGCAGCCATTCGCGCACCGCGAACGGCGGCACGCCCGGATAACCGAGCGCCACGGTCCCGGCTGCGCTCGCCAGCAGCAGCGTCGCGCCGACGGCATGGAAGCGCCGGCGGTCGGCGCGATCGATCGCGGAGGTGGCCGAGTCACCGGCGCCGGCCGCGCCCGCGCTCGGCGCCGCGCTCGCGCTTGGCGCCGCGCTCGCGTTCGCGCTTGGCGCCGCGCTCGCGCTCGTCGCCGCCAGCGCAGCGGCGGTGTCGGTCAACCCGCTCACCGGCGCCGCGCGATCCGTCTTGATCTGCGGCACGACGGCGCGGCTGCGTGACGCCTCGCCCGCCGCCTCGAGCGCATCGCGCATGAGCGCCGCCGACGCGTGGCGCGCCGCCGGATCTTTCGCCAGCGCTTTTCGCAGCACGCTCGCCATCGCCGGCGGCACTTCGCCCGCGATCGACGGCTCCTCCTCGAGATGCCGCCGCATCATCTGCAGCGGCGTGTCGGCCTGAAACGGCAACCGCCCCGACCCGAGCTCCGCCAGCATCACGCCGAGCGAGTACAGGTCGCTGCGCGCGTCCGTCGCTGCGCCGCGCGCCGCCTCGGGCGACATGTAGCTCGGCGTGCCGACCACCATCCCCGATCGCGTCACCGTCGATTCGCCCGACTCCTCGCCGAAGGTCTTGGCCAGGCCGAAGTCGAGCACCTTGATCAGATCGCGTCCCGGCGGATCGTCGAGCACCATCACGTTGGCCGGCTTGAGGTCGCGATGAACGATCGAGAGCTTGTGCGCCGCCTCGAGCGCGTCGCAGATCTGCGCGCCGACGCGCACCAGCCGCTCGACGGAGAACGGCCCGTCCGCGCGCAGCACGTCACCGAGCGTGCGCCCCTGGATCAGCTCCATCGCGAAGTACAGCAGCCCGTCGTCGGTCTGTCCGAAGTCGTGCACGGCGACGGTGCTCGGCTGCGACAGCCGGCTCGCCATCTTGACCTCGCGCAAGAAGCGCTTGGCCGACTGCTCCTCGTGGCCCGCGCGCGGATGGATCAGCTTGACCGCGACATCGCGCCCGACCGAGTGCTGCCACGCGCGATAGACCACGCCCATTCCGCCGGCGCCGAGCCGCGCTTTGAGCGTGTAGCGTCCGGCGACGCGGCGGCCGACGAGCGGATCTCCCGAATCGCCGAGCTTCACCAGGCGCGTGCCGTCGTCGGGACACTGCTCCAGCTCGGCGGCGAACGACTTGTCGCAGCTGGGACAGTAGCGCTCCATGGTCTCGCTCGCGCCTCACTATACCAAACCCGCGCACGAGCCGGCGGCGGTCACTCGCCCTGAGCGCTGCTCGGTTGCCCGACGGGTGACATCTCCACCGTGCGCGGCGTACGCTTGGTGATGAAGGAGGGGAGGATTGTCCGCGCGCCTCGAGCTCGTGTTGCTGGCCGCGGTCGCGTCGAGCGGCTGCGCCTATATGGGGTACCGCACGCGCGTGACGCGCGGCTTCGAGCCGATCGCGAAGTGCGCGACCGGTCCGTTCGAGGTGCACACGACGGCGCTCGGCGCGCGCTGGGGAGAGCGCGTCGCGTTGGTGGCGAACACACCGCGGCGGCTGCAAGGGCGCTACGAGGTGCTGGTCAACGGTAAGCGAGAGCTGACCGAGGGCTTCAGCGGACAGGCGGCGTTCGAAGAGCACGCGGATTGGTCGCTGCAGCTCGACCTCCCGGACGATCGCAGCGGCTGCAAGCCATCGGGGGC
>DASREC010000479.1:0-6400 GCA_035652295.1 Polyangia bacterium
TCGCGCTTGAGGTACTGCAGCATCGCGTGACGCGCGACCGTGCGCAGCCACGTGCGCAGCTTGGCGTCGCCGCGAAATCCCGCGAGGTCGTGCATCAGCGACTTGAACAGCTCGGCCAGCACCTCGTCGACGGCGTCGTCGCTCCAGAGCTGATCGCGCAGGAATGCGCGCAGGTCACGCGCGTAGCGTCGATAGACGCCGTCGACCGCGCCCGCGACGTCGCCCGCCTGAAGCCGCGCGCGGATCGCCTCGTCGTCGGGCGCGTTCGAGTCTTCGCTCATCGCGCGTCAGCGCGGGAACGCCGGCGCTTCGCCCTTGCGCAGCGGCGGCCGCGGCTTGCCGCGCAGCTCCAGGCTCGGCACCGGCGACGTGACGACGCTGGTGAGCTTGAACGTGCCGCGTTTCGCGTTGGCCAGATCGCCGGCGGTCTTCGGCGCGCCCGAGCCCGCCGCGCTCGTCGACGAGCGATAGCCGCGCGCCGGATCGGCGGGCGGCCCGGTCCAGATCCCGTAGCGCGGCGACTCGCACTCGACCGGCCCCTCCCAATAGTGGCGGATGATGTAGCGCCCCTGAAAGCGGCTGTGCCCGTCGGTGGACGCGGTCGCGCCCTGGTCCGCGTTGGTGCCGTCGCCGTTGGCGGTGCCGCCGATCATCGCCTTCGCCGAGCGGAACACCAGGTCCTCCGTCAGCGTCGACTGATCGTAGCGCGTGTGCAGCCGCGTCAGCACCCACGTCTCCGGCGTGCCCTGCGGCAAAACGCCGCTGCCCACCTGCTGCCCCGGTTTGAGCGTCGCCAGCGAGCCGAGGATCGTCTCGTCGCCGAGCGTCACCCAATCGGACAGCGTCGGCGGCGGCGTCTCGGGCGCGGGGCACGGATCGCAGTGGTAGCTCTGCCAGCTCACCGCCGGCGCGCGGTGCAGGATCGGCGTGTCCCACGCGTACTCGGTCACCACCGCGCGGTGGTTGGCGCGCCGCACGGTCTCGTCGAACAGCTCGGCGTAGAACGCGCCGAAGTCGGCCTTGACCGCGTCCGAGACCTCGACGTTGGTCGGGATGAACGCGTTGGTGTAGTTGGCCACCTCGTAGCGCGACTCGGGCGAGAGCACGTAGATCAGCAGGTCCTGCTTCTGCTCGGCGTTGAGCAGCCCGAGGCGCACCGGCAGCCGCAGCTCCGGCGAATCGAACGAGAAGCGCAGCGGCGACAGCACCACCAGCCCGTGCGGGTCGCGCTGCACCTTCTTGATGTCGATCTTGGCGACGAAGAACTTCATCTGCTCGCGCACGTAAGGCGCCAGCGCGCCGGCCGCGCCGGGCGGGATCTTGTAGCCGCTCACGCGCAGCCACGCGTCGAGCCCCGACGAGTCCTTCGCCGACAGGATCAGGATCTGGTACTCGCCCTCCTGAAACTTCGCCTCGATCTTCACGCCGTAGTCGGCCGGCGCGTGGCCGCCGCCGTGCGCGCGCGACTCGTACTTGATCGAGCCCGACATCGCCGGCATCGGCGCCGGCGGCGGCGGCACGTAGCACGGATCCTGCTCCCAATATTCGACGAGGCGCGGCGCCGAGAGCGTGTCGACCGCCTTGAACACCTCGGGCCGCAGCGTCTTGACCTGCTCCTTCTTGAGCACCACCGGCACCGGCACCACCATCGCGAAGTCTTCCGGCGGCCCTTTGTAGTTGTTCGACATCGTCATCGCGGTGTGGCTGCCCTTGCGCATCAGCACCACCTGCGTCGCGTTGTTGTAGAGCTTGGCGTCGGCGCCCGAGACGAAGAATCCGCAGAACGCGTGCGCGCTCGCGCCGGCGACGAGCGCGCAGGCGGCGAGCGACGCGGCGACGATCGCGCGGCCACGACGGTCGATCATGAGACACCCCCTCGCGCGAAATGCGCGGCTCAGCGAGTCTACGCGCTCGGGCCGAGCCGCGCTATCATCGCGCCATGCGAAAGCTGATCTGGCTCGCGCTCGCGTGCGCCGCTCCGTCGGGCGCGCGCGCCGAGGAGGCCGCGCCGCTCAACGTCGATCAAGGCACGCGCGAGACCATGGCGGTGTGCTCCGACGGCAAGCACTACGTCGCCATCGCGCCCGAAGACGTCGGCGACGGCTCGCGCCTCTTCTATGGTGACGGCCACAAGATGTTCCAGCTCGCGCGCGAGCACCGGCTGGTGCCGCGCGACTGGTTCTTCGAGCCGCGCCAGTTCAACAAGCAGAACAACGACAACCTGCGCGGCCTCGACCTGCGCGTGTTCTCGCGCGTCGAATTCTCCGAGGAGAAGAAGACGTGCTCGGTGACGTGCGGCGATCGCACCACCGCGCTCAAGCTGCTCTCCGCCGACGACGCGCGCAGCGTGGTCACCAAGGCCGACTTCTTCCCGAGCGCGCGCCGCTGGCAGCCGTACGCGCTCGCGCGCGACTCGCAGGCCATCTACTACTACGTCGATCGCGGCACTTTGCCGCAGACGGAAAAGAGCTTTCGCCTGTTCCGCGGCCCCAAGGGCGCCATGAAGCAGCTCAAGATGACCGACGTGGCCTCCGACTCCGAGGGCGACATCTTCGCCACCAAGACCGGCAGCCTGCGGCTGATCGTCGACAAGCGGCAGTCGAGCTGGATCGAGCGCGAGAAGACCACTTCGCTGACCATGGTGCCGGTCGAGAAGAACTACGCGATGATCTACAACGACCTCGGCGTGTACGCGGGCGTGCGGCTCGGGACGCCGTGCGACGATCTCTGACGGATCGGGTAGAGTCGAAGAGATGGGCGGCGATTCGTTCGACAGCGCGACGTACGAGGAGCTGCTGGCGAGCTTCGCCGACGCGCTGTGCGTGTTCGATCGCGAGCTGCGCTTCGCGTTCGTGACGCCGAGCGCCGCCGCCCCGCTCGGGCTCGCCGCGTCCGAGGTGATCGGCCGGACGTGGCGCGAGCTCGGGCTGCCGGCGCAGGTGATGGAGCCGGTCGAGGCGCGCGTGCGCTCGGTGTTCGCCGGCGGCGAGCCGGTGCGCGCCGAGACGCCGTTCGTCGGGCCCGACGGGCCGCGCCACTACGAGTACATCATCACGCCGGTGCGCGCGCCCGACGGCGCGGTCAAGCTGGTGTCGGTGATCTCGCGCGACGTCACCGAGCGCAAGCGCGCCGAGCACGCGCTCTCGTCGGCGCGCGGCTTCGAGCAGAAGATCCTCGCCATCGTCGGCCACGACATCCGCAACCCGCTGGCGGCGATCGACATGGCGGCGGAGATGCTGCTGCGCCGCGCCGAGCCGTCGTCGCTCGCCGAGCGCCACGCCGAGCGCATCAAGCGCAGCGTCGGCCGCATCCACCACATCGTCGCCGACCTGCTCGACTTCACGCGCGCGCGGCACGGCGGCATCCCGATCGCGCCGGAGAAGACCAGCCTCGAGGTGATCTGCAAGCACGTGGTCGACGAGCTGGAGGTGTCGGTCGCCGATCACACCATCGAGCTGAGCTCGGACGGCGAGGCGGTGGGCTTCTGGGATCCGCACCGCATCGGGCAGGCGGTGTCGAACCTGGTCGGCAACGCGGTCAAGCACAGCCCGGCGGGCACGCCGGTTCACGTGACGATCGCCGACGGCGCGCCGGCGGTGACGCTGGAGGTGCGCAACCACGGCGCGATCCCGGCGGAGCTCTTGCCGGTGATCTTCGATCCGTTCAGCCGCGGCGGCGAGGCCGAGCGCGCGGGCGACGGGCTCGGGCTCGGGCTGTTCATCGCGCAGTCGATCGTGAACGCGCACCGCGGGCGCATCGAGGTGACGTCGTCGCCCGCCGAGGGGACGCGCGTCCGCGTGACGCTGCCGCGGCAATGTTGAGCGCGCGCGCCCGCCCGGCGCCGCGCGCTCACGCCGGCGGCGGCTGCTCGTAGCGTTTGCGTTTGCGCCACAGCGTCGACGTGTCGATGCCCAGCGCGGCGGCCGCTTCCTCGACGGTGGCGTGGCGTCCGAGCACGCGCAGGATGTGCTCGCGCTCGATCGCCTCGAGCGTGAAGTCGCCGCCGATGAACGGCGCGCCGCCCGCGCGCTCGACGATCCGCTCGGGCAGCGCGTCGGGTCCGATCTTGCTGCCGCCGCACAAGATGATCGCGCGCTCCATCGCGTTGCGCAGCTCGCGCACGTTCCCCGGCCACGCGTAGCCGACGAGCACCGCCTCCGCGTCCGGCATCAGCTCGGGCGGCGCGCGCCGCTGCGAGCGCGCGAAGAAGGCCAGGAACTGCCGCGCCAGCCGCGCCAGATCTTCTTTGCGCTCGCGCAGCGGCGGCACGATCAGCTCGAACGTGTTCAGCCGATAGAGCAGGTCCTCGCGAAACCGTCCGGCCGCGACCTCCTGCTCGAGATCGCGGTTGGTGGCGGCGACGATGCGCACGTCGGCGCGCCGCGTCTGGTTCTCGCCGAGGCGCTCGAACTGCTTCTCCTGGAGAAAGCGCAGCAGCTTGGCCTGCAGCGACGGCGACAGCTCGCCGATCTCGTCGAGGAACAGCGTGCCGCCCTCGGCCGCCTCGACGCGCCCCGGCTGATCGCGCACCGCGCCGGTGAACGCGCCCTTGGCGTGGCCGAACAGCTCGCTCGCCAGCAGCTCGGTCGACAGCGTCGGGCAGTTGACGACCACGAACGGGTGCGCGTGGCGCTGGCTGAGCGCGTGCAGCCGGCGCGCGAGCACGCTCTTGCCGGTGCCGTTCTCGCCGCGCAAGAGGACCGGCACGTCGTGCTGCGCCGCCTTCGCCAGCACCTCGAGCAGCGCCTGCATGCGCGGCGCGCCGGTGTCGAGATCGATCTCGGGCGCCGCTTCGCCGAGCCGCGCCTGCAGGTCGCTCACCTTGCGCTCGAGCGCGCGCCGCGCCGCCACCCGCTCGACGGTCTGGCGGATCTGCGCCGGCGTGAACGGCTTGGGCAGGTAGTCGCGCGCGCCGCGCTGAATGGCGTCGACCGCGGTCGCGATGGTGGCGAACGCGGTGACGACCACCACCTCGATGCCCGGCCGCAGCGCGAGCAGCGACGGCAACAGGTCGAGCCCGTCGGCGTCGCCGAGGTGCAGATCGAGGAACGCGAGGTCGAAGCTCTGCCGATCGAGCGCCGCGCGCGCCGCCTCGGGGCTCGCCGCCTCGGCGACGCGGCAGCCGATGCCCTCCAGGCACATGCGCAGCGTGACGCGGATGTTCTTCTCGTCGTCGACGATCAGGACCGAAAGCTCGTCCTCGGCCATGCCGGAACCTTAGCACCGACGCGGCTACTCGCGGGCGACGGAGAGGATCTCGCCGCTGCGCGCGTCGACGTGGATCTCCATCGTGCGCTTGCGCGCGTCGCGGATGTCGAAGGAGTAGATCCACTTGCCGCCTTCCTGTTCCAGCTCCTCGCTGGTGACGCGGCCGGGGACGCGCGCGAGGGCGGTGGCGCGCGCCTGCTCCATCGTGATCGGCACGGCGGGCGGCGGCGCCTTGGCGGCGGTGGTGGTGGCGGTGGCGGCGAAGAGCGCGAGAGCGATCAGCAGCGTTCGCATGGCGGCGAGCATAGCCGCGCCGGCGCGCGTGGCTACGCGGCGGCGCGCAGCTTCATCGAATCTTCATGATCGCGGCGGGTGGCGGCGGCGAGCGCGGGTCTATACTCGCGCGCCGGAGGTTCCCATGAAACGATTCTCCGTCGTCGCGCTGCTCGTCCTCGCCGCCGGCTGCGCGCCCGCCGCGCGTCCGCCCGCCGCCGCAACCGCCGCCGCCGCGCCGTCGGTGCGATCGATCGCGCTGCCGGGCGCGCCCATAGGCGGCGTGTTCATGGACTACCTCGCCTACGATCGCGCGCGCCGCCGCGTCTGGGTGCCGGCGGGCAACACCGGCCGCGTCGACGTGCTCGACGTGGCGAACGATCGCGTGTCCGAGATCGCCGGCTTCCCGACCGCGGAGGTGGAGCGGCGCGGAAAGAAGCGCACCGTCGGCCCGTCGAGCGCCACCGTCGGCGACGGCGTGGTCTACGTCGGCAACCGCGGCGACTCGAGCGTGTGCGGCGTGGCCGCCGATTCGCTCGCGCGCGGCGCGTGCGTCACGCTCGACTCGATGCCCGACGGGCTCCAGTACGTCGCGTCGGCGAAGGAGGTGTGGGTCACCACGCCGCGCGACAAGTCGATCGTGGTGCTCGACGCGTCGCAGCCCGGCGCGCTCACGGTCAAGAGCAAGATCGCGTTCGAGGGCGAGCCGGAGGGGTTCGCCGTCGACGACGCGCGCGGCGTCTTCTACACCAACCTCGAGGACAAGGACCGCACGCTCACGATTGATCTCAAGAGCCACGCCATCGCGCGCACGTGGCTGCCCGGCTGCGGCGAGGACGGGCCCAAGGGATTGGCGCTCGATCGCGCGCTCGACTTCCTGTTCGTCGCGTGCAGCGATCGCGTCAAGGTGCTCGACGCG
>DASREC010000480.1:0-33032 GCA_035652295.1 Polyangia bacterium
CTGGTCGCCGAAGCCGCGCGCGGCGCCTCGTGCGCGCTGGTGTTCGAGTCCGGGCGCGTGAACGACTTGATCGTCACGCGGCGCAAAGGCGTCGGCGGCATGACGGCGACGGCGCGCGGCAAGGCGGCGCACGCGGGCAACGTGCACCACGAGGGGCGCAACGCCATCTGGGCGCTGGCGCGCTTCATCGATCGCGCGCAGCAGCTCACCGACTACGCGCGCGGCGTGACCGTCAACGTCGGGCGCATCGAGGGCGGCATCGGCAAGAACACCGTGCCCGAGCGCGCCGAGGCGCTGGTCGATTTCCGCTTCGTCTCGACGGACGACGGGCCCGCCGTGGCGGCGGCGCTCGAACGCGCGGCCGAAGAGGCGGCGGCCTCCGTCGAGGGAACGACGATCGCGCTCTCGGGCGGCGTCAGCCGCGCGCCGCTCGTGCGCTCGGACGCGTCGGCCGCGCTCTACGCCGAGTACGCCGCGTGCGCGCGCGCGTCCGGTCTCGGCGACGGCGAATCGCCGCTGCTCGGCGGCGGCTCCGACGCCAACACCTGCGCCGCGCTCGGCGTGCCGGCGATCGACGGCCTCGGCCCGCGCGGCAAGGGCTTCCACACCGTCGACGAATACATCGAGCGCGCGTCGCTGGTGCCGAAGGCGCAGGCGCTGGTGCGCTTCCTCGCCGCGCGCCTGCGCTAACGCGCGCTCACTTCACCGGCGCGTTCTCGAGCGCCTCTTTCGCCTTGCCGAGCGCCTCCTCGAAGCGCGCCGCGTCGCCGTTCTCCATCGTGAACGTCTCGGTCTGCCCCTTCGGCGAATCGATGACGAAGCGGATGCCCGGCCCCGCGCTCAGCGTCAGCCGCGAGCGATCGGAGGTGTCGGTCTCGCTCTGCGAGCCGACCGTCTTCCACGCGGGCGAGCGCGCGGCCAGCGCCTTCTTCCACAGCTCGATCACGCCCGGCAGCTCGCTCAAGTTGGCGGTGAACGAGTTGCGCGTGCTGCCGTTGATGATGCCGAACAGCGCCACGCGCTTGCCCTGGTCCTCGAAGGTCAGCACCTGCATCTCGGCGCCCGGGGCGGTGAAAGCCGCGAGCTTGGAGAGCTGCCCCTTGGCGTACGCCGCGCCGCCGAGGAGCGCGCCCGCGAGGAGCGCCACGAGAAGGATCGTTCGCCGATGCGCGCGAGTTTGCATGGCGAAATTATCGCACGAGACGCGGCCGCTGCGCTACGCCGCGCGGCCCTTGCGCGCCTGCGCGCCGAGCGCCGCCTTGAGATACTTCGACGGCAGCTCGTGCCCGACGAGCGCCGACACGCGCGACGCGCACGCCACCAGCGCGTCGAGATCGACGCCGGTCTCGATGCCCATGCCGTGCAGCATGTACACCACGTCCTCCGTCGACAAATTGCCGCTGGCGCCGGGCGCGTAGGGACAGCCGCCGAGCCCGCCGATGGCGCTGTCGACGGTGGAGACGCCCATGCCGACGCCGACCAGCACGTTGGCGAGCGCGGTGCCGCGCGTGTCGTGAAAGTGCAGCGCCACCTCTTCGGCCGGCGCCACGGCGAGCACGCGCCCGAGCACGTCCTGCACCTGGAGCGGCGTGGCGACGCCGATGGTGTCGCCGAGCGAGATCTGGTACACGCCGCGCGCGCGCAATTCCTCGACGAGCGCCACCACGCGCGCCGGATCGACCGCGCCCTCGTACGGGCAGCCGTACACCGTCGAGACGTAAGCGCGCACGCGCACGCCCGCGTCCTTGGCCGGCCCGATCACCTCCTCGAACGCGGTCAGCGTCTCGGCGATCGTCTTGTTGACGTTCTTCTTGTTGTGCGTCTCCGACGCCGAGAGGAACACCGCCACCTCGCGCATGCCGCAGCCGAGCGCGCTCTCGAGCCCCTTCTTGTTCGGCACCAGGCACGAGTAGGCGACGCTGTCGCGACGGTGGATCTCGCGCGCCACCTGCGCCGCGTCGGCGAGCTGCGGGATCCACTTCGGGTTGACGAAGCTGGTGATCTCGATGTGCGCGAGCCCGGTCTGCGACAGCGCGTCGATGAACGCCACCTTGTCGGCGGTCGGCACCGGGCGCGCCTCGTTCTGCAGGCCGTCGCGCGGGCCCACCTCGTAGATCGTCACGCGCTTGGGAAACTTCTCGAGCATCTCCCTAGATCCTTAATCACTCGGGAACAGGCGCGCCAGCACGCCGTCGTCGAGGCGCTCCAGCGTATCCAGGACTACATCGGCCTCGTCCTGCGGCTGGTGCGCGAAATTTCCCGCGCGCACCGCGACGCAGCGCATCCCGGCGGCGCGCGCGGCGCGGATGCCGGCGGTCGAGTCCTCGACGACCAGGCAGTCGGCGGGCGCGACGGCGAGCCGCGTCGCCGCCAGCAGGTAGCCGTCGGGCGAGGGCTTGCCGCGCGACGTGTCCTCGGCGCCGATGAACCAGGGAAAGCAGTCGAGGACGCCGAGCGCGCGCAGGCACATCTCCACCTCGCCGCGGCTCGAGCCCGACACCACCGTCGACAAATAGCGCTTCGACAGCCGCCGCACCGCCTCCACCGCGCCCGGCAGCACGTCGAGCCCCTCGGCGGCGACCAGCTCCGCGCGCGCGTGCGCCGCCGCTTCGACCAGCTCGTGGAAGCCGAGCGTGATGCCGCCGTTTCCCACCAGGTGGTGGTAGATCTCGTTCCAGCCGTGGCCGATGACGAAGTGCCGCTCCTCGTCGGAGAGCGGCCGGCCGCGGGCGGCGAGCGCGCGCGCCACCGACTCGGCGTTCTGGCGCTCGGTGTCGGCCAGCGTCCCGTCGAGGTCGAACAGCACCGCGCGCAGCATGCCGCCCTTTTACGCCAGCGACGCGCGCGCGGCAAGCACTGGTTCAACCAATCGCGCCCGCCGGCGGAGACTTTGAACGCGCGTTCAAAATTTTGAACCGCCGTTCAAACTTTCTCACGGCATGCCGGCGAGCCCGTCCCAGAAGTCGCAGCGCGCCGTGCGCACGCCCGCGCCGGCGGCGATGGTGTCGTCGAGCCCGAGGTACTCGTCGCCCGCGGCGGTGAACGCCGGCCACGCCGCCGCGCCCGCGCCGTCGGGATCGCCGCCCGCCGCGAAGCGCGACCAGTAGCCGACCATCGCGTCCGAGAGCGCCGACTCCGCCGCCGTCGGCACGTAGCCCGCCGCCGCGCCGAACGTGTGGAACACGAACAGCAGCTCCTCGCCGTGCCACGCGCCTTGCGCGCGGATCGCGGCGCCCGCGTTCTCGACGGCGTGCGTGAAGAAGTAGCGCCGCTCGGCCACCTCGGGCGCGCCCGCCTGCGCCGCGCGCAGCGTCTGGCGCGCCGGGCACACGAAGCGCGCGTCGGTGGTGACCGCGACGTACGCCTGCTCGGGGCTGGCAAAGCTCGACGACGGATACTGCGCGAGGACGGCGCTCGCGTAGGCGCCGAACTGCTTGTCGACCGCGGCCTGGTACGCGGCGTCGCTCGCGATCGGCGGCTGGAGCGCGGCCGCCGCCTTGCCGGTCTCGTCGCCGTTCGCGCCGACGATCATCGGCACGTGCGCCGCGCTGCCGTCGCCGAGCGCCAGGATCGGCGACTCGAGCAGCACATAGCCGTCGACGTTCGGCTTGAACGCCGCCAGCCCCGAGACGATCGCGTTTCCCGTCGGCGGCAGCGCCTGCAAAATCGTCTTCGCGTCGAGCGCGCGCAGGCACGCCGCCACGTCGCTCGCTCCGCCGCAGCCCGCCGCGCTCGCGAGCTGCGCGCCCATCGGCTCCTCGGCCGCCATCGGCTGCTGGTAGCAGCCGCCGCTCTCCATCAGCGCGCGCGCGAACAGCCCCTTGGCGAGCGGCGACGCCATCAGCACGCACACGTCGACGGCGCCCGCGCTCTCGCCGAAGATCATCACGCGCGCCGGATCGCCGCCGAAGCCGCCGATGTTGCGCCGGACCCACGCGAGCGCCGCGATCTGATCGAGGATCCCGTAGTTGCCGCTCACGTGCTCGGCGCTCTCCGCCTCGAGCGCCGGATGCACCAGGAAGCCGAGCGTGCCCAGCCGATAGTTGATCGTCACCACCACGGCGCCGCCGTGCTCCGACAGGTACTGCCCGTCGTACGACGGCAGCGAGCCGGCGCCCTCGACGTTTCCGCCGCCGTGGATGAACACCATCACCGGCAGCGGCGCGGGCGGCGGCGCGGACGGCGCCCAGACGTTGAGGTAGAGGCAGTCCTCGTCGCCGGCGATCGCGCCCGTGCCGACGCCGCCCGCCGACGAGCCGGAGAACTGCGGGCACTCGGCCGCGAAGCTCGTCGTCGCGCGCTCGCCCGACCAGCACGCGGGCGGCGCCGGCGGGCGAAAGCGCAGCGGCCCGATCGGCGGCGCGGCGTACGGAACGCCTCTATAGATGTAGCTCGCGCCGGCGAGCGTGCCGGTCACCGCGCCCGAGTCGGTCACCACCGTGCCCGGGCGCGCCGCCGCGGGCGTGCACGCCGCCGCGCCGTCCGCGCCGCCGTCGAGCGGCGCCGAGATCCCCGACGGCGAGCACGCCGCCGCGAGCGCGCAAACCGCCGCCAGCGATCGCAGCTTCATGCGCATTGGACGCACGCGCGGCGCGAAGGTAAATTCACGCGACCCGCCGGGGTGGCGAAACTGGTAAACGCAGGGGACTTAAAATCCCTAGCCTGGAAACGGGCGTGCGGGTTCAAATCCCGCCCTCGGCACCGACAACGAACGACACGACGAGCCGCTGCGCCCTGCTCCACCGCGGACGCGCCACGCGGGCGTGATACGCTCGACGCGTGGGCATTCGGTCGTTCGCTCGCGCCCGCCTCGCGATTGCCGTGATCGGGTTCACCGGCTGCGGCGTAACGGGCTTGCCGATCCAGTCGGAGCTCGGGCCGAGCGCGAACGACCTCGCAACGCCCGTCGACCTCGCGTCTCTCGTCGATCTCACATCGACGGTCGATCTCGGATTGCCTCTCGATCTCGCCGTTCCAGTCGATCTCACGACGCCCGTCGATCTCGCGGCCCCGATCGATCTCGCGACGCCCGATTTCGCCACGCCGCCAGACTTGACGCCGGTGCCCGATCTGTCGTCGGCTGATCTGACGCCCGTGTGCGTCCCCGAGCATCACGTCATCCCACTCGGGCCTCCGTCGACACTCACCATTCCTCCAGGGTGCAGCCTGATCACGTTCAAGCTATGGGGCGCGGGCGGCGGCGGTTCGACGCGCGGAGTCAACCCGGGTGGCGGCGGCGGCTTTACGACCGGCACGGCGATCATCGCGCCCGGCACAGTGCTCCGGATCGTCGTTGGTGAGGGCGGCGAGACGAGCGGCAGCGGTGGTGGCTTTCCGCTGCAGGGTGGCGGCGGATACGCCATGGGGGGCGGCGACGGTGGTGGCGCGAGCAGCGTGACCTGGGGCGCGAGCGACCTGCTCGTCGCCGGCGGTGGCGGAGGCGCCGGCTTGAGCGGGCCCGGCGGCGTGGGCGGTGGCGCGTCCGGCGGTGCGTGCACCGACGCGAGCTGTACCGCGGCGACGCAGACCGGTCCCGGCATCTCCGGCCCCAACATGTTCGGCGTGAGCGGCACGTCGGGATCGGGCATGAAGGGCGGCCATGGCTACACGAGCGGCATCGCGCTCGGCGGCGGCGGAGGCGGCGGCTACTTCGGCGGCGGCGGGAGCGCCGACGGCGGAGGAGGCGGCGGCTCCGGTTACACCGACGGGCTCGCGACCATGACCACCACGGCCGCGACTTATGGAACCGGTTTAACCAGCGATCCGGCCGGTACCAGCGACCCCGACTACATCCCTGGAGGCCAATTCACGTCCGGGATCGGCGCCGGCGGCGGTGCCGGCGGGAGCAGCATCCTGAACGGTGGTCAGGGCCTCGTCGTCATCTCCTGGTGAATCGCCGTCGGCCGGCGTACGTGCCGCATGAACGTGCGGCAAAATGCCGCAGCTCGCGCCGGCGCACTGCACAAAAAGATCGCGCGCGATCCCGGTCGGGAGATCGCGCGCGGTCCTGCTCCGCGATTCGCGCTACGCCTTGCCCTTCGTCTGCTGCGGCTGCGCGGCGCCGCCCTTGATGTTGATCTTCTTCGGCTGCATCTCGGGCAGCTTCGGAACCGTCAGCGTCAGCACGCCCTCGCGCAGGTCGGCCTGCACGTGGTCGGCGTCGACGCCCTCGGGCAGCGTGAACGACCGCGTGAAGCTGCCGTACGCGCGCTCGTAGGCGTAGAACGTCTCGTTCTCCTGACGCTCCTCCTGCTCGCGCTTGCCGCTCACCGACAGGCGGTTGCCGGTCACCGAGATCTCGAGGTCCTGCTCCTTCACGCCGGGAAGATCGGCCTTGAAGATGTACGCGTCGGGCGTCTCCTTGACCTCGAACTGCGGTACGAACCCGAGCCGCTCGGCCCCCGCGTACGGCAGCATCTCGCTGAACGGATCCCAACGCAGCAGATCGCGCATCATGCGAAACGGATCCCACTCGCCGCGCGCCGACGGCGCGATGTCGCGCGACTCTCCGCCTCTGCGAACGATATTGGCCATGGTCATCCTCCTTGCGGAGACGCCGACGTAGGCACCACTCATGAAGCGGCAAGCGCGGCGCCCCGCTTCCTCATCGTTTCCCGGTTTCGTCGCAAAATTTGTGGCCGCGATCTTTTTCGTCAAGGGTCGACGGGCGGGCGCTCGGCGAAGCCGCAGTTGACGTAGACCGGTCCGGAGAAGCCGCCGCCGGCGGCCAGGCGGATCACGTGACACGCAGAGTCCTCGACGGGCAGCGTGGCCTCGCCGGCGAAACGGCCGAGCGGCGGCGAGCGCGAGCGCGAGCCCGATCGCGAGGGCGCGGCGCACCCGATCAGTTTGTCCGCAATCGCCCCGCCCACCAACCGTGCCGCGGACGGCGCGCCGCCGCGAGCGGCACGCCGAACCACCAGCCGAGCGCGCACGCCGCGACCGCGAGCGCGAACGCCGCCGCCGCGCCCGTCGAGCCGCTCACCTTGCGCGCCACCACGAACACGTCGCCGGCGATGCCGAGCGCGAGCGGCACCAGCGCCGCCAGCAGGAGCCGGCTGGCCACGCGATGAAACCGCTCGGTGTCCTCGCCGCGCTCGACGATGCGGTGAAACGCCGCCGGCGCGATCAGCCAGATGGTGGCGAGCGCGATCAGCGACAAGCTGGCGAAGTGGATCGCCTGCGACGAGCGCGGCAGCCGCGCGAACCCGTCGAGCAGCATGGTCGCGAGCTGGAAGCCGAGCAGCGCCTGCGCGCCCGGCAGCACCACGCGCGCCTCGGTGAGCACGTGGCGGATGCGATCGTGAATCGAGGTCTGCGCCGCCTGCTCCTGCATGGCCGCTCCTTTCTCGCCGCGGCGCCGCGCCAGCGCCAGCAGCTCGACGCCGTACCACGAACCGAGCGCCACCGCCGCCGCAGCCGCGCCCGCCACGATCCCCGCGCGCACGCCGTAGAGCTGCCGCCCCGCGCCCGCGAAGTCGACCGCGATCGCGATCGCGAACGGCGCCAGCGCCGCCTCGATGGCGCGCAGCGTGAACCGGTGCAGCCGCGCGGTGTCGCGCCCGCGCTCGACGATTTGATGGAACGGCCCCGGCGCGATCAGCAGCACCAGCGCCGCGAGCAGGAGCGCGATCGAGCCGAGCCGCGCCCACTGCCACGCGCGCGGCAGCGCGTCGAACCGCGTCTCCAGCGTCGAGCGCAGCCCGAAGCCGAGCAGCACCTGCGCGCCGAGGATCAAGATGCGCGCTTCGTCGAGCGCGTTTTGAACTTTTCGCCCGAGCGGCGTCACCTGTGGATGAAGATGCGCCGCTCGGGCGCGCGGGCCAGCGGCTACTTCTTCGGCTGCTTGGCGATCACCTTGTCGGCGATCTTGTCGTAGGTGGCTTTCGGGACGATGTTCTTCGAGACCAGCTGCGTCTTGTTGGCGTACGGGCGGCCGGCGACGATCTTCTTCGAGTACGCGTCGCCGATGCCCGGCAGCGCCTTGAGCTGGTCCTCGGTCGCGCTGTTGAGATCGACCAACTCGGTCTTGGCGTCGGCGGCCGGCGCCTTCTCCGCCGTCGCGGGCTTGTCGGCGGCGGCCTTGTCGGTCTTGGCGCCGGTGGTCTTGGGCGCCTGCGCGAACGCGGAGGCGGGGACGAACAGCACCGTCAAGCAAGCGAGCAGCACCCAGCGGGCAAAGCGCGTCATCATGTGGTCCTCCCAGGTTTCGGCGATTCTCGACACAATCGCGCGCCGGATCAAGAACCAGGGCACTTTTCTTGCTCGACGATCGGGCATGCGTGTCCTCCGGTATTTCGTCATCGTCGGGCTGGCCGCGGCGGCCGGCTGTTACGGCACCGTCGGGTACGACGCCTACGAGCCGAGCGATTCGAGCAGCCTCGCGGTGACGGTCGCGCCGCCCGAGCCGCTCTACGAGACGCCGCCGCCGGCGCCGTACGCCGACGCGGCGTGGATCGGCGGCTATTGGGACTGGAACCCGTCCGCGCGCCGCTACATCTGGATCGGCGGCCGCTGGTCGCGCGCGCCCCGCGCGGGCGTGGTCTACGTGCCGCCGCGCTGGGAGCGCGGGCGGCGCGGCTTCATCCGCGGCGAGGGCCGCTGGGTGCCCGGCCAGTCGGTCGATCGCTTCGGCCGTCACGTCTGGCTCGACGCCAACGGCCGCGCCCACTACTTCTAGCCGCCCCGTTTAGAAGCGCCGTTCACAAAGTGAATGAAGATTCACATCATGAACGGCGTATTCAAAGCTCGTCGGACTTGAACGCGAGGACGTCGCGGATGTCGGCGGCGCCGAGGAGCAGCATGGCCAGGCGATCGACGCCGAGCGCGATCCCCGCCGACGGCGGGACGTCGGCGAGGGCGGCCAGGAACTTCTCGTCGAGCGGATAGGCGGGCAGCCCGCGCGCGCGCCGCTCGTCGAGATCGCGCAGGCAGCGGGCGCGCTGCTCCACCGGATCGGTCAGCTCGCCGAAGGCGTTGCACAGCTCGAGGCCGCCGGCGTACGCCTCGAAGCGCTCGACCACGCGCGGGTCGCCCGGCTTTTCACGCGCCAGCGCGGCGAGCGGCCGCGGCCAGTCGAAGAGGATCACCGGCCGCTCGCGTCCGAGCTGGGGCTCGACGGCGTCGAGGAACACGCCGAAGAACACGTCGTCCCAGGCGCCGCCGTCCGGGACCCGGTGGCCGGCGGCCCGCGCGCGCGCCCGCAGCTCGTCTGCGCTCTCGTCGCCGTCGACGCGCACTGCGGCAAATTGCCGCATCGCCTCCGCCACCGACAGGCGATCCCACGGCGGCGCCAGCTCGAGGGCGCCGAGCCGCGTCGTCCCCGCCACCGCGCGCGCCGCGGCCGCCACCAGCTGCTCGGTGTCGTCCGCGATCGCGGTCCACGCGGCGCCGGCGCGATACCACTCGAGCATGGTGAACTCGGGGTTGTGGTGCGCGCCCAGCTCGCCGCGGCGGAACACCTTCCCGAGCGAATAGATGCGCTCGAGCCCGCCCGCGAGCAGCCGCTTCATCTGGTACTCGGGGCTGGTGATCAGCCAGCGATCGGAGTCGGCGACGGCGAACGCGTCGAGGTGCAGCTCGAGGCCCGGCGACGGCACCAGGATCGGCGCCTCGATCTCGACGAAGCCGCGCTCGTCGAAGAAGCGGCGGATCGCCCCGAGCAGGAGCGCCCGCCGCTCGAGGTTGCGCACGCGGCCGGCGAGGCGCTCGCGCTCGCTCACGCGGTGCGCCCGCTCACGCGTCGCGCTCGCTCACGCGTCCCGGCCGCTCAGGCCTTGACGCGCTCGCAGTATTCGCCCGAGCGGGTGTCGATGCGCAGCGTGTCGCCCTCGTTGATGAACAGCGGCACGTTGATGGTGGCGCCGCTCTCGAGCGTCGCCGGCTTGGTGGCGCCCGACGAGGTGTCGCCCTTCACGCCCGGCTCCGAGTGCGTGACCTTGAGCTCGACGAAGTTGGGCAGCGTGATGCCGATGGTGCGCCCGTTCCAGAACAGCACGTGGCACACCATGTTGTCCTTGAGCCAGCGCCAATCCTGGTCGAGCGTGGCGGCCGGCACGGTCACCTGCTCGTAGTTCTGCTGGTCCATGAACACGAAGTCGTCGCCTTCCTTATAGAGGAAGGCCATCGCCTTCTCCTCGACGTCGGCCTCTTCCAGCTTCTCGCCCGAGCGGATGTTGTGCTCGACGTTCCGCCCGGTGAGCAGGTTCTTGAACTTGGTGCGGGTGAACGCCGCGCCCTTGCCCGGCTTGACGAACTGGCGCTCGATGACGATGTACGGCTGGCCGTCGATCAGCACCTTCAAACCCGTGCGGAGCTCGGTGGCTTCTACAGATCCCATGGCGGGCGTAAGTAGCTTTTCTCGGGCGTGGAGTCAACTGGCGCGGGCGTCTGTCATCGGTTAGAGTGCGACGCCATGGCGTACTTCTGTTATTCGTGCGGGAACGAGCAGATCTTCGACGTGAAGGTCGGCGTCAAAGTCGGCCGCCGCGATTCGTGCCCGCACTGCGCGGCCGATCTGCACGTCTGCAAGAACTGCCGTCTGTGGGATCCGAACATCCACAATCAATGCCGCGAACCCGAGGCCGCGTTCATTCGCGACCGCGAGGAGGCAAACTTCTGCGCGCACTTCGACTTCAAAGACGCGGAGGCCGCGCGCGTCGACAGCAGCGTGGAAAACGCCAAAGCTAAATTGAACGATTTATTCAAAAACCTCAAGTAGTGCTTTAACGTGGATCCCGACTTCAAAGATCGCGAGGCGTTCGATCCCGACGAGCGCGAGCTGTGCTCCGACGGCTCGTGCACCGGTTTGCTCGGCGCCGATGGGCGCTGCAAGGTGTGCGGCCGGGCGGGCGACGGCTCACCGGGCGTGCCGCGCGAATCGAGTAACGGCGAACCGAGCGGCGAACCGAACCGCGAACCGAACCGCGACTCCGACGGCGCGTTCGCCGACGACGATCGCCAACTCTGCCCCGACGGCGCCTGCACCGGCCTCATCGGCAGCGACGGCAAATGCAAGGTCTGCGGCCTCTCCGCCGCATCTTGACAAACCCGCTCAAGTATCCAATAAGCAAAACCTGACCTTTTTGGTCGGGAATTGACGTGAGCGCGAAACGCGGATGAAGCTGTCGACGAAAAGCCGCTACGGCGTGCGCGCGGTCTTCGACATCGCCTACCACAACCAGGGTCGGCCGACGCAGGCGCGCGACATCGCCCGCCGCCAGGAAGTGCCGCTGCGCTACCTCGAGCAGATCTTCCAGGAGCTGCGGCGCGCCAACCTCGTCGAGGCCAAGCGCGGCCCGCGCGGCGGCTACTTCCTCGCGCGCGCGCCCGAGACCATCACGCTCGGCGACGTCGTGCGCGCGGTGCAGGGCCCGATCGAGCTGATCGCCCCCGAGGACGACTCGCACGCCGGCGGCGAGCGCGCGCGCGAGAGCCGCTCGAAGCTCGTCCCCGCGTCGATCTGGAAGGAGCTGGCGCAGAAGATCCGCGCCTGCTTCGACGGCGTCACCATCAAGGACCTGTGCCAGCGCGGCGAGGCGCTCGGCATCCACCGCGGCGACGGACAGCCGCACATGTACTTCATCTAGAGGGCCACTTGCCGCAAACCGCGCCGCACGTGCACAGCATCCTCGAGCTCATCGGCGGCACGCCGCTGGTCAAGCTGCGCCGCCTGCCCGACGCCGACTCGGCGGAGGTCTGGGTCAAGTGCGAGCAGTTCAACCCGGGCGGCTCGGTGAAGGATCGCATCGCGCTGGCGATGATCGAGGCCGCCGAGCGCGAGGGGCGCATCCGGCCCGGCGAGTCGGTGATCGTCGAGCCGACGTCGGGCAACACCGGCATCGGCCTGGCGCTCGTCTGCGCGGTCAAGGGCTACCACCTGATCCTGACGATGCCCGAGTCGATGTCGCTCGAGCGGCGCTCGCTGCTCAAGGCGTACGGCGCCGAGCTGATCCTCACGCCGTCGGAGCGCACCATGGAGGGCGCGGTCGCGCGCGCCGGCGAGCTCTGCAAGAAATATCCGCACTACTTCATGCCGCAGCAGTTCATGAACCCGGCCAACCCCGACGTGCACCGCCGCACCACCGCGCGCGAGCTGCTCGAGCAGCTCGGCCCCGAGGGCGCCGACGCGTTCGTCTCCGGCGTCGGCACCGGCGGCACCATCACCGGCGTCGGCCAGGTGTTCCGCGAGAAGCTGCCGCGCTGCAAGATGATCGCCGTCGAGCCGCAGACCTCGGCGGTGCTGTCGGGGCAGCCGTCGGGGCCGCACAAGATCCAGGGCATCGGCGCCGGGTTCGTGCCCGACATTCTTGACCGGTCGGTCATAAATGAGGTGCGCAAAATCGCCGACCGCGACGCCTACGAGACCAAGGTGCAGCTGGCCAAGCGCGAGGGGCTGCTGGTCGGCATCTCGTCGGGGGCCAACGCGTTCATCGCCTGCCAGGTGGCGCGCGAGCTCGGGCCGGGCAAGCGCGTGGTCACGGTGATGTGCGACACTGGCGAGCGGTACTTCTCGCTCGATGAGTACTTTGCGTAGCCCACGTTCGACGGTGCGCGTGCTGGTGGTCGGCGCCGGCGGCCTCGGCTGCCCGGCGCTGTGGGAATTGGCACCACTCCTGGCGGCGCGCGGCGGATCCGTGACCATCGCCGACGACGATGTGGTGGAGGCTTCCAACCTGCAGCGGCAGATCCTGCACCGCGACGCGGACGTCGGGCGGCCCAAGGTGGACTCGGCGGCCGACGCGCTCGACCGGCGCTGGCCGCGGCTCGCCGTCTACACCGTCGAGGCGCGGGTGGCGGCGCACAACGTCGGGGCGCTGGTCGCGGCGCACGACGTGGTGCTCGACGGCACCGACAGCTTCGAGTCGAAGTTCCTGCTCAACGACGCGTGCGTGCGCGCCGGCGTGCCGCTGGTGCACGGCGCCGTGGTGCGCTTCGGCGGGCAGTTAATGACCGTGACGTCAGAAAGTGCGTGCTACCGCTGCCTGTTCGAGGCCCCGCCCGAGCCGGGCGCCGCGCCGTCGTGCCAGGAGGCGGGCGTGCTCGGCGCGGTGTGCGGCGTCGTCGGCGCGCTGATGGCGCGCGAGGCGCTGGCGATCCTCGACGGCACCCCGCAGCTCGCCGGCGCGCTGATGATCTACGACGCGCTCGCGCTGCCCGATCGCGCGCGGCGCCGCGTCGCCATCCGCCGCCGGCTGTCGTGCGAGGCGTGCGCGCGGGCCGCGGCGGCGTTGAGCGCGTCGATAGCTCGATCGTCAACGGCGTCGTTGACGTCCGCGTCGTCGTCCACGGCCACGTCGCCGTCGCCGTCCACGACCACGTCGTCGTCCACGGTCGCGTCGTCGCCGGCGTCGCCGTTGCCGGCGGCGGGCGCGGGGCGGCGTTCCAGCGAGGTGCCCTCATGCTGACCGGTGTCTCGTCCACGTCCTCGGCTACGTCGACGGTGCTCGGGCTGCGCTGCCGGGAGTGCGGCCGCGACTACCCCAAGCAGGCGCTGCACGTCTGCGAGTTCTGCTTCGGCCCGCTCGAGGTCGCCTACGACTACCCGCTGATCGCCGAGCGGCTCACCCGCGAGCTGATCGCCCGCCGCGCGCCGACGCTGTGGCGCTACCGCGAGCTGCTGCCGATCGACGAGCCGCCCACCGTCGGCCTCGACGCCGGCTTCACGCCGCTGGTGCGCGCCCGCAACCTGGGCCGCGCGCTCGGACATTCTGACCTGTGGGTCAAAAACGACGCCGTATGTCACCCCACCCTGTCGTTCAAGGACCGCGTGGTGTCGGTGGCGCTCTCCAAGGCGCGCGAGCTCGGGTTCGACACCGTGGCGTGCGCCTCGACGGGAAACCTGGCCAACTCGACGGCCGCCAACGCCGCGCAGGCGGGGCTGCGCTGCTTCGTGCTGATCCCGCGCGACCTCGAAGCCGGCAAGGTGCTCGGCACCACCGTCTACGGCGCGCGCGTGATCGGCATCGACGGCACCTACGACGACGTGAACCGGCTGTGCTCGGAGATCGCCGGGCGCCACCCGTGGGCGTTCGTCAACGTCAACATCCGCCCCTACTACGCCGAGGGCTCGAAGTCGTTCGGCTTCGAGATCCAGGAGCAGCTCGGCTGGCGCGCGCCGCGCCACGTGGTGGTGCCGATGGCGTCGGGCTCGCTGCTCACCAAGATCGCGAAATCGATCGACGAGTTCAAGAAGCTCGGCTTCGTCGAGACCGCGGGCCCGACGCGGCTGTACGGCGCGCAGGCGTCGGGCTGCTCGCCGATCGCCGACGCGGTGATCGCCGGGCGCGACGCCATCAAGCCGGTCAAGCAGCCGAAGACGATCGCCAAGTCGCTGGCCATCGGCAACCCCGCCGACGGGCCGTACGCGGCGCAGGCGATCCGCGCGTCGGGCGGCGCGGCGGCGGCGGTCTCGGACGACGAGATCCTCGACGCCATCCAGTTGCTCGGCGAGACCGAGGGCATCTTCACCGAGACCGCGGGCGGCGTGACGCTGGCGGCCGCGCGCAAGCTGATCGCCGACGGCAAGATCGCCAAGGACGAGACCACGGTCATCTGCATCACCGGCAACGGGCTCAAGACGCAGGAGCCGCTCCAGGAGCGCATGAAGCCGCTGCCAGTGATCGCGCCGCGCATCGAAGAGTTCGAGAAGATCATCTAGAGGAGACATCCATGGCCACGGTTCGCATTCCGACTCCGCTGCGCAAGCTGACCAAGGGCGCCGAAGAAGTGCCGGCGAGCGGCAAGAACATCGGCGAGCTGATCGCCGATCTGGAGAAGAGCTTTCCCGGCATCAAGGAGCGCATCTGCGACGAGACCGGCGCGGTACGGCGCTTCGTCAACATCTTCGTCAAGGACGAGGACATCCGCTTTCTGCAGAACCTCGACACGCCGGTCAAGGACGGCGACGAGGTGTCGATCGTCCCGGCGATCGCGGGCGGCCGCTAGACGTGGCGCGATTCTCCGACGAGGAAGTGCGCCGCTACGCGCGCCAGATGCTGATGCCCGAGGTGGGCGGCGTCGGGCAGGAGCGGCTGCGCGCGGCGCGCGCCACGGCGGAGAGCGAGGTCGAGGCGCTGTACCTGGCGGCGGCGGGCGTGGGATTCTTGACCGTCGGGTCAGAAAGTACGGCCACGGCCGTGCGCGAGTTGAATCCGAACGTAGCCGTGGCCGTAGCCGTCGCCGTAAACGTAGACGACGGCGTCGAGGCGTCAGCGCTGCGCGCCGTCGAGCAGCTCAAGCGGGTGCTCGAGCTGTGAAGCATCCCGCGCGCAAGGCGCCGCCGGCGATCCTGGCCCTCGACGAGCAGGCGGCGGTGCGCCGCGCGCAACGCGTCGACTCGATCGTCGAGCTGATCGGCGGCACCCCGCTCATCCGACTCGCCAACCTCGAGCCGCGGCCGGGCGTCGAGATCTGGGCCAAGGCCGAGTTCATGAACCCGGGCGGCTCGGTCAAGGATCGCCCGGCGCTGCAGATGATCCGCGACGGCATCGCGTCGGGCCGGCTCACGCCCGACAAGACCATCATCGACTCGACGAGCGGCAACACCGGCGTCGCCTACTCGCTGGTCGGCTCGGCGCTCGGCTTCAAGGTCGCGCTGGTCATGCCGCAGAACGTGTCGGCCGCGCGCAAGCAGATCACGCAGGCGTACGGCACCGAGCTCGTCTTCTCGTCGCCGATGGAGGGCTCCGACGGCGCCATCCAGCTCGTGCGCGAGCTCGTCGCCAAGGATCCGTCGCGCTATTTCTATCCCGATCAATATTCCAACGACTCCAATCCGCGCGCGCACTACCTCGGCACCGGCGCCGAGATCCTGGCGGCGCTCGGCGATCGCGTCACCCACTTCGTCGCCGGCATCGGCACCACCGGCACGGTCATGGGCACCGGGCGCCGGCTCAAGGAGTCGGGCCGCGCCGTCGAGGTGATCGCCGTCGAGCCGGAGGACGCGCTGCACGGGCTCGAGGGGCTCAAGCACATGGCGTCGTCGATCGTGCCCGGCATCTGGCACCCGAACGAGTGCGTCGATCGCATCCTGCCGATGCCGACCGAGGAGGCTTGGGACGCGGCCGATCGGATCGCGCACGAGGAGGGGCTGTTCGTCGGCCACTCGTCGGGCGCGGCGGTGGCGGGCGTGCTGCGCGTCGCGCGCGAGGTGCCGCCGGGGCGCGAGGCGTGCCTGGTGACGGTGCTGTGCGATCGCGGCGATCGCTACTTCACGCCGCTCAAGTGGGAACGGCACTATGAGTGGTGAGCCGGCGGGTGGCGCTCTCGCGCGCGCTCTCCTCGACGAGATCTACGCGCACGCGCGCGAAGGGTATCCGGAAGAGGTCTGCGGCTTCATCCTCGACGACGAGGTGCGCCGCTGCGAGAACCGGCAGAACGCGCTGCACGCCGAGGACCCGGCGAATTTCCCGCGCGACGCGTCGACCGCGTACAACCTGGGCGCGAAGGATCTCTTCTTCCTCGACAAGAGTCTGCGCGGGCCGCGGCCGGTGCGCGTCATCTACCACTCGCACGTCGACAAGGGCGCCTACTTCTCCGACGAGGACGTGCGCGCCGCGGCGCCCGACGGCGAGCTGCTCTACCCCGTCGACTACCTGGTGGTGGACGCGACGCGCGACGGCGTGCGCGGCGCGAAACGGTTTCGCTTCGAAGGCGGGCGGTTCGTCGAAGTCGAGCGCTATGGGCCTTGAGCTGGGCGTGCTGCTCGCCGACGATCGGCGGCTCGCCGAAGCCGGCGAGGCGATCCGTTCGCTGGCGCGCGAGCCGTCGGGCGCGGCGCTGTTCCTGATGGACGACGGTGCGCGCGCGGCGAGCGCTCCATTAATGATGGAGCTGCTCGAAGCCGGCGTGGAGGTGGCGCTGTGCGCCGCCGACGCCGAGGCGCGCGGCGTGCTTCCCGTCGACGGCGGGCCGCGCTTCGGCTCGCAGTACGATCACGCGGTGATGGTGCGCGACGCGCGGCGCGTGGTGGCGCTCACCGGCGACGGCCACCGCGACGATCACGCGCCACCGGCGGGCGCCGGACGCCGGGTCGTGCGCGTGCGCCTCACCCGCGACGTGCGCGACGGCAAGACCGCGCAGGCGCTCCGCTCCGCCGTCGGCTACGCGGCGTGCGATCTCGACGTGGTGATCGCCGTCGAGCCGCCCGCGCGCGCGATCCTCGACGCGCTCGCCGCCCGTTCGGCGGTCGTCTCGCCCGGCAGCGGCAATTTGCCGCAGGGGTCGCGGCTGCTGCAGTCGTCGTTGCTGCAGTTGCCCGAGGCGGTGCTGCGCGCCGTCGGGACGCTGCGCGGTCTCGGCCACCGGATCGCGCCCGCCTCGGACGCGCCGCCCGGCCACCTGGAGGTGACCTGGTGACGCCGGACTTATTGACCCGCGGGTCAGAAACGCTGGATCTGTCGGGCGAGGTCTGCCCCTACACCTTCCTGCGCGCCAAGCTGCGCCTCGAGGAGCTGCCGCTCGGCGCCGCGCTCACCGTGGTCGTCGATCACCCGCCCGCCGCCGCCAACGTCCCCCGCTCGCTCCGCGCCGAGGGCCACGAGGTCGTCTCCGTCGAGCAGACGGGCCGCGCCTGCCGGATCGTGGTAATCAAACGCGCCGAGCACCGACTAGCCAAGAAGGAATGACATGACCGCCGATCAAGACGCCATCGCCCCGCACGGAGGTACTCTCGTCGACCGCGTCGCCTCGCCCGAGCGCGCCGCCGAGCTGAAGGCGCGCGCTCCGTCGCTGGCGCGCCTCGACCTGCACGTCCGCGAGATCGCCGATCTCGACATGATCGCCGTCGGCGCGCTGTCGCCG
Source organism: Polyangia bacterium (assembly GCA_035652295.1). GTDB lineage: Bacteria > Myxococcota_A > Polyangia > Palsa-1104 > Palsa-1104 > DASREC01. The sequence goes on from DASREC010000480.1 coordinate 17,803, forward strand.
ATGGACGGCTTCATGTGCAAGGCCAACTACACGCGCGTGGTCGCCGAGGGGCGGCTCGCCGACGGCCTGCCGTGGACCATCCCGATCACGCTGTCGGCGACGCGCGACGCCGCGGGCAAGCTCGCGCCCGGCAAGCAGGCGGCGCTCTACTACGACGGCACGCTGCACGCGGTGATCGACGTCGAGGAGCTGTTCGAGCGCGATCCGCGCGAGGCCAAGAACGTCTACGGCACCGACGACGACAAGCATCCGGGCGTGGCGCAGCTCAAGCAGCTCGGCGACGTCTACGTCGGCGGCAAGATCTGGCTCGTCGCCAAGCGCCCGTCGCCGTTTCCCGCGCACCACAACGAGCCGCGCGCCACGCGCGCGTACTTTCGCGAGCGCGGCTGGAAGCGCATCGCCGCCTTCCAGACGCGCAACCCGATCCACCGCGCGCACGAGTACCTCACCAAGTGCGCGCTCGAGATCGCCGACGGTATCCTCATCCATCCGCTGGTCGGCTACACCAAGGAAGACGACATCCCGGCCGACGTGCGCATGCGCTGCTACGAGGCGCTGCTCGCCGGCTACTACCCGAAGGACCGCGCCAAGCTCTCGACGCTGCCGGCGGCGATGCGCTACGCGGGCCCGAAGGAGGCCATCTTCCACGCCATCATGCGCAAGAACTACGGCTGCACGCACTTCATCGTCGGGCGCGATCACGCCGGCGTCGGCAACTACTACGGCACCTACGACGCGCAGCGCGAGTTCGATAAGTACACGCCCGAGGAGATCGGCATCACGCCGCTCCGGTTCGAGAACTCGTTCTACTGCCGTCGCTGCGCGGCGATGGCGTCGCAGAAGTCGTGCCCGCACGAGGAGGCCGATCGGGTCATCCTCTCGGGGACGCGCGTGCGCGAGCTGCTGCGCGCGGGCGAGGAGCCGCCGGCCGAGTTCTCGCGGCCCGAGGTGGCGAAGATATTGATCGAGGCGATGCGCGCGCGATGAATCACTCGGAGCAAACGTCGGCGGAGGCGCTCGATCGCAAGCTGGCGCGGCTGCGCGAGGTGGTGCGCGGCTACGCGAGCGCGGTGGTGGCGTTCTCCGGCGGCGCCGACTCGGCGCTGGTGCTCAAGATCGCCGCCGACGAGCTCGGCACGCGGGCGCGCGCGCTCACCGCGGTGTCGCCGACCATGGCGCGTCGCGAGCGCGCCGAGGCGGTGGCGTTCGCCGAAGCGCTCGGCGTGGCCATCGACGTGGTCGAGTCGCACGAGCTCGAGCGCCCCGGCTTCGCGCAGAACCCGACCGACCGCTGCTACCACTGCAAAGCGGAGCTGATGGATATAGCCAGGCCGTTCGCCGATCGGCTGGGTTTTAACGAGGTGCTGCTCGGCACCAACCTGGACGATCTCGGCGATCACCGCCCCGGCCTCGCCGCCGCCCGCGAGCGCGGCGCGCGCCATCCGCTGGTCGAGGCGGAGCTGACCAAGGCGGAGGTGCGCGAGCTGTCGCGACGGCTCGGCCTGTCGACGTGGGACAAGCCGCAGCTCGCGTGCCTGTCGTCGCGCTTTCCCTACGGCACCGAGATCACGCCCGAGCGGCTCGCGCGCATCGATCGCTTCGAGGAGGGGTTGCACGATCTCGGCTTCCGCCAGCTGCGCGTGCGCTACCACGACACCATCGCGCGGCTGGAGCTCGACGGGGCCGACCTGGCGCGCGCGGTCGAGCGGCGCGGCGAGATCGTGGCGCTCGGCAAGACCGCCGGCTTCACCTACGTCGCGCTCGACCTCGAGGGGTTTCGCTCGGGGGCGATGAACGAGACGCTCACGCCGCTGCGCCGCCGCTAGAACTGGCGGTGCGCCGACTTCGATCGGCTAGACTATCGGCCGTGCGCCGCGCCGCGATCGTGCTCGCCCTCGCCCTCGCCTGGCTGTCGTCCGCGCCGTGCGCGCGCGCCGACGCCGCGCCGCGGGTGGCGCTCGATCTCGACGGCGACGAGGAGCCGCCGTCGAAGAAGACCGGGTTCCTGCGCGAGAAGCTCGAGCGCAAGGACGTGCGCCTCGCCAAGGCGCCGCGCGCCGCCGCCGACAAGGTGCTGACGCTGCACAACGTGTGGACCAACGAGTCGCTGCCGATCGTCGACGCGCCCGGCGCCCCGCCCGCGCCGACCGGCTTCGACGAGCTGGTACGTTGTCATTTCACCAACCAGGCGATCTCGATGGACCAGCGCCTCCTCCAGGCGATCCGCCGCGCGGCGGCGAAGTTCAACACCAGCTACGTCGAGATCGTGAGCGGCTTTCGCGCGCCCAAGTACCAGCTCATGCTGCGCAAGAAGGGGCACGAGGTGGCGCGCGACTCGGAGCACCCGCGCGGGCACGCGGTCGACTTCCGCATCCCCGAGGTGCCGACCAACGTGCTCCTGCGCTTCGTGCGCTCGCTCAAGCTCGGCGGCGTCGGCTACTATCCCGACTCCAAGTTCGTCCACTGCGACGTGGGGCGCGTGCGCTTCTGGCGCGGACATTAATGACTGACCGGTCAAAAAAGCGGCTGATGATCGCGGCGGCGCTGGCGTGCGCGCTGGCGTTCCGCTTCGCGCTGGTCGCCAGCTGGCACAAGCCGGGCGGCGACGGAGTGCAGTACTACCGCATGGCGCAGGAGCTGCGGCGCGCCAACCGGTTGGCGTTCGCCCCGCCGCCGGCGCCGCTCGCCTATTCACGCTTGCCGGGATACCCGGTCTTTCTCGCCTACGTCGGCGCGCCGGGGCGCAGCTGGGGCTCGGAGCAGCACGTGGTGGCGGCGGTGATCTGGAACGTGCTGCTCGATCTCGGCACCGCGCTCTTGGTGCTCCTGATCCTGCGCGAGCGCAAGCTCGACGAGCGCGCCGGCCGCGCCGGGTTCGTGCTGGTGTTGGCGTGCCCGACGCTGTGGCTGGTGTCGTGCTACGCGCTCACCGAGACCATGTCGGGGTTCCTCGGCACGCTCGAGATCTACCTGGCGGTGCGCGCCATGCGCACGCGGCCGCTCCTCAACGCCGCGCTCGCCGGCGTGGTGGCGGGCGTCTCGCAGCTCGTGCGCGCCGACGCGCTCACGTTCGCGCCCGGCGTGGCGATCGCGCTCGCGGCGATGGACGCGCCGCCGAGGCGGAGGCTGGCGGCGCTCGGCGCGTTCGGCGCGGCGGCGATCGTCGCGTTCTCGCCGTGGCCGCTGCGCAACCTCGCGCGCTTCGGCGCGGCGCACCCGTTCTCGTCGACGTGGCGGCAGATGGACGGCACGCCGCTCGGCGACGGCACCATGGAGTGGACGCGCACCTGGTCGAGCTCGCAGCCGGGCGAGGCGTTCTTCGATCTGATCCTGGCCAACAACATGGCGTGGGATCTCAATCGGCCGGGCATCATCATGCCGGCGATGTACGACTCCGAGGAGGAGCACCAGCGCATCATCGCCATCGTGCGGCGCTACAACGCCGAGCGGCTGTCGCCCGCGGTCGACGAGCAGTTCCGCGAGCTGGCGCGCGAGCGGCGGGCGCGCGCGCCGTGGCGCTTCTACGTGACGCTGCCGCTCAAGCGGATCGCGCGGCTGTGGGCGCCGGCGCCCGACTGGGAGCTGCCGCTCAAAGTGAGCTGGCTCGGTTTGCCGTCGCTGCGCTGGACGTTCGGCTGGCTCGATCGCGCGCTGTTCGCGCTGGCGCTGGCGGGCGCGGTAATTATGTTGCAACGCAGCAAAGAGGCGCGCGTGACGGCGGCGATCTGCCTGTCGTGCGTCGCCGCGCGCACGGTGCTCTACGCGTTCGCCATTCCGCACGGCGTCGGCGGGCGCTATCTGGTCGAGGCGTTCCCGATGATGATCGTGCCGGCGGCGGTCGCGGTGGCGGCGATCGCGTCGGCGGTCGCGCGCCGGGTCACGTCGTCGTCGCCTGCGCGTCACGCACATATGGGTTGAACCGCGCGCGGCGGATCGACTACGTTCCGCGGCGATGGCTCGCTTCACCCTGGCCTTGACGCTGGCGGCCGCATCCGTCGCAGGCTGCGCGCATCCGATGAGCCCGCTCGCGGGCGACGATCGCGACCTGGCGAACGAGCCCGGCGCGGAGGACCTGGCGCCGGCCGAGGCGGCGGATCTCTCGCGCGCCGTCGACGCGGGCGCGAACGATCTCGCTCGCGCGCCCGCCGATCTCGCGACGCCGCCGCCGACGACCGCGTGTCACGTCGTGATCAACGAGCTGCAGACCGGCACGTCGCAGACCGGCACCGCCGAGTTCGTCGAGCTCTACAATCCGTGCGCGTCGGCGGTGACGCTCTCGAATTGGAAGCTGGTGTACCGCGCGGCGTCGAACACCAACGCGGCGGGCGGCGCGGATTCGTCGGCGCTGTACACGTGGGCGAGCGGCTCGATCGCGGCCGGCGGCTACCGCGTGTATGGAGGCAGCGGCTGGACGGGCGCGAGCGACGGCGCGCTGGCGTCGGGGCTGGCGGTCAACGGCGCGGTCGGGCTGCGCGACGGCGCGGGCGCGCTGGTCGACTCGGTGGCGTACGGCAGCGCGGCGGGCGGCTTCATGGAGGGCGGCGCCGCGCCCGCGCCACCGACGGCGGCCGCGCCCGGCGAGTCGATCGAGCGGCTGCCGAACGGCGCGGACACCGACGACAACAGCCACGACTTCCACGTCGCCGCCACGCCCACGCCCGGCGCGGCCAATCATTAGAGCGTCGGCGGATCCCAGCCGTCGAGCGTGCGCTCGACCAGCTCCAGGCGATCCTGGCCCCAGAAGAGGTGGCCGCGCACGACGAACGACGGGGCGCCGCACACGCCGCAGGCGATCGCCTCGTCGGTGGAGTCGATCAGCGCCTGCTTGATCGCCGGATCGGGCGCGAGGCCGCGTTCGACCGCCGCCGCGTCGAGGCCCACGCCAGCGGCAATTTGCCGCAGCTCGGCCGGGTCGGCGAGATCGCGATCCTCGACCCAGTAGGCGCGGAACAGCGCGTGCGAGATCGCCGGCAGCCGCGCCTCGCCGGCGGCCAGCGCCAGCCGGAGCGCCGCCACCGTGCGCATGGGAAAGCGCGACGGCCAGCGGAACTCCACGCCCCAGTACTCGGCCCAGTCGAGCACGTCGCGCTGCAGGTAGCGGCGCTTCGGCTCCGACGCGGCGGCGAGCGGCACCACCGGCGTGCCGATCGCCTTGAACAGCGCGCCGAGCAGCATCGGCCGCCAGCGGATGCTCGCGCCGTGCGCCTGCGCCACGCGCTCGAGCTGCGTCGCGCCGAGGTACGCGTACGGCGACGAGAAGTCGTAGTAGAAGTCGATCGCGCGGCTCATGCCGCGAGCGCCCGCTCGACGAGGTGCATGCGGTCCTGCCCCCAGAACAGCTTGCGCGCGCCGCCGCTCACCACCACGAAGCCGGGCACGCCGAACACGCCGTCGGCGATCGCCTCGTCGGTGGCGGCGCGCAGCGCGTCCTTGATCGCCGGCGTCTCGACGCGCTCGACCAGGTTCTCGTCGAGCCCGCAGTCGCGCGCGATCGCGCCGAGCACGCGGCGATCGGCCACGTCGCGGCCTTCGGCGAAGTACGCGCGGTAGAGCGCGTGCGAGAGGCGAACGCGATCGGCGCCGTCGACCGCGTGGCACAGGCGCATGGCGTCGACGGTGCGGCGCGGATGCTCGGCCGGCAATTTCAGCGTCACGCCGTAGAGCGACGCGTAGCGCGCGAGATCGAGCAGGTTGAGCCGCGCCTTGGCCGGCGGCATGTGCGCGGCGGGAACGTCGGGCGATTGGATGGCGCGGAACACGCCGCCGAGGAGGATCGGCGTCCACGCGCACTCGACGCGCGCGCGCGCCGCCAACGCTTCGATACGCGTCGAAGCGAGATACGCGTACGGACAGACGACGTCGTAATAGAACACCAGCTTCATCGGCCGCAGTGTAGCTCGGGATCGCTCGGCGCGTGGCAGCGCAGGCACACGCGCACGTTGCGATCGGCCAGCGCCTGGCACCGCTGCGATCCCGCCCAGCCCATCGGATGCGGATTCACGCTCATCTTCCCCGTCGCGCCCGGCCCCGACTGCGCGGCGTGGCACTCGAGGCACGTCTCCTGGCGGTGGCACGACACGCACGTGCGCAGGTTGCGCTGCGCCTGCCACGCGTGGTGGTTCGGCTGGTGCGCCGCCGACGGATCGGCCCAGCCGTCGGGATGGAACTTGCGCGTGCCGTTGGGCGCGAACGGCGTATTGGCGGTCGTGCGCCCGTCGGTGACGCCGAGCCGCTCGTGGCAGCCGAGGCAGAACGACTGGCGGCGGTGGCACGAGCCGCAGTCGGGATCGTTCTTGCGCGCGTCGATGCCGTGGCGCGAGACGTAATCGTTGCCGTGGAAGTCGAACGGCTTCACCACGCCGTTGTGGCACGACTGGCAGTAGTCCTGGCGGTGGCAGTTGAGGCAGTACTTCTCGTCTTCGCGCGCGACCGCGGCGTGCCGCGTGCGGAAGTCGAGCGTGTGCGCGTCGCCGCGCAAGAGCCCCGACGGGCGCAGCGTCCCCGACGGGAACGACGTCTCCATCGTGTTGTCGCGCGTGGTGACGTGGCAGGTGGCGCAGCGCGACGGCGCGTCGAGCTTGCCGCGGCCCGAGTTGTGGCAGCCGAGACAGAGGTCCATGTTCGGCAGCTGCGCGCGCGACGCCAGCTCGACGCGTTCGACGCCGGCGTGGCAGCGCGCGCACGGCACGCCGCGCGAGACGTGCGCCTGGTGATCGAAGCGCAGGTTGGGCGTCGGCATCACCACGCGCGCGACTTCTTTGCCGGCGACGAAGCCGGGGTGGCACGACGCGCACGGCATGGCCGACGGCTTCGCGCCGGCGCCGTCGGGGTGCTGGTGATCGATCGGGTGGCAGGTGGCGCACACCTCCTCGTTCGGGATCAGATCGTCGGCCGACGAGCGCGAGCCGGGCGCCTTCTCGTGGCAGAAGTCGCAGTCGATCTTCTTGGCGAGATGTCGTGCGTGGCTGAAGGTGAGCGGCAGCTTCTGCGGCGGAAAGATCACCTCCGACGGCGGCGCCTTCGCCGACGCCGCGCCCGCGGCGGCTGCGACGAAGAAAAGCACGATCGTGCTTTTTTGCGCGCGGCTCATCGCGCAGGGCTCCACGCGCGCGGCCGCGCGAAGCCGGCGCCGCGCGAGCCGAGGAAGAACGACACGTCGAGCAGCGCCAGCACGCGCAGCTGGCTCGAGTAGAAGCGGTTGACGTTCTCCTCGACGGCGAGCTGCGCAGTGAGGCCGCGCCAGAAGCTGTAGCGCACGCCGCCCTGCAGGCCGAGCGAGTCGGCGTTGACGATGGTGCGCGAGTCGTCGCGGAAGTGGACGTAGGAGATGCGCCCGTCGAGGACCAGGCCGCTCAGCCAATCGCCGAGCACCAGGAAGCGGCCCGACAGATCGACGCCGCCCTTGGTGCCGCCGTAGCCGTCTTCGTAGTAGCCGTCGACGCGCGCGAAGCCGCGGCCGAGGTCGAGCCGCGCGCCGGCGCTGCCGCCGCCCGAGAGCGCCGACGGCGCGCCCGCGGTTTGCGACGTCGCGCCGCTCGACGATGTCGGCTCGTCGGAGAACAGGCGCACGAAGCCGCGCGCGAACAACCGCAAGCGCCCGAGGGTGGCGTCGTACGTCAGCCGCGCGTCGTTGAACGCCTGCGAGCCGAAGACGTTCCAGATCGAGTCGCCGTCGAACGTCGGCGCGGCGAACACGTACTCCGCCGACAGCGCGTGCGACGGCGAGAGGGTCACGCGCGCGCCGGCCTGCAGCTCGTCGAGCCGGCCGACGAGCAGGTTGTAGCGGAAGCCGAACCACGGCACGAGCAGCCCGTGGAAGAAGCGCCCGCGCGCGGTCCACGCCACTTTCTCGTCGAGGACGGCGGAGGACGGCTCGCCCGGCTGGCGATCGCCGGTGAACGACATCGTGCGCAGGTACGAGACGCGCGTCTGCACGTCGCGCAGGCCGATGGTCTTGAGCGCCACGCCGAACGTCGGCTCGAGCGCGTCCTCCTGGCGCGCGCCCAGGCTCGCGGTCGGATTGCCGCCGAGCGCGACACCGTCGGTGCGGTAGACCGGCGAATCGAACGGCTGCGCGCCCGAGACGTTGAGCCCGCCCCACGCCTCGACGGCGAGGTGCACCGGCGTCTTGGCTTCGACCGAGAGACCGTCGAACGAGTAGAAGTCGAACAGGTCGACGGTGAGCTGGCGGCCGAGCTTGGCGTCGACGAAGCCGAACAGGTTGCGCGCGCCGACGTAGGCGTAGAGCAGATCGAATTTTTCGCCGAACAGCTCGCGCTGCGGCGTGTGGCCGCTGAGATCCTGGAGCGTCGCGTACTCGCCGAGCTCCGCCTCGAAGCGCATCGAGACGGCGAGGTAGAACTGGTTGCGGTCGAGCGGGCGGCCGAGGAGATCGCGCGGGCCGACGTTGAAGATGTCGAGGCCGAGGTACTGCGTCAGGCGGCGGCGGTTCACCAGCGTCGAGTCGCCGGCGCGCAGTTGGTAGCCCTGGCCGACGGTCTCGGCGCTGATCTCGAAGTCGTAGGCGCGCGCCGCCGTCGACGAGAGCGAGATCGCGAGCGCGAAGGCGAAGCGCAGCCGCAAGGTGCGCGCATGGTAACCGCCGCGCGCGGGTCAATCAACGACGGCGTCGCGGCGACGGCGAAAGCGCGGCGCGACGTCGGCGCGACGTCAGCGCGTGAGCGTCAGCCCTTCGAACGTAGCGGTGCCGTGCAGCGAGCCGACGCCGGCGGCGCCGCGCGCGATCGGCGCCGCGGGCGTGCAGTGCAGGAGCGCGCGGTCGGGCGTCGAGACGTCGAGCGTGCCGAGCCGCCACGACAGCGTCAGCGGCGCGGTGGCGCCGTCGGGCAATTCGCCGTCGGCGAGCAGCACGCCGACGCAGCCGGGATCGGGGGTGACCACGCTCTGGCCGACGCGCGGCGCGCTCACCGTCGAGAGCGTGACCGCGCGGCCGGGCTCGAGCGTGACGAACGCGTAGCTCGCCTCGGACGCGAAGCCGAAGACGAGCGCCGCCGCCGCCGCGCCCGAACGTCCCGCCGCCAGCTCGAACGTCAGCCCGTCGAGGCGCGCGCCCGAGACCAGCGCGAACTCGCCGGGGCGCCCGCCCTCGCCCGCCTGCGCGCTCGCGAGCGCGAGCCGGCCTTGCGAGACCGACGCGTGCTCGCCGTCGCGCGGCTGGTACTGCGGCGACGGCGCGTCGAGCACCAGCGTCGGCAGGCTCGAGTACGGGCCGAGCGGCGAGCGAAAATAGATCGACGCCGCGGCGACCGCGTTCGAGCCGTTGAAGCCGCCGGCGAGCAGCACCGTGCCGTCGAGCAGTCGCGTGGCGGTGTGATCGCGGCGCGCGAACGGCGGCGCGAGCGGCTGCGGGCGGCCGAGACCGTCGTAGAGCGTGAGCGGCGCGCCCGCGCCGGCGACCAGGCCGCCGGCGACCAGCACCGTGCCGTCCTCGAGCGCGGTCACCGTCTGGCCGGTCGCGGCGACGGGCAGCGGCGCGAGATCGATCTCCTCGGTGAGCGACAGCCACACGCCGCTGTGCGCCGACGGCGCCGTGCTGCCGCCCGCGAACAGCACGCCGCCCGTCGCCAGCAGCGCCGCGCGGCCGTTCGACGAGCCGGCATCGACCCCGCGATCCTCGACGGGATCGTAGATCTCGACCGGCGGCTGAAGCCCCTCGGCGCCGCGTCCGCCGATGATCAGCACCGAGCCGTCGCCGCGCAGGATCGCGTCGTGATCCCAGCGCGCGTGCTTGAGCTTGAAGCCCGCCGAAAAAGTCCCGAGCAGCGGATCGTAGATCTCGACGGTGTCGAGCTCGCGGCCGGTCTCGCACGCGCCGGCGTCGAGCACGTCGCAGCCGCCGGCGAGCAGCACGCGCCCGTCGGCGAGCGTGGTCGCCGAGTGAAACGCGCGCGCGCCGCCGTCGAGGTGCAGGAGCGGCCCGTCGGCGATGCCGTCCGCCGAGTAGTGCTGCAGCCCCGCGTCGGCGACGCCGCTCGCCACGCCCGCGAGCGCGGGCGCGCCGCCGGTCACCACGAAGTCGCCCGCGCCGAACACCGCCACCGCGTGCCCCATCACCGCCGTCGCCGGCAGCGCGCTCGCGCCGCGCGGATCGGTCAGGCGAAACGTCGCGGGCGCGGTCAGCTCGTCGCCGCCGGGAACGTACAGCTCGAGCGACGTGACCGCGAAGCCGTCCGAGTTCACGCCGCCCGAGATCAGCACGTTCCCCGACGGCAGGAGCGTCGCGCGGTGGCCCGAGCGCGCGCTCAACATCGCGCCGGTGGTGGCGCACAGCGCGTCGGGCGGACCGTAGGCGATCGCCACCGCGGGGCCGAGCATCGCCGGATCGATCGTCCCGGTGCGCCCGAACGCCTCGAGCCCGCCCGGCGCCAATCCCTCGACGGAGATGACGCGCGTGCCGAGCGGCAGCGTCAGGTGCCCGAGCCCGCCCTGCGACGCCGCGCCGACGCTGGCGCCGTCGAGCGGAAAGTCGCCGAGCCCGGCCACGCGCACCTCGGTGACCGGCGTCGCCGGCACGCACGACGGGTCGTTCAGCGACGGCACGATCTGCAGATCGTGTGACGAGGGGCCGCATCCTGCGGCCAGGGCCAGGGCCAGGCAGATCGCACGCACCGGATCCATCTTATCGCATGCTAAAATCCCCGTCGGTGGAACCGGCGACGTTCGGCAAATACCAGCTCTGCGAGCGCCTCGGCGAGGGCGGCATGGCGGTGGTGTTCCGCGCCAAGCTGCACGGACCGGGCGGCTTCGAGAAGGTGCTGTGCCTGAAGCAGATCCGCGGCGAGCTGGCGGCGCGGCCCGAGTTCATCGACCTGTTCGTCGCCGAGGCCAAGCTGACCGTCTCGCTCACGCACTCGAACATCGTGCCCGTCTACGAGCTGGGGATGGTCGACGGCACCTACTTCCTGGCGCTGGAGCTCATCGACGGGCCGCCACTCGCGCAGTTGATCGCCGAGGGGCCGGCGCCGGCGCCGCTGGCGGCGTACATCGTCGAGCAGGTGCTGCGCGGCCTCGACTACGCGCACCGGCGCGGCGTGGTGCACCGCGATCTGTCGTCGGCGAACGTGCTGGTGTCGCGCGACGGCGAGGTGAAGATCGTCGACTTCGGCATCGCGGCGCAGGCGAGCGCGAGCGCGGTTCAGGGCGGCTCGCGCGGCTACATCGCGCCGGAGCAGGAGGCGGGCGGGCGCGTGGATGCGCGCTCCGATCTCTACGGCGTCGGCGTGCTGCTCTGGGAGCTCTGCGCCGGGCGGCGCTTCGACGGCTCGCTCGGCGACGCGCCCGACGCGCTCCAGACGATCATCGAGCGGGCGTCTGAGCGCGATCCGGAGGCGCGCTTTCCCGACGCGGCGGCGATGCTCTCGCAAGTCGCGCGCTACCTGCGCGACGCCGACGGGCCGACGCAGGCCGAGCTGTCCGAGTTCGTGCGGCGCCGCTGCCCCGACGTGGTGGCGCCGCGCGCCGAGCCGACCGACGTCGAGGTCGGCGAGGTCGACGGGCCGCGCACGGTGCCGGTCGCCGGCCGCACCAATAAAGAGGTGACGTTCGCGACCCGCATCCAGCTCCCGCAGAAGCCGGCGGCGGGCAGCGCGGTGGCGGCGGCGCTGTCGCTGGTGGCGGGGATCGCGGCGCTGGGCGCGCTGGCGGTGCTCAAGGGGCCGGCGGCGGTGGCGAGCGGGGTCGACAAGACGTTAAACGGTAGCGCAAACGTCGCGGCAAACGAAAACTCAAAAAAGCCGGCAAACGAAAACGCAAACCCGGGCGCAAAGCCGGCCGCCAACGTCAAGCTCGGCCACTTGAGCGTGCGCACGGTGCCGGCGGGCGCGGAGGTCCGCTGGGGCGAGCGCGTGCTCGGCGCGAGCCCGCTCGAGGTCGACGTGCCGGTCGCGGCGGCGGCGCTCAAGCTGCGCGCGCGCGGCTTCGCGCCGTTCGAGCGCGCGGTCGACGCGGCGGCGTTCACCGGCACGCCGCCCACGTTCTCCGTCAGTGAAAAGCTGCGCGCGCTCGGCAAGGGGACGCTCACGCTCGGCGCGATCCCGTGGGCGCACGTGACGGTGGACGGCGAGAAGAAGCGCGATACCCCGATCGTCGGGCTGTCGCTCCCGGCCGGCGCGCACCAGGTGTGGCTGCAGTGCCCCGCCACCGGCCGCGAGATCAAGCTCACCGTGAACATCGATCCTGACGCCGAGGTCAAGCGTGTGGTCGATCTCAACGGCGAGCCCAAGATCATCGAATAAACTCCACGTTAGTTGGCACGTTAATTAACGCGTTTAATGACGCGTTATTTGGACGTGCCGAACTTGTGCGGATCCCAGGTGACGGAGTTGGTGGTGCCGCGCGAGACCAGCGCAGCGGTGGTGCCGACCGCGGCGGAGGTCACGACCAGGAGGCCGGCCCACAGCCACGGGCGCTCGTAGAAGCGCGGCTTGCGCGGCGGAGGCGGCGGGGGCGGCGGCGGAAGCGGGCGCGGGTGGGCGATCGGCTCGGCGTCGGCGAGCGCGGGCTCGGCGCCGTCGGGCGCGCACTCGGTCTTGGCGGCGGAGAGCTTGGACGCGAGCTCGGCGGCGGCGGCGTCCAGGCCGCGCTTGCCGACGGCGACGGTGGCGAGCGGCGTCGCGCAGCCGCGCGCGTCGAGGCGCGCGCCGACCAGCGTGAGCGCGCCGGCGTCGACGCCCGCGGCCACCGCCACCACGCCGTCGAGCCCGGCGAGCGCCGCCAGCGCGGCCACGCCGTCGGGCGCCGGATGCGCGTGCAGCGCGGACAACTGTTCGGCCGCTGCATCCCTGGCCAATTCGAGGCGCGCCTCGAGGCCGCTCGCGCCGACGTCGACGAGCGCGGCCTGCGGGTGGAAGCCGGGCGCGCTCGCGCGGACCAGGTGCTCGCCCTCGGCGACCTCGAGCGCGGCGGGCGCGGGCACCGGCGCGGCGCCGTCGATCGAGAGCTGCGCGGGCGCGGCGCCGACCACGTAGATCGTGAGCCGGCCGCGCGCGCGCCCGGCGGCGATCGCGTCGGCGAACGCGCGCGCCACGTCGGGGCGCACCTTGGCTTCGGTCAGCTCGGCGGCGGGATCGAGCGCCACCGCACGGCGGAACGCGCGCCGAGCCGCCTCGACGCGGCCGAGCTCGAACAGAGCCACGCCGCGCTCGAGCGCCACCGCGCTCCACAATTCGGCCACGCCGGGGCGCACCAGCTCCTCGCCGTAGAGCTGCTCGGCGCGGGCGAGCGCGTCCTCGGCCTTCTCCAGCTCCACGCGCTCGAGCGCGCGGCGGCCCTCGTCGGCGAGCGCGCGCCCGCGGGCGAAAAATCCGAGCGCGCCCTCCGCCACCCAGCCGCGCGCGTGCTCGGCGCGCGCCTTCTCGACCGCGCCGTCGACGACGTCGGCGCCCTGCGCGCGCACCGCCCGCTTGACCGCCGACGACACCGACTGCAGCTCGGCGCCCGCGTGCCCCGACGGCGGCGCGTACGCCAGGACCGCCAGCACGATCGCGACAGGAGGCACGCCCCACGATATCACCTATAATGTGCGGATGGAGCGTCCCCGACTTCGTCCCCTGGAAGCCTATCCCATCGACGTGAACGGTCAGAAGCTGCTGGTGCTGCGCGATCCCTCCGGCGTCGCGCCGCGCGAGGTGCCGCTGCGCCCCGAGGCGGTCGCCATCCTGCAGCTCTGCGACGGCGAATCGACGCGCGACGAGATCTGCGCCGAGTTCAAGCGGCGCTATCCGCGGATTCCGCTCGAGCGCGGGCAGCTCGATCAACTGCTCGGCGATCTCGACGATCGGCTGCTGCTCGACTCGGACAAGTTTCGCCAGCACTCGGCGCAGCTGTTCGCCGACTTCGCGCGCTCGCCGGTGCGGCCGGCGCACCTGGCGGGCAAGAGCTATCCCGCCGAGCCGGATAAATTGGCGGCGATGCTCGACGGATTTTTCGCGCCGCCGAATGGGCCGGGCAAAGAGCCGGCGCAAAAATCGGCGAGCGGCAAATTGCCGCGGGCCTTGATCGCGCCGCACATCGACTTCAACCGCGGCGGCGCGGCGTACGCGTGGGCGTATCAGGCGCTCGCCGGCGCCGAGGAGCTGCCCGAGCTGGTGGTGGTGTTCGGCACCGATCACAACGGCGCCGACGCTCCGTTCACGCTCACGCGCAAGCACTACGAGACGCCGTTCGGCACCATGAGCACCGACGCGGAGCTGGTCGACGCGCTGGTCAAGGCGATCGAGGAGCGGCAGGGCGAGAAGGCCGGCGCCGAGCTGTTCTACGACGAGCACCACCACCGCGGCGAGCACTCGATCGAGTTCCAGATGGTGTGGCTGCGCTACCTGTGGCGCGAGCGCGCGGACGCGGTGCGCGTGCTGCCGATCCTGTGCGGCTCGCTGCACGCGCTCATCGAGGGCAAGAACGAGCCGTCGCACGACCTGCGCATCACCACGTTCCTCGACGCGCTCAAGCGGCTGACGGCGGGCAAGCGCGTGTTGTGGATCGCGGGCGCGGATCTCGCGCACGTGGGGCCGCGCTTCGGCGACGAGCAGCCGCTCGACGCGGACGATCGCGGCTCGCTCGAGCGGCGCGATCAGGCCACGCTCCAGGCGGCGGCGCGCGGCGATGCGCGCGAGTGGTTCGCCGAGATCGCCCGCGAGCGCGACGTGCGCCGCGTGTGCGGCCTGCCGCCGATCCATCACCTACTGGCCGCCGCCGAGCCGGGCGCCGGCGAATTGCGCGCCTACGGCCAGTGTCCCGCCGACGAGGCGGGCGGCTCCCTCGTCTCGATCGCCTCGATGATCTTCCCCGGATCTTGACTCGGGCCGCGAAAGCGGCGAAATTTCGGCGCCACATGTTCTCCTGGTGGGAAGTAAAGAGGGGCCCCGGCTCTGCCGAGAAGCGCGAGGCCATGTTCCGGCGCGAGCTGGAGGAGCGCGCCGCCCTGCTCCACCGCCTGGGGTACTCCGCCAGGCAGGCCAAGCACCGCTTGCGCTCGAACGTCGAGTGGGACTTCGAGCTGAGCGCCAAACCCAAGCACGTCGGCGAGGTCGACAAGATCGTCGACGCCGTCTATCGACGCGGCGGCATCGCGTCGGGACCACCGTCCGTCTAACGCAGCTCTTACCGAGGGGACCGACCATGATCAAGAACCGCGTGCTCTGGTTTTGCGCCGCGCTGGCAATCGGCGGCTGCGGCATCAAGGAGGAGGTCTACAACGCCAAGGTCGACGAGCT
>DASREC010000481.1:0-11159 GCA_035652295.1 Polyangia bacterium
GAGCCAGACGTCGCGGTGCGGCGGGTTGTTGTCGCTGCGCACGCCGGGACGCACGATGCGCACGCAGAAGACGCCCATCGATCGAACCTCGGCGCCGCACAGCTCCGACACGCGGCGCTCGACGAGCGCGACGTCGATCGGCAGGCGATCGACCGCGAACCCGTCGCGGTTGGCGTAGGCGATCTTCAGGTGCACGTCGTTCGATTGGACCCACTCGTGGTAGCGGTCCATTTGAAACTGCTCGAACGCGATCGGGAGATGCGGCTCGGCGAGATCGAACAGCAGCCGGCGAATGCCCTCGACCAACTGCCGGTAGCACGCGTCGTCGAGGAACGGCGCCACCGTGTAGCCGTCGGCGGCCCACGCGGCCGAACGCGTGAGATCGTCGTCGCCGTCGAGCAGCACCTCGTCGGCGCCAACCGTGGTCTCGCCCTCCACGTCGTAGCGGACGATCGCGTCGCCAACGCCGACCTCGACGATCTTCACGCCGCCTCCTCGAGACGCGCCAGCGCCGCGGCGTCGAGCTTCAGCTCCGAGGCGCGTGCGTTCTCGGCGAGCTGCTCCGGACGCGAGGCGCCGACGAGCACCGCGGAGATCGCCGGTTGGCGCAAGCACCACGCGAGCGCCGCCTGCGCCGGCGTCAGGTCGAGCGAGCGCGCCACGCCGCCGAAGCGCCGCGCGCGCTCGAGCTTGTCCGGTTGATAGTCCCACATGGTCTTGCGCAGCTCGGCGCTCGACGCGCGCGCGCCCGGCGGAATCCGGCCGTCGTCGTACTTGCCGCTCAACACGCCCTGCGCCAGCGGGTAGTAGGCGAGCACGCCGACGCCGGCCGCCTGGCAGGCGCCGAGCAGCTCGGCCTCGATGTCGCGGTTGAACAGGTTGTATGGCCACTGGTTGCCGATCGGCGGCGCGGCCCCGAGCGCGCGCGCCACGCCGGCCGCCGCGCGCGTCTGCTCGGCTGAAAAGCGGCAGACGCCCCAATAGAGCACTTTGCCCTGGCGCGTGAGATCGTCGAGCGCGCGCACCGTCTCTTCCAGCGGCGTCTCCGGATCGAAGCGATGGCACTGCATGAGATCGACGTAGTCGAGACCGAGGCGCGTGAGCGCGCGCTCGACGCTCTCGACCACGTGCTTGCGCGATAGCCCGCGATCGTTGGCGGCGTCTGACTGCGGAAAGAAACACTTGGTCGCCACCACGTAGCTCGTGCGCGGCCGCTCGCGCAACAGCGCGCCGAGCAGCGCCTCCGATTCGCCGTAGCCATCGGCGGTGTCGAAGAAGTTGATCCCCGCGTCGAGCGCCGCGAACACGCACGCGCGGGTGAGCGCGCGATCCAGCGCCTGCCCGTAGGTCAAGTAGCTGCCGAGCCCGATCTCGCTCACGCGGAGCCCGCTCGCGCCCAACTTGCGATACTGCATCGCGCAGAAGTCTAGCTTGACCCCTTTGGCCTCTCAAGTAGGCTGGCCGCCGAGCAACCATGAGAGCCGAGAAGCGCGCGCCGGCGATCCGCGAAGGGTTGTTCGTCGCGTTCACGCTGCTGTGGTCGGTGGTGATGACCTGGACGCAGCTCTATGGTCCCAGCCGTTACGTCGGCGACTATCCGGCGCACCTGCGGCTGATCGATTCACTGGCGCACGGCAAGCTCGAGGTGCCGCACTTCGTGTTTCACGCGCTGGCGGCGGCGCTCGGGTATGTGCTGCCGCTGCGCGCGGCGGTGATCGTGGTGATCGCGCTGGCGCAGGTCGGGCTGGGCGCGATCGTCTATCGCCGGCTGGCGCGCGCTTGGGCCGAGCGGCCGGGTGCGGACTGGGCGCCGTTTCTCTCCGCGACCGCGATCCTCTTGAGCGGGCCGATCAGCGTCTTCACGTTTCCCAACCTGTTCCTCGGATACTTCGTCACCGCTACCTATCACAATCCCACCATTCAAACGCTCAAGCCTCTCGCGCTGCTGGTCTTCCTGTGGATGGTGGCGCTCATGCTCGAGCCGCGGCGCGACGGCACGGCGCCGCCCTCGTGGCGCGCGTGGCTCGCGTTCGGCGGCACGTCGCTGCTCATGACGCTGGCCAAGCCGAGCTTCTCGATCATCGTTCCGCCGGCGCTGTTCCTGTTCCTGGCCCTGCACGCGCGCTCGATCGATTGGCGCCGTTTCATGCTCGGCGCATTCGTGTTTGCAATCTCGATTGCCGCAGTTTTGACCTGGCAATACCTGTTTCTCTACGGCTCCAATCCCAATCAAGAAGGCTTCGCGTGGGCGCCGCTGATCGTGGCGCGCGGCTTCGAGCCGAGCCTCGCGCGCCTGGCGATGAAGTGGGTCTTGTCGACGGTGTTTCCGGTCTCGGTGCTGCTGCTCAACTGGCGCGCGGCGATTCGCGATCGCGCGCTGGTGTTCGCGTGGCTGTGCTTCGCCGTGAGCGTGGTCTATTACCTAGTGCTCGTGGAGCGCGGGCCGCGCGCGTTTCACGGCAACTTCGGCTGGGGAATCCTGGTGACGCTGTTCCTGCTGTTCTTCAGCTCGGAGCAGTTTCTCGCCCGCAGCCGCGCGCGCTGGTCGGCGCCCGCCTGGCTGATCCCGCAGCTCGCCCTCGGCGCGCACTTCGCCTGCGGCCTGGTTTGGTACGCGGCCTCGGCGAATTGGTTCGGCGGGCACTGCTTCGACGGCAAGGGCAACTGGTGCTGGTGAAGCGCCGGGGCGAGCTCGCGCTCTGCATCGCGGGCGCGGTCGCGGTGGTGTGGTCGTACGCGCTGCTGTTCCATCACGCGCCGCTCGGCCGCTTCGTGCCGACGTTCGCCGACGAGGTCTTCTACTACAAGCAGGCCGCCGGGTTCGTCGCCGCCGGTTTTCATCACGGTCAATGGGGCGCGGGGCGGCAGGCGGCGGCGCTGGGCGGCTGCGACGTGCACGGCTGCGGCTTCATGGTGGTGACCGGATTGTTCGGCCGCGTGTTCGGCTGGAGCTTCGCGCGCGCCATCGTCTTCAACTTCGTTTGTCTCGCAATCGCGGCGCTATGCTGCGCCTGGCTCGCGCCGCAGCCGCGCCGTTCGCGCACGCTCGTGCTGCTGCTGCTGCTGCTGTCGAGCGACCTGGTCGTCGCCTACGTGCACGCGACCATGCAGGAGGTGCTGCACGTCGCGGGCGCGTTCGTGCTGGCGGCGGCGGCGCGCCGATTCGTCGACTCGCCCAAGCGGCGCTGGCTCGCGCTCTACTTTGCCGTCGGCGCAGCGCTCGGTCTGGTGCGCGTCACCTGGATCATCTACTTGCCGCTGGCCGCGCTGCTGGTACCGCAGCTCGCGGCGTGGCGGCGCGCGCGCATCGCCGCCGCTGGCGCGCTCGTGGCGTGGGCCGTCTTCAAGCTCTCGTCGCTCACCAACCCGGCCGGCGGGCAGCTCTCGCCGACGCTTACGGCCGGCCCATCGTTCGGCGCGCTGGCGAGCGGCGTGGCGCTCAACCTGAAACAGATCTTCACCGTGCGCGGCCTCGAGCCGCTCTACGTCTTGTTTCACGCCACGTGGATCGCGCTGTTGATCGCGCCGCTGATCCTCTCGCGACCGCGCCCACGCGCTCCGACGCTGATCTGGGCGTGGGTGGGGCTCGCCGTGCTGACCGCGATGCAGCTCGTCCTTTATCAGTGCGCGTATTGGCGCGACTATCGCGTCATGCACGCCCCGCTGGCGATCGTGATCGTGGCGCTGGCGCTCGACGACCGCGCGTGGTTGCGCAGCGCGCTGCTCGCGTTCCAGCTGGTGTGCCTGCCGCTCGCGGTGTCGCAGGGCGCCGCGTGGAACGCCGAGCGCGTGCGCGATCCGGCGTGGGTGGCCGCGAATCGCGGCGCGCTCGGTGCGCTCCTGCCGGCGGCGCGAGACGCGGCGGCGGGCGATCGCTGGTGCCGTACCGTCGCGGTCGAGTGGTCGCTGATCGATTGGCCGCGGCTCCTGGCGATTCCGGACGGGCTCGGCCTCGAGATCGTGCGCGAGCCGGGCGAGCTGGTCGGCCATCCGGCGCGTTTCCTGATCAGCACGCGAACCGCACCGCCGGGCGATCGACGCTTGATCGGCCGATGGGAGCCGGGGTTGTTCGTCTACGAAAAATCGCAAAGCGCTTGTCGGGAGTAGCGCGCCGGGCATCGCCGCTGCCGGCTTGACGCAGTCGCCTGCTCAAGTAGGCTAGCCGCGCTGATGGCGAGCCCCGACGCCGAGACGCCTTGGAGCGATCCGTTCGACCGGTGGTGTTATTGGCCGGCGTTCGCCGCGCTGTCGATCGTCACCGCAGCGCTCATGTTCGCGTATCGCTTCCACCCGTTTCTCGATTGGCCGCAGCACATGAGCCAGGCGGCCATCACCGAGCACCTGCACAATCCAAAGTGGGGATTCGAAAAGTACTACCGGCTGCCGAATTGGTTTCTGCCCTATCACACGTTCCGCTGGACGCAGGCGATCTTTGGGCGCGTGCTCGGCGACTCGATCGGATTTCGCGCGGCGCTGCTTCCTTATCTCTTGGGCATGCCGCTGGTGGCCCACGCGCTGGTGAGACGCTTCGGCCGCGATCGCTGGCTGGCGCTCGGCGCGTTCACCATCGTCGTCGAAGCGAACCTGCTGTGGGGCTTCGCGCCGTACGTGACCGGCACGATCGCGATGTTCGCCGCCATCATGCTCACCATCGATGCGCTGCGCGACGGCGGACGCTGGCGGTTCGCGCTGCACGCGGCGCTCGGCGTGGTGATCTTCTTCAGCCACCCCGAGGTGTGCGGCGTCTGGTCGGCGACCACCGGCTTCATCGCGCTGGCCGCGTGGATCGGCCGGCGCACGTCGCTGGCGCGCGCGAGCTGGCTGGTGGTGACGATCCTGCCGGCGTTCGCGATGCTGGCGCACTACATGCTGTCGGCCGGCTGGGTCGACGGCTCGGCGCTGCAGAAGATCGAGTTCCCGACGACGTACGCCAGCCAGTTCATGACGCCGATGCAGGTGATCGCGCTCTTGCCGCTGTGGAGCGGCCTCGCGCTCATGGGCGACGTGCCCTACCACTCGTACCTGATCGCGGTGGCGGCGGTGGCGGCGGCGGCGGCGGCGCAGTGGTGGCTCAGGCGGCGCGCGGTCGAGGCGCCGCGCTCGCGCTGGACGTTCGCGGTCGCGGTGATGCTGGCGCTGTGGACCGTCATGCTGTTCACGCTGCCGAGCTGGGCGCGCGGTGAGCCGATCTCGGTGCGCATCCCGAGCTTCATCGGCTTCGCGCTGTTCTGGCTGTTTCCGCTGGCGCGCCCGCGCTCACCGTCGGAGCGGCTGGCGGTGATCCCGGCGCGCGTAGTGCTGCTCGCGTGCGCGCTCACCACGCTCGCCTTCTCGCATCGCCGCTTCAGCGCCTACGATCGATCGCTCGAGCCGCTCGCCCACGCCATCGATCGCCTGCCGCGCGACGCGCGTGTGGCGACGCTGGTCTACGACCTGGTGCCGCACGGGATCATCGAGATGCCGACGTACATCCATATCGGCGGCTACGCGCTGGCGGCGCGCGGCGGAATGGCCTCATTCAACTTCAACATCCTTCCTTATAAGTCGGAGGAGCTGAAGAAGAACGCGCTCGTCTACCAGGTCTGGGCGCCATCGGCGAGCGGCTGGCAGTTGCCGCGCGCATACGCCGGCTTCTACGACTACGTACTCGTCAAGAAGGGCCCGCTGTACCACGGGTCGCCGTTCGCTCCGTCGGCGATCGGCGTCGCCGCCGCGGAGCTGATCTTCGCCGAGGGCGACATCGAGCTATGGCGAACCGCGCGCGGCCCGGGGAGCTGACGGGCGCGGCGACACCAGCCGCTGGATCCGCTTGAGCGCGGAGAAACCGAACGCAAGCGACAGCAGGCTCAACAGGGCGGCGAACGCGCGCAGCAGCGTCAGCCCGAAATAGATCTTCACGCGATAGTGGCCGTGCACCGGCAGCCACAGGCGAATCAGACCTTGGTCGGTGGTGCCGCGCTCCACCTCCGCCGGCCCTTCCACCGTCTTCACCTTCCATCCGGGGAAGTCGAAGACCTGCATGTCGATCCCGCTCGGCTGCGCGGCGTCGATCTCGAGTTGGTAGCTGAGCGGCGTGAGGTGCCACGTCGACAGCACCGGGTCGCCGATCACCGGCACCGCCGACTGCACGCGCGGCGTCGTGGGCGGCTTGCCGACGGTGACCGGGAGATACTCGTTGACCACGACCGTAGAGTAGAAGCCGTGCTGAATGGCCTCTGGCGTAGTCGGGATCTTCTCCGCGGCGACAAACTCGTTCACGCGGTCGTAGGGCCGCTCCACGCCGATCACGCCGATCGCGAGCAGCGCGCAGACGCTCCATGCGAGCGGCGCGCGCGCCGGCAGCAGGTTGGCCGCCGTCACGCCGAAGCCGACCGCGCCGAACAGCGCGACGAAGCCGATCAGCCGCCACGGAAACTGGATGTACGATCCGAGCGGCAGCACGCGCCAGATCGGCTCGGCCCAGGTGAAGATCAGGCTGGCGATCACGATCGCCGGCACCCACCAGCGCGCGAGCGCCGCCGTGTTCCGCCTCCGCGGCAGCGCCAGGCTCACCGCTGTCGCGCCCAGCCCGACCAGCAGCGGCAGGCCGAACGAGAAGAACCCGTATGCGAACGGCCATGCGCCTTCGACCAGGTTCTTGGTCGGGTGAAAGATGCCGTCGCGGACTCGCTGCAGGTTGACCAGCGAGCGCTCGAACCACGCCGGCAACAGGTAAATCGACGCCATCGCCAGCGCCAGCAGCAGCACGCAACAACCGATCAGCACGCGCTGCAGCTCCGGCTTGCGGCGCCGGTGGACGAACGCGCCGATGAGCAGCATCAGCCCGATGACCTCGGTCGTGTAGAGCCCGGTGATGGTGTGGCAGATCCAGACCGCGGCGTGCGCCACCGCAGCGAGCACGCCGATCAGCGGCACTTTGCCGTCGTCGGCGCGGCCCAGCGCGCGGTATCCCCACACGGCGAACGGCAACAGCGACAGCGCCGCGTGCTCGGCGTAGTCGCCGCGCGTGAACATGTCGGTGAAGCGATAGGGCGCGTAGAGAAAGACGAGTGCGCTCAAGAGCGCCGCGTCGCTTCGGCGCGTTTCGCCGCGCACGAGCCCGTAGACGCCCAGCCCGCCCAAGACGGTGAACAGGCCGATCGTCAGCTCGAGCGCGGTGGTCGCCGAGACGCCGAGCGACACCATGAAGATCGCCGCCGTGGTGAAGAACCCCGGCGCGTAATAGTTGAAGAAGGGATAGCCGTAGCCGCCGTAGAGATCGGGACACCAGCGGGGATAGAACGAGCCGCCGCGCCACCCCTGCACGTACTCGACGAGCCGCACCGGGTACCAGATCCGTTCGTGCGTGTCGGGCCAATCGCCGCCGATCATCGCCAGGCTGATGTGAATCGCAACGATCGCGATCAGCGCCGGCGGTCCCCACGTAGCGATGCGCGCGTATCGATTGGCGCGGGCGTCTCCCATCGAGTGGCGTCGAGTGTTGGTTCAAACGCGCGAGCCGTCAAGCTACGCGGCGGCGGCGAGATCGTCGAGGCGGGAGAAGGTGGCGCCGCGCGACGCGAAGAAGCGGATGGCGGCGCGCAGGTCGGCGAGCGCGGGCTCGCCGGTGCGGAAGCGGCAGTCGAGCGGGATCGGCGCGCGCGTCAGGTCGACGAACTCCCACGGGTGGAAGAACAGCACCACCGGGCTCGCCATGCGCGCGAGCACGCGCTCGCGGATCAGCCGCGGCAGCCGCACCACCGACGGCGCCGTCGACGCGGGGATGCGCACGAGGCCCCCCT
This sequence comes from Polyangia bacterium, assembly GCA_035652295.1. Taxonomy (GTDB): domain Bacteria; phylum Myxococcota_A; class Polyangia; order Palsa-1104; family Palsa-1104; genus DASREC01. The sequence continues at coordinate 7,782 of DASREC010000481.1, forward strand.
CCACCGTCGGCGCCTTGAAGAACGATCCCGGCTTGTGGCGCCCCTCGGACGAATCGAAGCGGAACTGCGCGCGCTTCAAGATCGGCAGATAGCGCGACGGGAAGTCGAGGTTGGGCGCCCGGAACGAGTGCACCTCGGCGTGCTCGCGCAGCGTGCGCGACGCGTCCTCGATCTCGCGGCGCGCCTCGTGCTCGTCGAGGTCGGAGAAGCGGCGGTGCGTGTCGCCGTGGCAGCCGAGCTCGTGGCCGGCGGCGACCAGCGCGCGCACGACGCCCGGATAACGCCGCGCCACGTCGCCGGTGGTGAAGAACGTGCCGCGGACGTTCTCCTCGGCGAGCAGCGCCAGCAGACGCGGCATGCCCTCCTCGATTCCGCGGTACGTCTCGAGAAACGGCGGGCAATCGTGCTCGACGTCGACGGTGATTGAAACTTTCATTGTCCGCTTTTCAACAGTTTGCCGGTTATTTGTCAACGCCGCACCTCACAATTCAGTGATTTGCAATCGGCGACCACCTTGCATAGAGTCGCGCGGAATGAACGGCTGGGCGCGAAAAGCAATTCGATCCATTCGCGAAGCAAGAATGGTGTCATGGGGTCTCCTGCACCGCGATCACCCGGTGCTGGCGCAGATCATTCCCATGCGCCGCTGCAACCTCGCCTGCACCTACTGCAACGAATACGACAAGACCTCGGATCCGGTGCCGCTCGCCGAGATGCTGCGCCGCCTCGACAAGCTGGCCGATCTCGGCACCGCGATCGTCACGTTCTCCGGCGGCGAGCCGATGATGCACCCCGAGCTCGACGCGCAGATCTACCGCATCCGCGAGCGCGGCATGATCGCCGGTTTGATCACCAACGGTTTCTATCTCGGCCCGGATCGCATTCGACAGCTCAATGACGCCGGGCTCGATCATCTCCAGATCAGCATCGACAACGTCGAGCCCGACGAGGTCTCGCAAAAAAGTCTGAAGACGCTCGATCGCAAATTGGAGCACCTGGCCCAATACGCCGAGTTTCACGTCAATATCAATTCGGTCGTCGGCGCCGGCATGCGCAATCCGAACGACGTCCGCACCATCACGCAGCGCGCGCTCGATCTCGGCTTCTCCACGTCGGTGGGCATCCTGCACGACGAGTCGGGGCAGCTCCAGCCGCTCAACGCCGAGGAGCGCGGCATCTACGAAGAAGCGGTGCGCATGGGCCAGGGGCTCTATACGCGCATCAATGACTTCCAACAAAACCTGATTGAAGGCCGGCCCAACGATTGGCAGTGCCGCGCCGGCGCGCGCTACCTCTATGTCTGCGAAAGCGGATTGGTCCACTATTGCTCGCAGCAGCGCGGTTATCCCGCGATCCCGCTGGCGACGTATTCGGTCGACGACATCCGCCGCGAGTGGGAGACGCCGAAGTCGTGCGCGCCGTACTGCACCATCGGCTGCGTGCACCGCGCGTCGTCGATCGACAACCTGCGCCCGCAACTCCTCTCGCTCGGCAAACGGCCCGCCGCCTGATTCCCGTTTAAATGAAAGTCGCGATCGTCTGTGATTGGTATTTGCCGCGCATCGGCGGGCTGGAGCTGCACATCCGCGATCTCGCGCGCGAGCTGAACGCGCGCGGCCACGAGGCGCACCTGGTGACGTCGACGCCGGCGGATCAAGCGGCGCAGTTCATCGGCATGAGCCACCGCGCGCGCGAGGCCGACGCCTTTCCCGTGCACCGCCTCGACGTGCGGCTGATTCCCGGCTTGAACATCGTCGGGCCGGGCGCGGTCGCGCCGCTCGAGTCGCTCCTGCGCGCGGAGAAGTTCGACGTCATCCACAGCCACACGCTGCTGTCGTCGCTGGCGCACGCGGGCTCGTACGTCGCGCGCAAGCTCGGGCTGCCGAGCGTGATGACCGAGCACTCGGTGCTGCGCGGCTTCGGCGTGCGGGCGCTGCGCGCGATCGATCGGGTGAAGCGCTGGTCGGTGTGGCCGACGCTGATGACCGCGGTGTCGAGCTACGTGGCCGACGACGTGCGCGCGGCCAGCGGGCGCGCGGAGTGCCTGGTTTTGCCGAACGGCATCGATCTGACCGAGTGGGACGCCTCGCGCTCGCGGCCCGAAGAGCTGCGCGTGGTGAGCGTCATGCGCATGACCAAGCGCAAGCGGCCGGTCGACATCGTGCGCGCGGCGCGCCGCGTGATCGATCGGTTGGGCAATTTGCCGCAGCAGCAGCTGCCGAAGTTCATGATCGTCGGCGACGGGCCGGAGAAGCAGCCGGCGGCGCGCGAGATCGAGCGGCTCGCGCTCGGCGCGCACGTGGAGCTGACCGGCTGGCAGGAGCGGCCCTACGTGCGCGACCTCATGGCGCGCTCGGCGATCTTCGTGCTGCCGACGCTCAAGGAGGCGCTGAGCATCGCGTCGCTGCAGGCGCTGGCGTCGGGGCTGCCGGTGGTGGCGATGAGCCACGGCGGCGTCGGCGACATCATCCGGCACGGGCGGGAGGGGTTTCTGGCGGCGACGCCCGAGGAGTTCGCCGACTGCATCCTGCGGCTGGTCACCGACGCGCCGCTGCGCGACGAGATGCGCAAGAACGCGCGCGAGACGTTGCAGGCGTTCACGTGGGACCGCGTCATCGAGCGCCACCTCGACTGCTACCGATTGGCCGCCTCGCGCATCTGATCTTCAAATGCGTTTCGCGGCTGCCATGGGACTGGTGCTCGCGCTCGGCGGCTGTTCGGGGACGCGCGCGCGCGAGGTGCACACCGCCAGCGCGTCGCTGCCGAAGACGGCCGATCCAACGCAGTGCCAGTCGCTGTACTCGCGCGCGGTGGTCGATTGCCGCGCCGCCAAGGACGACACGCCGTTCGACGACTGCGTCAACGCCGCCGTGGTCCAGCTCAACACCTGCCTCGATTCGCTTTAATCGCTTTAGTCGCTTCAATCGACGTTTAATCGACGTTTCAAAGCCAGATTCAAAAGCGCCGCGGCGTAGAACGCGCGATGCGGTTGGCGATCTCATTATTAATGATCGTCGGCGCGTGCGGGCGCGAGCCGGAGTGCGCGCCGCCGTTTCGCTTTGCGCCGCCGCTGCCGGGCGCCCGTCGCTGCGCGGCGTCGGCCGCCGGCGCGAGCGCGGCGATGGAGAAGGTCTACGAGGTCACCGGCCACGGCTGCGGCCGCGCCGCGATCGACTTCTACTTATTGAGCCGCGCCGGCGATCATTGGCGCCGCGATCTGCTCGACAGCTTCGAGAGCCCGTGCGGCGATTCGCCGGTGCTCGCCCACGCGTTCGCCAGCCGCGAGTTCACCATCGCCGCCGACGGCAACCGCCTGATCATCACCAACCAGCCGCCCGATCTCGAGCGCTGGATCGTCACCCTGCGCGACGGCAAACC
>DASREC010000482.1:0-10760 GCA_035652295.1 Polyangia bacterium
TCAATGTTGTTGTACGTGACCATCAGAATGCTGGCGCGCGGCTCAGCACTGAAAGCAATCGGCCGCGAAGCATCCAATCGCGCAGGACTACCCCACTGTGGCTGCTCGCGCGCGCACACCACCTCGGCCGCGTCCGTCACGCGCGCGGGATAGAGCCCCATGCGCAGCCGCTCGCCGATCGCCGGCGGCAGCGCGTCGCGCAGCTCGGCCAGCGGCAGCCTTCGCGCCAGCCACTGCACGCTCTGCCGCGGCCAGAAGAACGCCAGCCACTCCAGCTCCTCGCGCGCGCGCTCGAGCCAACTACCGCTCAAAGCAAGCGCGCCTTCTTGGCCAGGTTATAGACTTTGTCTTTGACGTAGCTGAAAGCGGTGTTGGCCCCCGCGAGCGCGCGCAGCTCTTCGAAGCTCTTGGCCACGTTGACCAGCATGCCGAGCCCGATTCGCCCACTGTCCAGATCCTTGCGCAGCCATTCGTTGCGCAGGAGCGTGTCGTACAGCAGGTGTTTGTCGACGGCGCCGGTGACCGTGTTCGAATATTCGCCGTGCGTGCTGTCGCGGCGAAAGTGGTAATAGGCCAATTCGCGCGCGATCAAACCGAGGTCGTACTTGCGCAGCACGCGCAGGTGAAAGTCCCAATCGCCGAGCACCGGCAGGTCCTCGCGGAAGTAGCCGACGTCGGCGAGGATGGCGCGCTTGAAGACGAACGAGATGGGCGGAAAGCTGTTGGACGCCGCCATGCGGAACAGCGACAAACCGCGCAGCCAGTTGTTGTAGGGCAGGCGCACGACGTTGACGATGCGCCCGTCCTCGACGTCCTCGAGCACGCGCTGGCTGTGCGTCACCACGCCGGCCAGCCCTTGAATCGTGGCGTTGTGCTCCAGGTACTCGACGCACTCGGCGAGGAACTCGGGATGCCACGAGTCGTCGTCGTCGTGAATCACTACGTAGTCGCTGTCGCTGGCGTGAATGCCGGCGTTGGACGCCGCCTCCATGCCTTTGGAGCGCTCGTGGTGAATGAGCTTCAAGCGATCGCCGTAGCGCACGCGCAAAGGCGCGAGCAGCGCCTCGACCTCGGCCGGGTCGCCGCCGTCGTTGACGATCACGTGGATCCAATCGGTGAAGCGCTGCTCCAGCACGCTGTCGAGCGCGCGGCTCAACAACACTTTGCGGTTCTTGGTGCGCGTAATGACCGCGACCTTTGGTTTGTCCATAATCGAATCAATGACCTCTTAATCGATCTCAATAGCCTCTTATTCTCAAACGACGCGCCGCCAGGTCGGCCAATCGCCGCACCGTCGGGTTGGTGCCCATCAAACGAGTCTTGTAGCCTTCACGCCAGAACGACGTACCAAAGCCTTCGAAGATCGCGCGCGGGTTTTCCAGGACCTGCGCCAGCGACGGCGGGCGCGCGATGTGGCGGCGCACGAACACGCTGCCGAAGCCCTCGGCGTGGCGCAGATCGCCCAGCCGCCGCGCCTCGGTGCGCGTCGGGCGCGTCAGCACGCGCTCCATCGGCCGCACCGCCGCCTCGGGCGAGACCGGCGCGCGCGCCCCGCGCAGCCAATCGTCGACGAACGCCAGCGCGCCCTCCTGCGCGCGCTCGGCCTTGCGGCGGTCCTCCGGCTCGGCGTCGTGCGGCGCGAACACCGGCTCGACGTCTTCATCCGACGCCGATTGCGACGCCGCCGCGCGCTGCATGCGCACCACGCTGCCGTGCGGCGCGGCGAACGCGAACTCGAACAGCTCGACGCACGCGCGAATGATGCGCCACAGCCGCTCGGGCTCACCGTTCTCGCACAGGTACGCGACCATGCTCTGCCCGCCGTTCTCGAGCTCGCGCGCGCGCGGAAACGTCCCGAGGTAATAGCCCCTCGGCCGCGCCTCGACCCCGGCGAGCGCCAGCATCCGCTCGACCGATCGCTGCAGCGTGCCGTGCCAGCCGAGATCGACCAGCCCCGGCCGCGCGCAGTCGAGCAGCCCGAGCCGGCGAAAGTGCGCGATCATCGCCTCGCGCTCCTCGGCGGCGACGCGCAAGATCGGCTCCGACAGCTTTTGATACAAGCGGCGCAGCAGATAAAAGTCCGAGCCCGGCACCAGCGGCTGATCGACGCTCTGGAAACCGCCGTCGAGGATCGCCGCGCGGTGCTCCTCGACCGACAGCCCGAGCCGCCCGACGAACTGCGCCACCGTCATGCGGCTCGAGCCGCTGGTCAGAAAGTCGAGCGCCTTGGCGTCGAGCGCGGTGATCGCGGGAACGTTGAGCGCGCGCCGCGAGCCATAGAGGTACGCGCCCGGCGGCCCGCTCTCCACCGCCACCATGCGCGAGTAGACGTTGTGGATGATCCAGCCGTCGCGCGCGATGAAGAACGCGCGATCGATCCCGTCGGCCGCCATGCGCCGCCTGAGCCAATCGACGAAGCCGACGTACAGCACTCCGACGTTCTCGTAGCCGAAGCGATACCAGAAATCCGCCATTTCGACCGCACAGCCTAGCAGGATCGCCGAGCGACGGGAAATATGGTAAAGACGCCGCAGATCGCGAGCTGGAAGGACATGCCCAAAGTATCAATCATCACCCGCACCAAAAATCGCGTCCTGCTGCTCAAACGGGCGTTGCAGAGCGTCGACGAACAGACGTTCGGCGACTGGGAGCACGTGATCGTGAACGACGGCGGCGAGCCGGCGCCGGTCGACGAGGTGGTGGCGGCGCGCGGCGATTCGCGGCGCGCGCGCACGCGCGTGATCCACAACCCGCGCTCGCTCGGCATGGAGGCGGCGTCCAACGTCGGCTTGCGCCAGGCGGGCGGCGACTACGTGGTGATCCACGACGACGACGACACCTGGGCGCCCGAGTTCCTCGCCCAGACCACCGCCTATCTCGACTCGGTGGCGCACGAGCCGTCGTCGGCCGGCGTGATCACCCACAGCGTGCGCGTGCAGGAGCGCATCGCCAACGAGGTGATCGTCCCGCTCGACGTCGCGCCGGTCAACGACTGGATGGAGAACGTCACGCTGTTCCGCCTGGCGGCCAACAATCCATTCCCGCCGATCTCGTTCCTCTATCGCCGCAGCGTGCTGGCCGACATTGGTTACTATCGCGAGGATCTCCCCGTCTGCGGCGATTGGGAGTTCAACCTGCGCTTCCTCTCGCGCTACGAGATCGGCGTCGTGCCCAAGCCGCTGGCGCGCTATCACCAGCGCGTGTCGTCGGCCGAGGGCGCGTACACCAACAGCGTCATCGGCTCGGGCGGATTGACCATTCGCCGCTATGAAGCGCGCGTGCGCAACGAGCTGCTCAGAAAAGACCTCAGTGAAGGCAAAGTGGGGTTGGGCTTTCTGGTCAATGTGTCGAAGAGCCTGGAAGACATCGGCGGGCCGATTCACAACATCGGCAACCTGGGAAACCGCCATCAAACCGCGTTCAGCTATTTCAAGGATAAAGTCTGGAACCTCGGGACCAGATTCGGGCTGATCCGCACTAATGGGTAGACGCATCGCCTGGCTCGTGCCGCACCCGCTGAAAGGCTCGGGCGGGCACCGCACCATCTTTCAAAAGGTCACTACGCTGGCGGAGGCGGGACACGACTGTCACGTGTACCTGGAGCCGGCGATGAACGGCGTCGCGCCGTCGTACGCGACGGCGGACGAGGGGCGGCGGTTGATCGAGTCGTACTTCGGCGCGGTGCCGGCGACGTTTCATCTCGGCTTCGACGCGGCCGATGCCGAGCTGATCTTTGCCACCGCGTGGTTCACCGCGATTCCACTGAGGCGTTTACAGACCAAAGCGGTCAAAGCCTACTTCGTTCAAGACTTCGAAGCGGCGTTTCAACCGATGGGCGATCAATACCTCGCCGCGCAGAACACGCTGCGCTATGGCTTCGAGTCGATCACCATCGGGCGTTGGCTGGCGCGGCGCCTCAAAGACGAGTATGGCACCAACGCCGGCTTCTTCGACTTCTGCGCCGATCTCGACGTCTATCGCCCCATTGAAGGCGCGCGCCGCGAGCGCAGCGTCTGTTTTCTGTATCAACCCGACAAGCCGCGCCGCTGCAGCTTGCTCGGCGCGCAGGCGCTGGCCATCGTCGCGCGCGTGCTCCCCGACGTGAAGATCCGCCTCTATGGCCACGACGACCGCGCGCACGTGCCGTTCGGTTTTCACAATCAAGGACTGCTGTCGATTGAAGACTGCAATGTCCTCTACAATCAATCGCAGGTGGGGCTTTGCATCAGCACCACCAATCCGTCGCGCATTCCGTTCGAGATGATGGCGGCGGGATTGCCGGTGGTGGACGTGTTCGGCGAGAACACGCGCTACGATCTACCGAGCGGCGCGATCGCGCTGGCCGAGCCGACCGCCGAGTCGGTGGCGCACGCGATCATCGGGCTCTTGAGCGACGAGCCGCGTTTGCGGCGCATGAGCGAAGCCGGCAAGGCGTTCATGCGCGAGCGCGCGCTCGGCGTGGGATTGGCGCAGTTCAGAGCCTATGTCGACCGGCTGTTCGACGCCGGCACGTCCGCGGCGAGCCCGCCCGAGCCGCTGTACCAGACGCCGCACGTGCGCGCGCCGGCCGCGCACGCCGAGCGCTATCGCGTCGAGCTGGAGCGCGCCGAAGCCGAGCACGCCGCGCGCGTGCGCGCCGAGGAGGAGCGCGCCGCGCGTGAAGCCGCCGCGCGCGCCGAGGCCGAGCGCCGCTCGCGCCCGATCTCGTCGGTGTCGAAGCGCATCGTCAATCGACTGCGCCACACCTTGCGGGTCCTCACCACCGGCAGCTGAACGTGGCGCACCACAAACCCGCGCACTATCGCCCCGACATCGACGGCCTGCGCGCGGTCGCGGTGCTGTTGGTCGTGGCCTATCACGCGTTTCCCAAGCGCGTGCCCGGCGGCTTCGTCGGCGTCGACGTGTTCTTCGTCATCTCCGGCTATCTGATCACCGGCATCCTCTTGCGCGATCTGGCGGCGGGCGAGTTCTCGCTATTGAGCTTCTACGCGCGCCGCTTCCGCCGCATCGCGCCCGCGCTGGTCACCATGCTGCTCGCGGTCTGGCTGCTCGGCCGCTATACGCTGCTCGCCGACGAGTTCGAAGGCCTGGGCCAGCACATCCTCGCCGGCGCGACCTTCACGTCCAACTTCCTGCTCTGGAAACAGGCCGGCTATTTCGACACCGCCGCCGAGCTGAAACCGCTCTTGCACTTATGGTCACTGGCGATTGAAGAGCAGTTCTATCTCTTGTGGCCAATGTTATTGGCGCTCTGGTATCGCCGCCGCCTGAACATCGCGTTTCTCGTCGGCGGCCTGCTGGCGCTCTCGCTCGGCGCCAATCTCTGGCGCACCGAGTTCTATCTATTGCCGACGCGCTTCTGGGAGCTGCTGATCGGTTGCGGTCTGGCGTGGTGGGAACAGCACAGTCCACAAACAGCGCCGCGCTTTGCAAACCTCAAAGTCGTCATTGCGGCGGCGGCGCTGCTCGCCGTTTCATTCCTCTACGATCGCACGCAGCCCTATCCCGGCTGGCGCGCGCTGGTGCCGACGGTGGCGGCGTTTCTCTTCATCTCCGCCGGGCCGACCGCGTGGATCAACCGCCGCGTGCTGTCCAATCCGTTGGCCGTGCTCATTGGCCTCATCAGCTATCCTTTGTATCTCTGGCACTGGCCGCTGCTGTCGATCGCGCGGCTGCGCGCGGACACGACGCCGAGCCCCGCGATCCGTCTCGCCGCGGTGGCACTGTCATTCGTGCTGGCGTGGCTCACCTGGCGCTTCATCGAGCGCTTCGCGCAGACGCGGCTGTTCCAAGGCGCCGCCCCGCTGCGCCGCGCGCGCGGCTATGTGACGTTGGCGCTGTCGCTGCTGGCGGCGCTCGGCGCCGTCGGTTGGCTCACCAGCCGCGGCGCGCTCTTGACCGCCGCGCAAAAGAAGATGGCGGTCATCGCCGCCTACGCCACCTACGAAACCGAGTTCAGTCACTATGGACATTGCTTTCTTCAGCCCGACGAAGGACCCGAACGTTTCGATGAAGATTGCTATGCGGCGAGCGGCGGCCCGACCGTGCTGCTGTGGGGCGACTCGTTCGCGCGGCACCTCTATCCGGGGTTGCGCGAGCAGCTCGGCCCGTCGGTGCGCATCGCGCGGCTCAACGCCTCGAGCTGCCTGCCGGTGCTCGGCTTCGCGCCGGCCAATCGACCGCACTGTGCCGCCGCCAATGAGTTCGCCATAAAACAGATTGAGATTTTAAAGCCACAAGTCGTGGTTCTAGAGGGGATCTGGTTCTATGGTTATCAAAGCGAAGGGTTCTTTGCGCAGCTCGACCACACGATGGAACGCATCAAAGCCGCGGGCGTAAAGCGCGTGGTGATCGCCGGCGAATTGCCGATGTGGGAGCCGACGCTACCCAAGGTCATTCAGCGCAGCTACCTGGCGCGGGGCGAGGCGGTGCCCGCGCGCACCGCGGTCGGCGTCGACCGGCGCTTCTTCGACGTCGACAAGGCGTTCGCCGCGCACTTCGCCGCGAGCGACGTGCGCTTCGTTCCCATGATGGATCGGCTGTGCGACGCCGGCGGCTGCCTGGCGCTCGTCGGCGACGATCTCTCGACCGATCTGATCGCGTTCGACGCCGGCCACCTCACCACCGCCGGCTCGCGCTACGTCGCGCGCACGCTGCTCGCCCCCGCGCTCGACGGCGCGTTCGCGCCCGCGCGCTAGCGGCCGGCCGCCTCTTGCGCTATGACGCGGCCGTGCGCGCCGCGCTCGCGATCGTGATCTCGCTCGGCCAGCTCGCCCTCTGGGCGCTGCTGGCGGCGGCGAGCGCGCACCTGTTGCGCCTGGCGCGCTGGGGCTGGGGCCGCCCGCTGGCGTCGGATGCGCCGCCTGCGCTCGCCGACTTTCCCGTCGTGACCGTGCAGCTCCCGATCCGCAACGAGCGCTACGTCGCCGAGCGCGTCTTGCGCGCGGCGTGCGCGCTCGACTGGCCGCGCGATCGGCTGGAGGTGCAGGCGCTCGACGACAGCGACGACGACACGCGCGCGATCGTCGATCGCGTGGCCGCCGAGCTGCGCGCCGCCGGCCACGACGTCAAAGTGATCCGCCGCGAGTCGCGCGCCGGGTTCAAGGCGGGCAATCTCGCGCACGGCCTCGCGACGGCGCGCGGCGAATTCATCGCCGTGCTCGACGCCGACAGCGTGCCGCCGCGCGACCTGCTCGCGCGCCTGGTGCCTCCATTACTAGGCGACGCGTCGCTCGGCTTCTCGCAGGCGCGCTGGAGCTTCGAGAACGAGGCGCGCTCGCTGGTGACGCGCGTGCAGGCGCTGATCCTCGACGGGCTGATGCTGATCGAGCAGCCGCGGCTGTCGGCGCTCGCGCGGCCGCTGCAGTTCAACGGCTCGGGCGGCGTGTGGCGCCGCTCGGCGCTGGAGGCGGCGGGCGGTTGGCTCGGGCCGTCGAGCAGCGCGTCGGTGACCGAGGATCTCGATCTCTCGTATCGCGCGCAGCTCGCCGGATTTCGCGGGCGGCAGCTCGCGGAGGCGGCGGTCGAGACCGAGCTGCCGTCGACGATGGCGGCGTTTCGCGCGCAGCAGGCGCGCTGGGTGCGCGGCGCGGGGCAGGTGCTGCGCTCGCTGGCGCGGCGGATCGCGCGGCCGCCCGCGGGCGTGTCGGGCCGCGATCGCGTCGCCATGGCGGCGCACCTGCTGCGTCACGCGCGCCAGCCGCTCCTGGTCGCGCTGGTCGCGTGGCTGCCGCTGACCGCGCTCGGCGTGATTCGCCCGCTCGTCGATTGGCCGTGGGCGTGGCCGGCGATCCTGGCGCTGGTCTGGCTCTCCGTCGGCGCGTACTACGGCGCGGCGTTCACGCGGCTCGGCCGCGCGCCGGGCGCGGCGTTCGTGCTCGCGCCGGTGGTCATGGCGCTGTCGCTCGGCTTGAGCCTCGAGCTGTCGGCCGCGCTGCTGTCGCGCCGCTCCGAGTGGGCGCGCACGCCGAAGTCGGGCCCATCGCAGTCGGGCGCGCCGCTGGCTGCTGCGCGCGACGCCGGCTATCGCGCGCCGCGCAGCGGCTGGACGCTGATCGAGCTGGCGCTGGCGCTCGGCTACGCAGCGTGCGCAGCGCTGGCGATGGCGCGCGGCGATGCGCTCCCCGCCGCCGGCCTCGCCGCCGTCGCGGCCTCGTTCGCGTGGGTCGGCCTGGCGTCACTCTCCAATTGAACTGCGCCGCCCGCCCCTCTATGCTCAGCGGTCATGTCGCGTGCCTGGCTCGTGGCTTCGACCGCGCTCTTCGCGAGCGGCTGCGCCACCGCCTACCTGCAAGCCACTGGGCAATTCGCCGTCGCCGCGCGCGAGGGCGCCGGCTCGCTGGCGAGCGCGTTCGATCTGTCGACGCAGCTCTGCCGCGATCGCGCCGATCTCGCGTACCTCCTGCCGCGCTTGAAAGCCGAGTACGGCGCCGAGGCGTCGTTCGGCGCCGCGCCTTTGCGCTCGGTGTGGTGGACCGACAAGAGCGGCGGCACGAACTCGTGGGCCGATCACTGCGGCGCGATCGAAGCCGCCGACGGCGCGCACCGCAACGGCCTGCAGGTGATCATCGCCTACGGCTGGGCGCTGCAGTCGGTGGTCGGCCAGGGCCAGTTCCAGGGCGACGACCTGCGCTCGGTCGCCTCGTCGGCGGCGCAGCTCACGCAGAAGATCGGCGGCGGCGGCGCGGCCGGCTACACCGGCGCGATCGCGGGCGTGGGCACGCCCATTACGATGTTCACCGACTTTCTATTGTCCAAAATAGTCGCCAATGATCTGCGCAAAGACATCGGCGCCGCCGATCCCGCGTTTCAAAAAGTATTGGATAAACTGCTGGCGTACGTCGACGCGTCGGGCGAGCTACAGTTGCTCGACTTGACCGAGACGCTCGGTGAGGTGCTCGACGAGATCGAGGGCGGCCTCGGCGCCAAGGGCGCGCTCGCCGATCCGGTGCGCGGAATCGCCTATTACGACTTCGCGGCGCACTGGGAGGCGCGGCTGCGTTATTACCGCCACAGCATCGACGCCACCAAGAAGGTGATTCAAGATCTCAAAGCCGCGCACAACGCGTTACGCAGCGCCGGCGACGGCGACGGCGCCATCCGCACCGACGACTTGAAGAAGATGGGCGGCTTCGCGGCCGCGGTGATCGCCGACGCGGCCTACTTTCGCGCGCAAATCGCAGCCAGCCTGGGGACGCCATGAACAAAGTGGACATACTGCAAAAGCTGTTCGAGACGCGCTCGGCGCTCACCAGGCTGATCATCCACACCAGCCCCGCGCCCGGCGACGCCGACGGAGCGCAGACGCTCACCGACCTCATTCACAAGCGCGAGCAGGTGACGCACGCGATCCAGGACGTGATCGCCGCCGACGTCAAAGCCACCGACGACGACGTGGCCAAGGCGGTCGGGCAGCTGGCGGACGCCAACAAGCAGCTTCAAGATCTGGCCAACACCATTCAGAACGCCAAGACCGGGATCGCCATCACGGCGCAGGTGCTCAACGTGATCGCGCAGGTCGTCGGCGCCTTGATGTAAGGAGCTCCCATGCAGTCGGTTCGGATTCAAACGTTATTGAAGACCGCGCCGGTCGGTACGCAGGCGACCGTCAATGGCTGGATTCGCACGCGGCGCGACTCCAAAGGCGGGTTTTCGTTTTTGGAGGTCAATGACGGTTCGTGTTTGAAGAATCTACAGGTGGTCGTCAAAAACGATCTGGCCAATTACGAATCGGAAGTGCTCAAGCTCCAGACCGGCGCGTGCGTGTCGGTGACCGGCGCCGTCGTCGAGAGCCCGGGCAAGGGACAATCGGTGGAGCTGCACGCGAGCGGCGTGCAGGTGCACGGCTGGTCGGACGCCAATTATCCTTTGCAGAAAAAGAATCATTCGTTCGATTATCTGCGGACGATCGCGCATCTTCGCCCGCGCACCAATACGTTCGGCGCGGTGATGCGCATTCGCAATACGCTCAGCCTGGCGATTCACGATTACTTTAGATCGCAGGGTTTCGTTTATATCCACACGCCCATCATCACCGGCTCCGATTGCGAGGGCGCGGGCGCGATGTTTCAAGTCACGACGCTCGATTTGAAACAGCCGCCCAAGAACGACAAAGGCGAAGTGGATTGGGCGCAGGACTTCTTCGGCAAACAGACTCATTTGACGGTGTCGGGGCAGCTCGAGGGCGAGATCTACGCGATGGCGCTCGGCAACATCTATACGTTCGGGCCGACGTTCCGCGCCGAGAACTCGAACACCACGCGCCACCTCGCCGAGTTCTGGATGGTCGAGCCCGAGATGGCGTTCGCCGACATCACGCGCAATAGTGAGGTCGCCGAGGCGTTTCTAAAGTACACATTAAAGGCCACGCTGGAGAATTGCGAAGAGGACGTGGCGTTTTTGGACCAGAGGATTCAACCGGGTTTGAAGGCCAATCTGGAGACGATTCTCAATACGCCGTTCGAGCGCATGACGTATTCGGAGGCGGTCAAGCTGCTGACGGCGTCGGGCGAGAAGTTCGAGAATCCGGTTCAGTGGGGATTGCCGCTGCAGACCGAGCACGAGCGCTGGCTCACCGAGAAGCAATTGAAGAAGCCGGTGATCCTGACCGACTACCCGGCCGACATCGCGGCGTTCTACATGCGGCTCAACGACGACGGCAAGACGGTGCGCGCGATGGACGTGCTGGTGCCGCAGCTCGGCGAGATCATCGGCGGCTCGCAGCGCGAGGAGCGCTACGACGTGCTGGAGGCGCGCATCAA